>JAAZLW010000052.1 GCA_012799135.1 Bacillota bacterium | reverse complement strand
TTGAACCATCCAGTCCATAGTAGCGGCACCGTCATGGACCTCTCCGATCTTATGGACACGACCAGTATAGAATAAAATACGTTCAGTAGTCGTGGTCTTGCCCGCATCGATGTGAGCCATTATTCCAATATTTCTTGTCTTCTCTATGGGAAAATCCCGAACCACTCTGTAAGCCTCCCAACCAGTCCATCGCAACTAATCAATTGCTTCGAGTACGAAGCAGTCCTTCACCACCGGTAATGAGCAAATGCCTTGTTGGCTTCCGCCATCCGATGCGTCTCTTCCTTTCTCCTGACAGCTCCACCGGTATTATTGGCCGCATCCATCAGCTCTGCCGCTAAGCGCGAGGCCATGGATCGCTCGCCGCGGGTTCTGGAAAACTGCACCAGCCACCTAAGAGCCAGTGAACGGCGCCGGTCGGGCCTAACTTCCACTGGTACCTGGTAAGTAGCGCCTCCCACCCGCCGTGGTTTAACCTCCAAAACCGGCATGATGTTCTTTAGAGCTTCTTCCACGACTTCCATGGGATCCTTGCCGGTTTTCTCTTGCACTTCACCCAGAGCACTGTAGACTATGCTCTCCGCTGTGCTCTTCTTGCCATCCAACATGATGGCGTTAATCAACCGAGCCACCAGTTCACTTTCATACTGAGGATCTACCAGAATATCTCGTTTTGGTACACTACCTTTTCTCGGCATCAATTCCCCCCCTTTGCCAAAGGGACGGCGCTATAGCCCAACGACCCCGGTCGCCACCCCTCATAGTATCCAGTAAAGCCGGCCAAATAGATGATCAAAATCGTCACTTGGGCCGCTTCGCTCCGTATTTGGACCTGCCTTGACGGCGGCTCTCAACACCGGCTGCATCGAGAGTTCCCCGAATTACATGATAGCGAACTCCTGGAATATCTCTGATGCGACCGCCTCTGATCAGTACCACCGAGTGTTCCTGCAGATTATGGCCCTCGCCGGGGATATACGAAGTAACTTCGATACCATTGGTAAGTCGCACACGGGCTACTTTCCGCAGAGCCGAATTCGGCTTCTTGGGCGTACTGGTATATACCCTAGTACATACTCCGCGCTTTTGTGGAGCACCCGGAGTTACGACTCTTTCATTCTTTAGTGTGTTTTGAAGGTAACGCAAGGCCGGAGCAGTGGTCTTCTTTTTAACCTGCTTTCTGCCTTGACGCACCAACTGGTTAATGGTTGGCACTTAGTTCCCCCCTTTATCATCTATTTGAGGATTGCGGCTACCGCCGCCCCCACATCAATACCACAATATCTACCCAGCTGTTTCATGGAATCAACATAAACAATCTCCAGACCCTTCTCCGTACATTGGCGCCGCAAAGGTTCAGTCACCCTTGGTTCTGCGTCTCGGGCTACATAGCATACTGATACCTGATCTTCCTTCAAAGCTCTGTAGGCCCGTTTGGTGCCTACCAATTTCCGCTTGGCGTTTTTCAGCCTAGCCGGCATTGGAACACTCCCCCTACCCGCCAAGTATCCGGCCCCAAAAACCCCAGCAATACACACACTCACACATTTTAGCACCACCGCAAGTGCCTGTCAAGGGCAAAAGGCCGGCGGGGGCCGGCAATTTCCTCTAGCCGGTTGTGGCTTCAGCCCCCACCGCTTCCACTTCCTCCGCCAGTGCAACTGTCACCGGTTCGACCCCATCAGCCGGGGTTGCCCTTACTGTCCGGTAATGAGACATACCGGTACCGGCCGGTACCAATTTACCGATAATCACGTTTTCCTTCAGCCCCAAGAGCGGATCGTATTTGCCCTTGAGAGCAGCCTCTGTCAATACCCGGGTAGTCTCCTGGAAGGAAGCTGCCGAGAGGAAGCTTTCTGTTGCCAGAGAGGCCTTAGTGATCCCCAGCAGTGCCGGCTTGGCCACCGCGGGTTCACCGCCTTCAGCTACTACCCTTTGATTTTCGTCCTCAAACTCGAAAGCATCGACCAGACCACCAGGCAGCAAATCAGTATCGCCGGGTCGCTCCACCTTGACTTTGCGGAGCATCTGGCGGATGATCACCTCGATGTGCTTATCATTGATATCTACACCCTGGGAACGATACACTTCCTGCACTTCCCGAACCAGATAAGCCTGAACAGCCCGTACTCCCTTGACCTTGAGGATTTCATGGGGGTTTACCGAACCCTCGGTCAGCTGATCCCCCGCCTCGACTTGGCCACCCTCTCTTACCTTCAGGCGAGCTCCATAGGGGACTGTGTAACTCTTCTCTTCTCCGCCCTCAGTGGTAACTATCACCTTGCGGACACCCTTGCTTTCGGTAATCGAGGCTGTGCCGGCTACTTCTGTAATAATCGCCTGGCCCTTAGGTTTACGGGCCTCAAACAGCTCTTCTACCCTAGGTAGACCGGCCGTAATGTCATCACCGGCTACGCCACCGGTATGGAAAGTTCTCATAGTCAACTGAGTCCCAGGTTCACCAATCGATTGGGCAGCAATGGTACCTACAGCCTCACCCACCTCCACCAGTTTCCCAGTGGCTAGGTTACGCCCATAGCAACGAGCACAGACACCGTGACGGGTTCTACAAGTCAGTACTGAGCGAATCTCCGCTTCTTTGATCCCTGCCTGTTCTACCGCATCAGCCATATCTTCATCGATGAGCTGATTGGCTTCAACTAGCACCTCTCCGGTTTCAGGGTGCAAAATCGGGCTAGCTGCCACTCTTCCGGTGAGACGTTCACTGAGTGGCTCAATGATTTGCTCAATGTCACGACCCACATCGGTGATCGCACTCATACTTACTCCCTGGTCGGTACCACAATCCACTTCTCGCACAATCACGTCTTGGGCCACATCAACTAGCCTTCGTGTCAAATAACCTGAGTCTGCGGTCCTTAGAGCTGTATCAGCCAGACCTTTCCGGGTACCATGGGTAGAGTTAAAGTACTCCAGTACTGTCAGTCCTTCACGGAAGTTGGCCTTAATGGGTATCTCGATCGTCTTACCGGTTGGGTCAGCTACCAAGCCTCGCATGCCGGCCAACTGACTGAGTTGTGACTCATTACCACGGGCACCGGACCGTGCCATCATCCAGATGGGATTGAAAGCATCACTGTGCTTCCGCATAGCATCCGTAACTTCTTCCTTAGTTCTGGTCCAGATATCGCATATCCGCTGATATCTCTCATCAGCAGTGAGCAGTCCCCGGCGGTGCTGTTGCTCTACTATCTCCACCTGCTCCTCTGCTGTTTCAATCAACGTCTTCTTTTCCGGCGGACTGGTAATATCACAAAGTGCTACGGTGGTACCGGAGACAGTAGCATAGTGGAAGCCCAGTCGCTTCACATCGTCCAGTACTTCGGCGGTACGAGTATTGCCAAAGAGGCGATAGAGTCGCCCCACCAAATGAGCCAGTTCTTTGCTACCGACAACACCGTTATAGAAACCGAGTTCCTCAGGCATGATCTCATTAAAGAAGACGCGTCCGGCAGTCGTTTCAATAGTCTCACCATTCCACCGCACAGTGATCAATGCATGTAGGTCTATCTGATGATCAGCATAGGCCATATGCACTTCCTCCGGGCAGGCGAAGTGACGACCTTCACCGAGGGCACCCTCTTTCTTCTGTGTCAAGTAGTAACACCCGATCACCATATCCTGGGTAGGAGTGGTGACAGGACGACCACTGGCAGGCAGGAGGAGATTATTAGTGGAAAGCATCAACAGCCGCGCCTCTGCCTGCGCTTCCGCGGATAACGGTACATGTACCGCCATTTGGTCACCATCAAAGTCGGCATTGTAGGCAGTACATACCAAGGGATGGATCTGGATTGCCCGGCCTTCGACTAATACCGGCTCAAAGGCCTGAATACCCAAACGGTGCAGGGTCGGAGCCCGGTTTAGCAGTACTGGGTGTTCTTTGATGACCTCTTCCAGCACATCCCAGACCTCGGGTCGAACCCGTTCTACCATTCGCTTGGCACTCTTGATGTTATGGGCATGACCTAGATCAACCAACCGTTTCATCACAAAGGGTTTAAACAACTCCAAAGCCATTTCCTTGGGCAGCCCACACTGATGCATTTTCAGTTCGGGACCTACCACGATCACCGAACGGCCAGAATAATCCACTCGCTTACCTAAGAGGTTCTGGCGGAAACGTCCCTGCTTCCCTTTGAGCATATCAGAAAGGGACTTGAGGGGGCGGTTACCCGGACCCGTTACCGGTCGGCCCCGCCGTCCATTGTCAATGAGGGCATCCACCGCTTCCTGCAGCATGCGCTTTTCGTTACGCACTATAATATCCGGTGCTCCCAACTCCAACAAACGCTTGAGCCGGTTGTTCCGGTTAATCACCCGCCGGTAGAGGTCATTTAGGTCAGAAGTAGCAAATCGCCCACCATCAAGCTGCACCATAGGCCTCAGCTCCGGCGGAATCACTGGAATTACATCCAGAATCATCCATTCCGGACGATTCCCGGATTTCCGGAAAGCCTCCACTACTTCCAACCGCCGAATGGCTCTCACCCGCCGCTGGCCGGTACTATCTTTGATCTCCAGCCGCAGTTCCCGGGAGAGTGCATCCAGATCAATTTCCTCCAGCAACCGTTTAATGGCCTCTGCTCCCATACCAGCCTGGAAACCATTGCCGTACTTGTTCCGACAGTCTCGGTATTCCTGTTCGTTTAGAAGCTGCTTCTTTGTTAGAGGCGTCTCACCTGGATCGATCACTATATATGCAGCAAAGTACAGGACCTTTTCCAAAGTTCGGGGCGACATATCCAGTGTCAGTCCCATGCGACTTGGAATTCCCTTAAAATACCAAATATGGGATACCGATGCAGCCAACTCCATATGGCCCATCCGTTCCCTCCGAACTTTCGCCCGGGTTACCTCCACACCACAGCGATCACAAACAATGCCCTTATACCTAACTCGCTTGTATTTGCCACAATGGCACTCCCAGTCCTTACTAGGACCGAAAATCTTCTCACAGAACAAACCTTCCCGTTCTGGTTTCAATGTCCGGTAATTAATGGTTTCCGGTTTCTTAACCTCACCACTCGACCAAGCCCGGATCTGTTCCGGTGAGGCAAGGCCAATGCGAATGGCATCAAAGTTGTTGACATCCATCATGAAGCGACCACTCCTCTTGTCTGGAACCGTCTCGCACAAAAGGTGATGGAGCTCGGATAGAACCCCGCAACCTATTTACCTTTCTCAGAGCTCTTCATCGTCATCAAGATCTGGATCCTGATAATCATCATCGTCACTATCGCCGGTGTCCTCATCATCGTAATCAAACTCACCATACTCGACATCGTCAACATCATCTGCATCTATAGCTTCGTCTTCATCGGTTATCTCCGGATCCAACTCTTCAGCAATAGGCTCAAAGTCGTCCAAATCGTCGTCCCCATCACTATCGCTTTCCGGCTCTACCGGTGCTTCACCCGGCACGGTCTTCCTACCTCGAAATTCTTCCTCTTCAGCTTCCTCTTCCTCATCTACATCGGCCTCTTTTACGCTCTGCTGCTTAAGTTGACCGATTTCCCTGGTTTGAATATCAATACCCAGTTCCTTGGCCATCTCACTTACGTCTTCATCGACTTCCTTAATCTCTACTTCGCCTTCCTCACTGAATACCCGCACATCCAAACACAGGCTCTGCAGTTCCTTAATGAGAACCTTAAAAGACTCAGGCACCCCAGGCTCTGGAATATTATCGCCCTTAACGATAGCTTCATAGGTCTTGACCCGCCCCACCACATCATCAGATTTGACCGTCAAAAGCTCTTGTAAAGTATAGGCGGCACCATAGGCTTCCAGTGCCCACACTTCCATCTCCCCGAACCGCTGGCCTCCAAACTGGGCCTTACCACCCAATGGCTGCTGGGTAACTAAGGAGTAAGGGCCGGTAGAACGGGCATGGATCTTGTCATCCACTAAATGAGCCAGCTTTAGCATATAGATATAACCTACGGTAACATCGTTTTCAAAGGGTTCACCGGTGCGGCCATCCCGCAACCGGATCTTGCCGGTCTCCGGCAAATCTGCCTTTTTCAGCATTGCTACTATATCATCTTCCCCCGCACCATCAAATACCGGTGTGGAGATCCGCACACCTAGGGCTGCTGCTGCCCACCCCAAATGGGTTTCCAAAACCTGCCCTATATTCATCCGGGATGGTACCCCCAATGGGTTGAGGACGATTTCCACCGGTCGCCCATCCGGCAATAAGGGCATATCCTCTTCCGGCAAGATACGGGCAATGACACCCTTATTGCCGTGACGTCCCGCCATCTTGTCACCTTCGGAGATCTTTCGCTTTTGAGCAACATAAACCCGCACCAGTCGGTTCACACCTGGTGATAGCTCATCACCATTGTCCCGTGAAAAGACCTTTACATCGACTACAGTACCACCCTCTCCATGGGGTACCCGTAAGGAAGTATCCCGTACTTCTCGGGCTTTTTCACCAAAGATCGCCCGCAGTAGCCGCTCTTCCGCAGTCAGCTCCGTCTCTCCCTTGGGTGTCACTTTACCGACCAGAATATCTCCTGGCTGCACTTCTGCACCAATCCGGATAATGCCCCGGGCATCCAAATCCTTTAATACATCCTCACCGACATTGGGGATGTCCCGGGTAATCTCTTCTGAACCTAGCTTTGTATCTCGTGCCTGTGCCTCATATTCCTCAATATGAATCGAAGTGAAAACATCATGCTTAACCAAACTCTCACTGATCAAAATGGCATCTTCGTAATTGTATCCTTCCCAGGGCATAAAGGCTACCAAGACGTTCCTACCTAAGGCCAACTCGCCCTTGTCAGTAGAAGGCCCATCGGCGATCACGTCACCGGCAGTTACCCTCATGTCTTTTCTGACAAGTGGGCGCTGATTGATACAAGTTCCCTGATTGGAGCGTTCGAATTTCATCAGATGGTAAATATCTCTACCGCCGGCACCGGTCCGAATTACTATCTCCCGAGCAGATACCTTTTCTACCACCCCTGAGTTCTTGGCAATCACTAAAACACCGGAGTCCAGCGCTGTCTTGAACTCCATACCGGTACCTACGAAAGCGGCTTGTGTTCGAAGCAGGGGCACTGCCTGACGCTGCATGTTAGAACCCATTAATGCTCGGGAAGCGTCGTCATTCTCCAGAAAGGGGATCAGGGCAGTTGCTACACTAACCAGCTGCTTAGGTGATACGTCCATGAAGTCGACCTGTTCAGCAAGAACAAGGAGAATCCGATCCATATATCGAACTGTGACCCTAGGATGAAGAAATCGTCCGTCAGCATCCAAAGGTTCGTTAGCCTGAGCAACTACATAGTTGTCCTCTTCGTCGGCAGTCAAATAGCAGACTTCATCAGTGACACGTCCATTTTCGACCCGACGATAGGGAGTCTCAATGAAGCCATACTCGTTCATCCGGGCATAGGTGCAAAGCGACCCAATCAGACCAATATTCGGCCCTTCCGGAGTCTCGATGGGACACATACGACCATAGTGAGAGTGGTGTACATCCCTAACCTCAAACCCCGCTCTTTCCCGACTGAGACCACCCGGTCCCAAGGCGGATAACCGCCGCTTATGGGTCAACTCTGCCAAGGGATTGGTTTGATCCATGAATTGAGACAGCTGGCTACTACCAAAGAATTCCTTGATGGCCGCCACCACCGGCCGGATGTTAATCAAGGCTTGTGGAGTAATAATGTCCACGTCCTGAATGGTCATACGCTCCCTAACAACCCTCTCCATCCGGGAGAGTCCGATCCGAAACTGGTTCTGCAGGAGTTCACCTACCGCCTTCAGACGACGGTTACCGAGATGATCTATATCATCAATACTGCCGATACCAGACATAACATTAAAAAGATAGCCTACCGTAGCCACAATATCCTGTTGGGTAATAGCCCTCACATCATTACCGGGCTGCCCATTACCAATAATCTTAATTTCTTCGTCATCTTTGCCCTTCACATAGGCAACATTGACCTTAGCCGCGACCAACCGCTCCGCGGTGCGGCGTTCAACCCGAGTATTGGCCTCTACTAAGATCTCACCAGTCTGTGGATGTGGTATAGGTCTGGTCACAGTCTTCCCTGTGAGACGCTCCGTAATCCGTAATTTCTTGTTGATCTTGTAGCGCCCTACTGCAGCTAGATCATACCGCTTCTGATCATAGAACAGCGTCTCAAACAGACTTCTGGCTGACTCCTCCGTGGGGGGCTCCCCAGGTCGGAGGCGTTTGTAGATCTCGATCAGCCCCTCCCCTTCAGACTCCGTGTTATCCTTATCCAGTGTAGGTCCTAGGGCGGGAGCATCATTGAAAAGCTCAATCAACTGAGCATTGGCGCCGTAACCAACGGCACGTAGAAGCACCGTTACCGGTAGTTTGCGGGTCCTATCCACCCGCACATATACGACATCATTGGCGTCCGTCTCAAATTCAAGCCAGGCACCCCGATTAGGAATTATGCTGGCAGTGTATATATATTTACCACTGGAATGCAGCCCTTGCCCATAGTATACGCCTGGCGATCGAACCAGCTGACTGACAATAACTCGTTCCGCTCCATTGATAATAAAGGTCCCCTGTTCAGTCATGAGCGGGAAATCCCCCATGAAGACCTCTTGTTCTTTGACCTCACCGGTTTCCTTATTAATGAGGCGTGCCCGCACCTTTAATGGGGCGGCATAGGTCACATCCCTATCCTTGCATTCCTCTACAGAGTACTTAGGCTCACCTAGCGAATGATCGATAAACTCCAGCACTAGGTTCCCGGTAAAATCTTCAATAGGGGAAATATCCTCAAAGGTCTCCAGCAAGCCTTGATTAAGAAACCAGTCATAGGACGCGCGCTGGATGTCAATGAGGTTAGGCATTTCAAGCACTTCTTTGATTCTACCAAAATTGATTCGCTGCTGCCTTTCGCCCACTTGTGTCACCGCGGCCAAAGTGCTCACCTTCCCTTCAGGTTCTACGTTCTACCACCGAGCCAGAGGCAACGTGCCTACAGGAGGCAAACCCCTACAGCAAGAAACGGGAGACTGGTATCTATGCCTATGCACAGACCTCTCCCTGTTTTTTCCCATCGAGCCTTGCCTATAGAACGCAAAGCACACCTTTTAGCATTCATCTCTTTGTCTGTAAATATGCGTTGGAACTGCAAATAATGGTAAGCCACCACTGCTTGGTCCTGTATTATGGCACAATGCACCTACTATAGCACTTACTGATTGTACCACGCCATCTCCACCCTGTCAAGGATATTGACCGGAATTTCCTATGGCCGGACCAAAGGTGCATATGAAGGAGAAGGGGCGATCAAGTCGCCCCCCACTTTTCTGAAACAGCATCAGCGATGATCGAATCCGTGTTACTTGATCTCTACGCCGCCACCGACTTCTTCAATCTTGGCCTTGACATCCTCGGCCTCTTCCTTGGAAACACCCTCTTTGACAGCCTTAGGTGCCTCGTCAACCAGACCCTTAGCGTCCTTAAGACCAAGTCCGGTAATCTCCCGGACTACCTTAATCACCTGGATCTTCTTATCACCTGCACTGGTCAAAATTACGTCAAATTCCGTCTGCTCCTCTTCTTCGACAGCCGCTGGTGCCCCAGGCACAGCCGCCACAGCTACAGGAGCCGCAGCAGAAACGCCAAATCTATCCTCGATAGCCTTAACCAGTTCTGAAAGCTCCAATACAGTCATATTCTCGATCGCTTCTAATATTTCGTCTTTAGTCAACCTAGTCTCCTCCTCATCTGAATCACTGATCTACACCATATACTGCAAACCTTGGTCACTTCTACAGGCAATAGCCAGCTCAAGCGCTAGCGCCTTCCTTCTGTTCCCGCACTGCATCCAAAGCATATACTAGATTGCGCATAATCCCCTGGAGTGCATTGGCAATACCCGCAATGGGGCCTTGCATTGCTCTAGCCACCATGGCCAACAGTTCTTCTCGGGGTGGTAGATTCGCTAGGGCCTGTACCGCGTCTACATCTATGACATTGCCTTCCAGTACTCCACCTTTGATCTCCAACTCTTTATGCAAACGAGCAAATTCACTGATGATCTTGGCCGCCGAGACGGGTTCGTCATAGCCAAACGCAATGGCTGTCGGTCCACTTAGAAATTGCTCCAGCTCAGACAAGGCTGCCTCTTTCGCAGCAATAGTAGTCAGGGTGTTCTTAGCAACCTTGTACTCTACACCCGCTTCTCGCAACTGGCGCCTTAACTCAGTAATCTCCTGGACGTTCAGTCCCCGATAATCGGTCAAGACTACTGCTTGGGCCCGGCTTAGTTTATCTTTGAGTTCTTCCACTACAGCTGCTTTTTCCGGTCTTACCATTATTCTCACCTCCGTTCATGAAGTACAGGCAACAAAAAAGACCCCACAGACACTGGTCTAGAGGGCCTCATTACATCATGCAGAAAATCACGATGTTGCTTCGCCTCCAGCCTCGGTTGGCGGTAAATCCCATTAAGTCTAAAAGACGCCGACTGTCTCTGGCCGAATAGTCTTCCGATTCAGTTTTAGGCGTGAGTATAGCATAACCACACCCTGTGGTCAAACTTGCTCAACGTCAGTCCCGCAACTATTCTTCCTCTTTCTCTGTCAGTACGTTGACAACCACCTGCGGGTTAATCTTTACACCAGGACCCATGGTAGATGACATGGCCACCCTCCGCAAGTACTGGCCCTTAGCTGCAGCCGGTCTTGCCTTAATTATCGCATCCATCAAGGCTCTGAAGTTGCCCAATAGCGCTTGAGCACTAAAGGATGCCTTACCGATAGCCACGTGTATACCGGCAGCCCGGTCCACCCTATACTCGATCTTGCCGGCTTTGAGCTCTTCTACCGCTTTGCCTACTTCAAAGGTTACGGTACCGGCCTTAGGGTTAGGCATCAATCCCCGGGGTCCCAGTATTCGCCCGAGGCGACCAACCATACCCATCATGTCCGGTGTCGCCACCGTTACATCGAAATCCAAGAAGCCGTTCTGTACCTCTTCTACCAGATCTTCTGCACCGACGAAATCAGCCCCAGCTGCCTTGGCTTCCTCGGCATGCTCGCCCTTGGCGAATACTGCTACTCGCACACTCTTTCCGGTACCGTGGGGCAGCACCACCGTACCACGGACTTGCTGGTCCGCGTGTCGTGGATCGACTCCCAATTTGAGAGCCACCTCTACCGTCTCATCAAACTTGGCAGTAGCGTTCTTTTTCACCAGTTCAACCGCTTCTGCCGGTGTATATAGCCTTTCACTGTCGACTGTCTTAACAGCCTCTTGGTACCTCTTACCTCTCTTAGCCATCACATGTGTCCTCCTATGTGGTAATAGCGGATTATTCCTCCCACAAACATCCCCAGCTGCCTCATTTTTGCACTTCGATACCCATGCTACGAGCAGTTCCTGCGACCATGCGCATAGCTGCATCAATGTCACTGGCGTTCAGGTCAGGCATCTTCAGTTCTGCAATCTCCCGCACCTGCTCCTTAGTGACTTTGGCAACCTTGAGCACATTCGGCGTCCCGGATGCTTTATCGAGACCAGCGGCTTTCTTCAGCAAGACAGATGCCGGTGGGGTCTTTGTTATGAAGGTAAATGAACGATCCTCGTAGACCGTAATAACTACAGGTATGATCATACCGGCTTGATTAGCCGTTCTCTCATTGAAAGTCTTGCAGAACTCCATAATATTGACTCCGTGCTGGCCTAGGGCAGGACCTACCGGCGGCGCTGGGTTTGCTTTCCCTGCCGGTACTTGTAGTTTGACAATGGCAGCTACTTTCTTTGCCAATCCTTCCACCTCCTTTACACAACCAGCGAGATTACGCCTTTTCCACCTGCTCGAAATTCAACTCAACCGGCGTATCTCGCCCGAAAACCGAAACAATCACCCTCAGTTTGCCTCTCTCCAGGTTAACCTCTTCAATGGTCCCAGTGAAATTGACAAAGGGCCCATCGATAACTTGCACATTATCACCGACGGAATAGGCAACCTTGGGTTTTTGCTCTTCCAATCCCATTTGCTGCTTAATAGCCAGCATCTCATCTTCCATGAGCGGGATCGGCTTATTCCCTGAGCCCACAAAACCTGTAACACCGGGGGTATTACGCACGACATACCAGGAGTCATCGCTCATAGTCATCCGCACCAGAACATAGCCAGGGAAAATCTTCTTCTTCACGATCTTCTTTTTCCCGTCTTTGAAATCCATTTCTTCTTCTATGGGAACCAAGACCGCGAATATCTTATCTTCCATGGCCATGGATTCTACCCGGCGCTCTAGATTAGTTTTGACTTTATTCTCATACCCAGAGTAGGTATGAATCACATACCACTGAGCATCTTGAGCCTGGATATCATCCATGATGTAAAGGGGAGCACTAGTGATATTCACACCGGCCCCCTCACCCCCTTAGTCTTCTCAATAGGAAAAGGATTTGACCGAAACCAAGATCCACTAAGCTAATAAACACGGCCACGACAACTACCGTTACGATTACAACTATTGTGTAGGTGGTCAGTTCCTTCCGGTTGGGCCACACTACCTTCCTCATTTCCGCCCGGACTTCTTTCAGAAATCGACTGATTCGTTCCGAAATAGGCTTACTTGCACTCTTGGTCGCTGCTCCCATCTGATTCACTTCCTTACACGGGGCATGACAGGATGAGATTCTTTTCACTGTTACCCACCGAGTTTGAACGTATAAGGCTAACGCGTCTCTTTATGGGCAGTATGCTCCTTACAGAACTTGCAGTACTTCTTAACTTCCAGCCGATCCGGATCATTGCGCCGATTCTTGCTGCTACGATAGTTCCGGTTCTTGCACTTGCCACATTCCAGTGTAATACCTACCCGCATCCGGTCACACCTCCAGCCCTAGTCAGTTACCTTTAGAATCTATCACATAAGCGTAGGCCTGTCAATATGCGCAAACTCGCTCGCTCGCTCAACTTTTCAGTGCCTCGCGGACCAAAGGAGGGAGTAACTAGATGGGATATCCGATTTAGGCATCCCCGCTTTCCTGACAATCTATGCAGGTATTCCCTATAGCGAAGCCAGAAAATGAGGAGAGACTCTCAACCGGTGGCTTTCTCATCCCGCTTCTGCAGATACCTTTCCAGCTTACGTTTTACCCTTTGCAGAGCATTATCCACGGATTTGACATGCCGACCGAGGCTATCAGCTATTTCCTGATAGGATTTGCCCTCTAGGTAGTACATGAGCACCTTCCACTCCAGGTCACTGAGAAACTCACCCATCTTCTGCTCAATATGGATGAACTCTTCTCGACTAATAACCAATTCCTCCGGATCTGTGATCTTGGTACCCGAGAGAACATCCAGCAGAGTTCTATCTGACTCTTCATCATAGATGGGCTTGTTAAGAGACACATAAGAATTAAGAGGAATATGCTTCTGGCGAGTAGCTGTCTTGATGGCAGTAATAATCTGTCGGGTAATGCACAATTCTGCAAAAGCTCGGAAGGAAGCTAGCTTATCAGGCCGGAAATCTCGAATGGCCTTATATAAACCGATCATCCCTTCCTGGATGATATCTTCCCTGTCAGCACCAATAAGAAAATAAGAGCGTGCCTTCGCCCTGACAAAGTTTTTGTATTTACTGATCATATACTCTAGCGCCAACTCATCGCCTTCACGCACAAGCTCAACCAGTTGCTCGTCTTCTTGACCGATATACCCTTCATACAACTTGCGCTGCGCCTGACTACTCAAACATATCGCCTCCACCCGGTCGATTTTGCCTGACAGAGACTGTCCCTGTAACGAATACAGCGACACATCCCTTCCCCGAGCAGAGCACCAAGGTGTCTGTGGGGGAGTCCGGTCCATACCCCTTGACTTCCCTGTTGGTAGAATGAACCCATCTGAAGCCTTCCCCATAGGCGATTTACCGGTTAGGCTAACCATCATACCGCGTCCTTGCCAATGGGCTCAGCTTGTCCATTACCACACACAAAATCATTATACAATAGCATGGGGGGAGCGTCAAGAAAGCGAACCACAGCGGTTTTGACCACATCTAGCTGCCTATGGTTTGCTCTTTACTTCTGATTTGACTTAGTGCTAGCTCTTTGCCTAACCACTTCATACATCATAATGCCGGCAGCTACAGCAGCATTCAGAGAGTTGATTTGACCATACATCGGCAGCCTTACAGTGAGATCGCATCTTTCCTTGGTAAGGCGGGCCAGACCCTTCCCCTCTCCTCCAATAACCAGGGCCATCGGTCCGGTGAGATCTGCCTCAAAATGCAGTGTCTCCCCGGCCATGTCTGCTCCCACAACCCAGAGCCCAGCCTCCTTCAATGTGGCCATGGCCTGGGACAGATTGGTCACTTGAGCTACCGGTACGTATTCTACCGCACCGGCTGATACTTTGGCCACCGTTGCTGTTAACCCAACGGCTCGCCGTTTGGGAATCACTACACCATGAGCCCCTACTGCCTCGGCGGTCCTAAGTACAGAGCCCAGGTTATGGGGATCTTGTATCCCATCCAAGACCACGATCAAAGGTTCGCCAGAGCGTTCATATGCCCTGGCCACCAGCTCCGGCAACTCCACATAACCCATCGGCTTTCGCCAAGCTATCACCCCCTGGTGGCCTCGGGTCTGACTTTTCCGATCAAGCCATTCCCGTTCTCGCCACTCGATGGGGGTCCCGGTCTCTGATGCCAGCTCCAGAATTTCCCGAAGGCTCCGCTCTGATCCTTTGGCCAGTACCAACCTGTCCACCTTAGTCCCTGCCCTAAGGGCTTCCCGTACCGGATTCTTACCCTCAACCTGTTCCACGTCCAGACTCCTTCATGCCTTTTTCATCATCCTCTAGTATATCACTCTCTTCCGCCAATAATAGTAACTCCCGGAGCCGTTCCTGTTCACCGGCAAGATACAAAAAGCCTACCAGAGCTTCCAGACCTGTGCTTAATCGATAGTTCGTCACTGTTGTACCGCGGGGGACAGTACTTTTGGTGTTGCGCCCCCGCCGGACAATCTCGGCTTCTTGTTCACTTAAGATAGGGGCCCACAACTTCAGTAAGCGGGCCTGACTACCGGCATTCACCCTGTGCACCGCCTGCCTATGCAAGCTGCACATCCGCCGATAACCGCTTTGCACCAAGCGGAGACGGATCCATAGTTCAAACACCGCATCACCGACATAGGCTAAGACCAAGGGGGGTAATCTCATAAGTTCTATGGGGGAAAGCACCTTCTCCCCCAAGCCCATCAGGTCTTGGAGCTCATCTAACTCGTCTCTGGAAGCATGTTCTTCCTTTATCAATATGAAACACCTCATAATCACCTAGAAAACTACCTTGGATGTCCCTAATCGGATTGCCTTCAGCGAGTCTCATAGCTTCCAACGGGTGCCAAGAGGAGAGTCTTCCAGTTTTACCCCTAACCGAGCCAACTCATCCCGGATTAAGTCGGCGGTAGCCCAATCCTTCTGCTCTCTGGCTCTTTGTCGCACATTAATGAGCAGCTCGATTAACTCGCCTAGCAGTTCTTCGGACCCAGTGCTCGGGACTTTCTGATCTAGGAGCCCCAGGACATCCCCTCCTAACCGCTCAAAAGCCTCCCTTGCATCCTGTAGAACGTGAAGGCTTTGTCGGCGTTCAGCATCGGTCATCTCTGCCATTTGCCCCTCAAAGGTATTGATACTACGGGCTAATTCGAACAAGGACGCCATCGCCGAGGCAGTATTGAAATCATCCTCCATGGCACTGATAAACTTGGTCCGGGCAGCGGCAACCGCCTCGCTCAGCTCCCCAATGGCCCCAGCAGCTTTCCCATCAAGGGATTCATCCTTCAAATCTGCCACTGCGTCAATCTTGGCCACGGAATCAATCAGATGAGAGAGGTTTTCCACCACAGTGAGGAGCCTTTCCCACCCCCGACGGGCCTCTTGCAGTTTTTCTTCACTGTACTGCAGGGGGCTGCGGTAGTGAGAGGATAGTACGTAGAAACGAATAGCACCGGCAGGGTATCTCTCTAGAAGGTCCGTCAGAGGAGTGAAATTCCCCAGAGATTTGGACATTTTCTCATCTTTGACCTGCAAGAGTCCATTGTGGACCCAGCAGCGGGCGAAAGGAGGTGCACCGGTATAGGCCTCTGATTGCGCCACCTCGTTCTCATGGTGGGGAAAGACCAGATCAACCCCACCCCCGTGCAGATCAAATTGGTTGCCCAGGTATTTAAGCGCCATGGCAGAGCATTCTATATGCCACCCAGGCCTACCCTTTCCCCAAGGGCTGTCCCAGGCCGGCTCTCCCGGCTTAGCACTCTTCCAAATGGCAAAATCCATGGCGTGGCGCTTGCGTTCATCTACAGCCAGGCGAGTACCGCTTTCCAGCTCATCTAACCTTTGTCCTGATAGCTTACCATATTCCGGGAAGGTAGTGATATCGAAATACACATCCCCACCCACCACATAGGCATGATTTTTCTCAATCAGCCCCTCCACCATCTCGATGATCGCTGGGATCTCCTGACTCACTCGAGGATATACATGAGCCCGTTTCACACCTAAGGCATCCATGGCTTCCAAGTATTCTTGGGCATACCGATGGGAGATCGCCAATACTTCCTCCCCGGTCTTTTGCGCCCGGGCAATGACTTTATCATCCACATCAGTAAAATTCTGTACCAAGCGTACCTGGTAACCCTGAAACTCCAAAAACCGCCGAATCGCATCCCAGATAATAGAAGGGACGGCATGCCCCAAGTGACTCTCATCATAGGGGGTGATACCACACACATAAACCGAAATACATCCCGGATCACGGGGGATTAATGGTTCTTTCTTGCGACTTAGAGTATTGTAAATTTGAATGGGCATGAGCTTCTCCCTCTTTCCCACGGCAGGGCCGTACACTTCTTCTATTATCCTAACATAGTCTCTCCCAAAAACCTAGAACATGTGATAGCCGCTGAGTGACCACTAGGATCTCGGTCGCATATGGTAAAGCAGATTGCCCGACTTTACTTGGAGGGATGCTCGATGACGTATCACTTACAGAGCCCTTGGCAGGAGTATCTTCAGCCCCCTTGGCTGGGTCGGCAGACCAAGCCGCGGTTTATTGGCCTAACCATGGTGATCGATAAAGGCATGGATCTGGTCACCACCGAACACTGGCTATCACTAGCTGCCGATCACGTAGATTTCATTAAACTGGGCTTTGGCACTGCCCCGCTATACCCAGCAGCACAGTTACTGAAGAAGATCTCTTTGGTAAAATCCTATGGTGTCGACATCTACCCCGGTGGCACACTCTTGGAGGTTGCAGTCCATCAAGGCAAAACCAAGGAGTTCCTCACTCTGGTCCAAGAGCTCGGATTCACGTATGTTGAAGTCTCTGCCGGAACCATCGATATTGAGCCGATGCTAAGACGACAAATCATTGCCCAGGCCCATACCCTAGGCTTGGGTGTGCTAACAGAGGTTGGCAAGAAGGACATAGATACCCCTTTTGAACCCAAGGCTATCGCCCGGCAGATTGAAGACGATCTGGCCACCGGAGCCTTTAAGGTGATCGTTGAGGGCCGGGAATCGGGCCGCGGTATTGGCATCTACGATGCAGCCGGTGGCATCCGCCTCGATATTCTCCAGGCCATACTGGATGATGTTACTCATCCGGAAAGTATTATGTGGGAAGCACCCCAAGTCTCCCAGCAGCAGAAGCTCTTGATTAAGCTAGGCCACAGCACCAATTTAGGCAACATTCAGCCGGGAGATGTTTTGGCTTTGGAAGCAACCCGACTGGGAATGCGGTCTGATACTTTCAAATTAAGCATCCGGGAGGTGAATCTGCATGCCCAAACCCAAACGGCGAATATCCCTTGATTGGATTTCTGTCTTCACCGCGCTGATCATTGCCACCCTTGTCAAAACACAGGTTCTCACATATATCCCCTGGTGAAGCAGGTACCCTTAGCGCGGGAGGTATTGTGGTATGAGTCAACCTAGTGAGCATGTGTCAAGGAGCTTGTCACTACAAGCCATTTCCTTGGCTCCCCTGGGCAGAGGAATACGCTTGATCCCCGGCATAGCGTTGTTGCTTGCCATTGGCTATTTGGGAAAAATTACTGCAGCCCATGTTCCCCACATGGAATATGTGCTGTTCGCCATAGGCTTTGGCGCTCTTATATCCAACACTGTGCCTATACCCCGAGTGTTTGTCCCCGGTATTCGGACCTACGAATTCTGGCTCAAGGTCGGAATAGTATTGATGGGTGCCAAATTCTCTGTGTCAAACGTGATCGATATCGGAGCTGCCGGCATCACCCTAGTCATAGCCGAGATCCTACTCGCCATCACAGTGGCTCGCCTGCTATCGCGAGCAGCAGGACTCTCCGAGGAACTAGGGAGCCTGATTGGTGTGGGGGTCGGCATCTGCGGAGTGTCAGCCATTATTGGTGCCACCGGTGCCATCAATGCCACCGAAGAGGATGCTAGCTATGCCATTGCCACAATCCTCATCTTCGGAGCAATCATGTTGGCTGTCTACCCCTTTATCGGGCATCTGACCCACATGTCCGATACGGTCTTTGGGTTTTGGACAGGATTATCCATCGATAACACCGCCGAAGCAGTGGCCACCGGTATGGCTTTCTCCGAAAAGGCGGCTGAGGTCGCCACAGTAGTAAAGCTTTCCCGCAATGCCCTGATGGGTTTTGTGATCTTGCTGTTTGCCTTGAACCATGCCCGACGGGGTATTGCCAGAGAAATTGAGCATAAGGGAGCCTTTCTCTGGGCGCGGTTTCCCAAGTTCGTTTTAGGGTTCCTACTTCTTTCCACATTGAAAACCACTGGATTCTTTGCCCCCGCTCAGGCCAAGATTCTAACTAACATTTCCAATTGGGCCTTCCTGCTTACCTTCGCCGGGGTAGGCCTCTCCCTACAAAGAACCCGCATGAAAGCGGGCATAAAACCGTTTATTGTCGGGCTGGGTGTAGAGACAGTTGTTTCCGTAGTCACCTTTATTATGGTAACTACCATTTTGAGGTAAAGTCAATTTCCCCCAGATGAGGAGATGAGGCGGCAGGTCACACCAGTTGGTAAGGCCTGCTGCCTGGTTTTCCTATTCATCCCCTTCCCCTATACCCCACGGGCACCGAGGCACGGAGATTCCACCTCCAGCACATTTTACGGAGGAGAGGCGAATATGTTGGGAAGGGGTGATGAGCGTGTTTCATGATCTATGCTTACTATGTATGCTCTTTCTCGGCGTGATAGGCGAAAACTACCTAGTATCAGTCTCCTCAGCCTGCCTACTGCTGATTCGCCTCTTAGGCCTGGATGCGATCCTGCCCTATCTGGAGGGACCGGGTCTCAAGCTGGGCCTTACCCTGCTTATCCTTTCGATACTGACACCCTTTGCCAGCGGACGGATAACCATGGATGATATCATCGGTGCAGTCATCAAGCCCCAAGGTACTGCCGCCATCTTGGGTGGTATTGCTGGCGCGTATTTGGGTGCTCGGGGCCTTACTTTACTGGAAACCCATCCCGAAAGCATAACCGGGCTGGTAATCGGCACTATCATCGGTGCCACATTCTTCAGAGGCATCCCAGTGGGCCCCTTGGTAGCCGCGGGTATGGCCGCGGTGTTGGCGGATTGGCTCCTTGGGTCCTAGAAGCAATCCCCAAAAACAACCGATACCCTGGTGATCATGACCGGGAGTCTGACCTAGCCCCGGCTACAAAGGATAGAAACTGGTCTAGCAACCGAGCTAGCAGATCCAGCAATCGTTGGAGCCATGTACGCACTGTACCCTTCAATCCACTCTCAGTACTCAACTGGCGATCAACTCGGTCTGATACCTGATGTAATTGCATCTCTATATCATCTAGCTGTAGGTTCAGCTGCTTAATTCTAGCCATCAAATCTGCTAGCTTTTCCCTGTCAGCATCAGATAACTTGATGCCCAGCTCTGCCTCTATCCGGTAGATCAACTGAGTAATCTCAACTTTATCGGTGAGGTTACGGCGAACTACCTCCTCTTTGAGCTTCTCCATTAGCTGGCTGGCCTTTTCGTGACCGATTGATTCTCCTACTTTCTTGGTAACATACAATTCCTCGCCGGCAATGCGCTTAGCTTGTTCGGGTAGCTCTTGATCTATAGCCACCTCAAAGGCCTTAAAAATCCCAGTTAGAGCGGCAGTACCTGAAACCGGTACCGGTGCTGCAACTATCACTTGGGCATCCCGCACGCCACCTGTGATCAGCGCCTGGGCAAACATTCGCCTCGAAACCCAGGTGATATTATGAGTCGATACCTGCAATCCACTGCCAGGTTGCAGTGGCCGTACATAAGCTGAGGAAAGAGCTTTGGTACCTAAGTATGACGAGGGTACGGTCTCACCCAAGAGGGCATGTTCCTCTGTATTGGTAACTAATAACTCCCGTAAAGGCTCTTTGCTTGGTTGGATGCCCATGAGCCGCACGACTTTGGCCTTGTCTTGGGCAGATAGATCCGCACCCCAGGTAACAACTGCCTCCTGGGCAGTCCTAGCAGCTGTCGCCAAGAAGACCGATAGAAGCACAGCGAGCAGTACAGGTTTAGTCCCGTTTGGGGTGCCGAACATCATATCACCCTCCCTGAGCCCATAACCTCCAGCTTAACACTGCCGATCCCCCGGTCCTTCAGGCCAATAGCGGTCGCGGCACCACTGGACAGATCAATGACCCGGCCTCGAACATAAGGACCCCGATCATTAATGGTCACCACAACACTCTTGCCATTATGCAAGTTGGTTACTCTCACCTGGGTGCCAAAGGACAAGTAACGGTGGGCAGCAGTGAGGGCGAGATGGTCGAAGACATCACCACTAGCTGTGGAACGCCCGTGGAAACGCTCACCGTACCAGGAGGCAACACAGAAAGCAGTAATCACCTCATCTGAACCGTTATCCAGCACGTGTTCCAAGGGAACAGGGGCACTACCTAATGCTCGCCGCATGTTATCAGCCCAAACCTTAGCCAGCGCATACTCAGTGGTATGGTTGAGCTTGGCATGAGCTGCATCCACTGTAGCAATTAGTTTCCCCTGCCAGCTCACCACAATCGATCCATTAATTGCATCGGGGAAAATCGCATCTGGCGCATAAGCGTTGTCCGCATAGTCGGCCAGACGATGGGCAATGATCACAGCTCGATCGAAGGGTTTCAACCCTCCGGCAGTTGTCCTCACCCTCAATACTACCCGGCGATGGATAATGACCTCACCTACTTCCCTGCCGCCGATGCGAGCCTGTCGCGCCCCTACACCTTCACTAGCCATTACTACGTTCTCAATCGAGTACAAAGGATACTGAAACCATCCACCGACAGAAAAGATCAACATCAGGATAATCCACAACACAGCAACCAGTCGCTTCACTGCAAAAACCCTCCTTTTAACCCATCTACTACCATGCATTCCTAGTATGGGTCAAAATGAGGGCTTCCATACACCAGAAAAACCCATTTTCGCGCTGAACGCAGTCTAGGCTAGGATGGTGGCCAGGGCTTGGGCAATAATCCCTTCTCCCCGACCAACCAACCCCAGGCCTTCCGATGTGGTGGCCTTGATGCTCACCTGGTCGATCGTAAGCTCTAATGCCTCCGCTATGTTGAGCCGCATCTGGGGGATATAAGCAGCCAACTTGGGGCGTTCAGCGATAATCACACAGTCGATATGACTGACCCGCGGTTTACTCCCAGAACTCCTAGCTATGATCTCGCTTACCTGCCGCAAAAGGTTAAGGCTATTAGCTCCTTGCCAGCGCTGATCGGTGTCGGGAAAATGCTGCCCGATATCCCCTAAAGCCATTGCCCCCAACAACGCATCCATGACCGCATGTAGCAATACATCGGCATCGGAGTGGCCTAGAAGACCTTTTTCGTAAGGGATCTTAACACCACCTAGGATCAGGGAGCGTTCCTCAACTAGTCGGTGAACATCATAGCCCCACCCTACTCGTAAGTTAGGCTGTAATGGCCGGTTCTCTTCGTGATCATCCGGGTGATCATCCGGCTCATCTTCTGCCAGAAGTGCCTGAGCTACAACCAGATCCTCCGGCGTAGTCAGCTTAATGTTCCTATAGGAGCCTTCCACCAGGTGTACCGGTTTCCCTAGTTGCTCTACTAACATGCAGTCATCAGTCCCTACATACCCGCTTTCCCTAGCCTTCACATGGGCCTCACACAAGATTCTGTAGCGGAATGTCTGTGGCGTCTGAATAGCCCAGAGGCTCGCCCGAGGCGGTGTAGCGATAACGAAACCATCCTCACTTCGCACCTTAATCGTATCCTTGACCGGTACCGCAACTCCCACTGCCCCGTGCTTCCGAGCAGCGGCGATGGATCGATCGATTAGCTCTGTTTCCACTAGGGGCCTGGCTCCATCATGGACCACCACAATCTCTGTATCAATGGGCATGTGCTGAAGACCGGCCCATACCGACTCCTGCCGGGTCTTACCTCCCGGTACCACAGCTTGTACTTTACCGATGGAGTAACCATTAACCACCTGCCAAGCCAAGCTGACTTGGTGGGCTTCTGTTACTACTACGATCCCATCGATCTCGGTAGAAGCCTCCAAAACCTTTAATGTACGGGCAAGGACTGGTTTCCCGCCTAGATACACGAATTGCTTACCAGGCCCCTTCAGACCCATGCGGACCCCCTTGCCTGCCGCCGGCACAATCGCCATCACCTGTCCCATTTTCGCATCCTCTCCCCTGTAGTGCCAAGATTACCAAAATACATTCAACCACACAATTCTAACAGACATATGGAAAGGGCCCCGCCCGTCCAGCGAGGCCCCAATCGTCTGTAGATATACGGAAGCATTAAGCTACAATGCCCGTTCCATGGCTTTAGGCTTAGCAAAGATCATGCGCCCGGCGGCTGTCTGCAGGACACTAGTTACCATAACACCGATATCTTCTCCGATGTACTTCCGGCCACCATCCACCACGATCATTGTGCCATCATCCAGATAAGCTACCCCTTGCCCCTGTTCTTTGCCATCCTTGATCACATGTACCACCATCTCTTCACCGGGAAGCACAATCGGCTTCACGGCATTAGCCAGCTCATTGATATTAAGTACCGGCACCCCTTGGAGTTCTGCTACCTTATTGAGATTATAATCATTGGTGACCACCTTGCCCCCAAGTGCCTTAGCCAGGCGGACCAGTTTGGTATCAACTTCGGATACATCATCAAAATCCCGATCATCAATCTTGACGGTTACTCCGGGCTCTTTCTGCATTTTGTTGAGGATATCCAGCCCACGTCTTCCCCTGTTGCGTTTAAGAACATCAGATGAGTCAGCAATATGCTGCAATTCTTCCAGAACAAAAGCCGGAACGACCAAAGTGCCTTCCAGAAACTGAGAACGGCAAATGTCAGCGATCCGGCCATCAATAATCACACTGGTATCCAGAATTTTCTGGGGCACCCTGTGCCCAAAAATGCGTCGCTCCCGCCCGGAGTGCTTATCTACTGAGCGGGGAAAGATGTTAAACAAGTACAATAATTCCTCTTTCTTCTTGAGAGCTACGGCCATGGCCACATAACCCATAGACAGAGTCACAATCAGAGGAACATATTCGCCAACGATCGGTATATGCCTAGGGATTGGGATTGTGGCGAGAATACCAATCAAGAGTCCAACGACCAGACCAATAGCTCCAACTATGAGTTCATGAGGCGAGGTACGATTTAGGCTGGAAATGAAACGAGACATGAGTTCCTCTAACTTAGCGACAAGGTGTGGCCCAATAGCAAACCCGATGATAGCACCTACCATTGATGCTGCCGGCAAAACCCGACCATTGGTAGATGCCACGTTCTGCCACAGCCCTTCCCTTAAAACATAAGCTGTGGCCTGATGCAAGATTCCTGCACCCATAAACGTAAAAACCAGTCGTAAAATTATCCTATACATAAGTCGTCACCTCCTTTACCTAGTCTGCCCCGAACTCTCCACAAACATTACCAGTTATGTCGAGTAATATCTACAGACCCAAGCACTACATTCAAAAATACCGGCATTTCTGTCAATAATGGAGATTAGTGCGACATCTGTGCCTTGGATAAAAACGCGCCAGGTCTGGCCTGACGCTTTAACCAAGACATTCACCTAGGAGATTTTCGATCTGCTCTTCTGTTGCATCCTGGGCTAATACTAGCTCGCTGATGAGAATTTGCTTGGCGTTGTCCAACATCTTCTTCTCGCCTGTAGATAGACCCTTTTCAGCATCTCGAATGGCCAGATTGCGGACTACCTCTGCTACCTCGAAGATATCACCGGTGCGAATCTTCTCCATGTTAGCCCGGTACCGCCGGTTCCAGTTAGAGGACATCTTAGACTTCTTTCCCTTTAGCACCTCGAGGACTTTGGGCACACCGTCTCTGTCAATGATCTCCCTTAAGCCTACCTCTTCTACATTCTCCATGGGAACCATGACCTTCATCTCACCGATGGGCAGCTTCATGATATAATATTTTTGCTTCTGCCCTAGAACTTCTTTCTCCTCGATAGCTTCAATCACACCAGCTCCATGCATAGGGTAAACCACTTTATCACCAATATTGAACACCCAAGGGACCTCCATTCCATAGCCAATTAGGCTATATGAACCCTAGTATATTTTATCACCAAAGGGCAGGAACTGTCAATCCCTGCCTCTACCAAGGTTTTTCGAGCTAATTCGCCATCATAGGCCAAATTGCTCCCTTTGCCGTCAGTCCCTTAGATGTGGCGATCCAAAAGTACCTGTTCGCGCAAACGCCTTAAACCATCTTGAATGGCTTTAGCCCTGACTTCACCGATACCTTCCACATCATCCAACTCATCGGTGGTAGCTGCCAATACATCGGGGAATCGTTGAAATGTATTGGTCAGGTTCTCGATTACCGGCATGGGTAACCGGGGAATCTTGGTGAGTATCCGATACCCTCTGGGAGTTACCGGTGTGTCCAGATTACTGATACCGCCACTATGACCCAATGCCCGAGCAATCAGGGAGAGATCTAGCAGATCTTCCGCACTCCACTGTCCTAAGATTTCCCAGACCTCTTCCCCGGTTTCTTCTTTACCAGAGGCCAGATAGTCTTTCACGACCAAAAGACCCTGATCCTTAACATCAACCATTAGCTCCTCGAGTTGCATGTTCACTAGGCGCCCTTCAGAGCCAAGTTCTGCCACATATTTCTCAATCTCACTGGCAATCCGGTCCACCATCTGGGCTCTCTGTACAACCTGGGTCACATCGGTTAGAGTGACCAGATCCTCAAACTCCAGGGCACTGATATTTGTCAGCGCCTGCTCCATAACACTCTTGTATTTCTCTAAAGTCTGCAGGGCCTGGTTAGCCTTAGCCAAGATTACACTGATATCTCGCATTACGTATTTAAGATTCCCTTTGTACAAGGTGATCACATTACGCCGCTGGGAAATGGAAATGACCAGTTCCCCGGTTTGTCTCGCCACCCGTTCGGCAGTGCGGTGCCTTGTGCCTGTTTCAAAGGTAGGAATCAAGGGATCCGGATTCAACTGAGCATTGGCAAAGAGAATCCGCTTAGCATCCGTACTTAGGACAATCGCCCCATCCATTTTGGCTAGCTCATATAGAGATGTGGGGCGCATCTCTGAATCAATCCGAAACCCCCCATCCACTAGGTCCAGTACCTGCTCACTGTCACCGACAACTATGAGAGCACCAGTACGGGCCCGCAGGATGTTTTCCAACCCCTCATATAACATGGTACCTGGTGCCAGCATCCAAACCGTCTTTAACATCTGCTCATCCAACATTGGTGTGGCGTCTTTCATAGGCGTCCCCCCTCATCGCTAAGAATTAGTCTATTATCCTGTGCGGGGCAAAGCCAACTGCAGGCACTGGGCGACAGAGTGTGTCGGTACTAGCTCCAGATCAAACCTCTCCCGTTCTAGAACCCGGTATACACTGCTAGGGATAATGCACCTTCTAAAGCCCAGTTTAGCAGCCTCCCAGAGGCGACGATCCGCCTGGGGTATGCTGCGCACCTCACCGGCTAATCCGATCTCCCCCATTATTATTATATCGGCAGCAACAGCCCGATTGACCAGGCTGCTGCCTACAGATATCGCCACCGCCAGATCTACCGCCGGCTCCTCTATCCTCACACCGCCGGCTACATTCACATATATATCTTGAGTCTGCAATTGTAAACCACAGCGTTTTTCCAGCACTGCCAAGATCATGGATAATCGATTGGAATCAATACCATTAGATTGGCGACGAGGTGTGCCACCAAAGGGGCTAGGTCCCACTAATGCCTGGACTTCCACTAACAAGGGCCTCGTCCCTTCCATGCAGGCAGTTACCACTGAGCCTGGTGCCTTAAGGGGACGCTCTGCCAGGAAAAAGGATGAGGGATTTTCAACCTCTTCCAGGCCCTTTTCTCCCATTTGGAAAACACCGATCTCATTAGTGGAGCCAAAGCGATTCTTTACCGCCCGCAGAATACGGAAATTGGCGTGGCGATCACCTTCGAAATACAAGACAGTATCTACGGCATGCTCCAGGACCTTGGGACCGGCGATGGAACCACCTTTGTTCACATGACCCACCAAGAAGGTCGGAATGCCGAGTTCCTTGGCGATACTCGTAAGCCGCGATGCCGACTCCCTTACCTGGCTTATGCTCCCCGGGGCCGAGGCAATATCCCTTTGGGCCATGGTCTGGATAGAATCTACAACACATAGGGCTGGCTGCACTTCAACCATGTGGGAAACAACCGTCTCCACATCGGTTTCTGTGAGAACCAGCAGCATCTCTTGAAGAATGCCCAACCGTTCTGCTCGCAAACGGATCTGGGCACCCGATTCCTCACCGGAAACATAGAGGACAGTTGCGCCATCATCAGCGATCGAACCGGCAACCTGTAAAAGCAGTGTCGACTTACCGGTTCCGGGTTCACCACCAAACAAAACCAAAGAGCCGGGTACTATTCCCCCACCTAAGACCCGATCTAACTCGGTAAACCCAGTAGTTCTCCGGGTATCAGATATGCCGGTCAGTTCTGGGAGAGGTATAGGTCTGTTGTCTTCTAGTCCTACCCTTTCAGATCGGCGGGCATTCCTCGCAGCCGGCGCAAGTGCAATAGTCTCTTCCTCCAGGGTGTTCCACTGATCGCAGCTTGGGCATCTACCAAACCACCGCATGGTTTCATGACCACAATTCTGACAAACGTATTTTCTCCTGAGCCTGGCCATATACTTCCCCCATACATGCCTTTACTAAATCATTTTAAGTATAGCATTCCTATATGTACATATCAATCTGACTGCCTACCCGCTGTAGGTCTGTGATGCTGTCAGGGTATATTCGAGGTTTCACCTATCAATTGGCAAGACGAACAAGAGGACAGAAAAACTTGAGAGCACCGGCACTTAGTACCGATGCTCCCTTTGGCTCGAGTAGTTAGACTCTAGCTACTTCCTCTTCCTTCTTGACAAAGACCAACTCCCCGTTTTCCGCACTGACCAAGATGGCATCACCTTCGCTGAAGGTTCCACGGAGAATCTCCTCTGAAAGCGGGGTCTCTACCAGGCGCTGGATAGCCCGCCTTAGGGGCCTGGCACCATAGTCTGGTTCAAAACCCTTCTCGATCAGAACATCCTTGGCTGCATCGCTAATCGAGATTAACATCCCTCGCTCCTGCAGCTGCTGTCGCAGGTCTTTAAGCATGATCTCCACGATATCTCTGATGTGTTCCTTGTTCAGAGCATGGAACACTATGACCTCGTCAATGCGATTCAGAAACTCTGGTCGGAAAGTCTTGCGCAATTCGTCAATGACCAGCTTCTTCATATCCTGATAGCTAGCTTCTTCATCATCAGTTACCCTAAAGCCAATACCACCACTGGACCGTTGAATCTGATGGGCTCCCACATTGGATGTCATGATCAGCACAGTGTTGCGAAAATCCACTGTTCTGCCTTTAGCATCTGTGAGGCGTCCATCTTCCAGAACTTGTAGCAGCACATTAAAGACCTCGGGATGAGCCTTTTCTATCTCATCAAACAGCACTACTGAGTACGGCCGACGACGGACTTTCTCTGTGAGCTGACCGGCCTCTTCGTAGCCTACATAGCCAGGAGGAGCTCCCACCAAGCGGGAGACTGTGTGTCGTTCCATATACTCTGACATATCCAGGCGAATCATGGCATCTTCATCACCAAAGAGAGCTTCCGCCAAGGCCCTGGCCAATTCAGTCTTGCCCACGCCTGTCGGTCCCAAGAATATGAAAGAACCAACAGGTCGCTTCGGATCCTTCAACCCAGCATATGCCCTGCGAATAGCTTGGGAGATGGAAGTAATGGCTTCATCCTGTCCGATCACTCGGCGGTGTAGTATCTCCTCCAGATTCAGAAGCCGGTCCATTTCTTCTTCAGCTAGCTTCACTACGGGAATGCCGGTCCAACTGGATACTACTTCGGCAATATCATCTTCGGTGACTACGCCTTCCCGCCTTACCCGATCATTTTTCCATTCTTCTCGACCACTAGCCAGTTCCTCTCTCAGCTTCTGTTCTTTGTCCCTTAGTGAGGCTGCCTTCTCAAACTCTTCGTTCTTGATGGCAGATTCTTTCTCGATCCGGATCTCCTCGATCTTGGCCTCCAGTTCCTTAAGCTCAGGAGGAGTAATCAGGCCGGATAACCTCACCTTAGAGGCAGCTTCATCGATCAGGTCAATGGCTTTGTCAGGTAAGAAACGATCAGATACATACCGGTCAGCCAGCTTAGCGGCAGCTTCCAAAGCTTCATCAGTGATCTTCACCCGATGGTGAGCCTCATAGCGGTCCCTTAACCCTTCCAGGATAGCTATGCTCGCTTCTACACTAGGCTCATCTACCATTACCGGCTGAAATCTTCTCTCTAGAGCCGCATCCCTTTCAACATATTTCCGATATTCATCAATGGTAGTTGCTCCGATAGCCTGCAATTCACCCCGAGACAGAGCCGGCTTCAGGATATTGCTGGCATCGATAGCCCCTTCTGCAGCACCCGCTCCGATAATCGTGTGCATCTCATCGATAAACAGAATCACATCTCCAGAGCTACGAATCTCTTCCATTACCTTCTTAAGGCGTTCTTCAAACTCTCCTCTAAATTTGGATCCGGCAACTAAAGCACCCAGATCCAAGGTCACTACTCGCTTCCCTGCCAGGGTTTCCGGAATATCGCCGGCCACAATCTGCTGAGCTAGTCCCTCCGCGATGGCGGTTTTGCCTACCCCGGGCTCCCCGATTAGGCAGGGATTATTCTTGGTGCGACGGCTTAGTACTTGAATCACCCGTTGAATCTCCGCCTCTCGACCGATCACTGGATCCAGCTTACCCTCCCGGGCCATATCGGTCAGATCTCGTCCAAACTGATCCAAGGTCGGAGTCTTCCGGGCACGACCAGCCTTACCACCGGCTGTCGGACCTGCCCCTTCACCCAAAAGGTCCAGAACTTGTTTCCTGACTCTCTCCTGATCAACCCCGAGATTGCGCAAGACCTGAGCTGCTACCCCCTCACCTTCCCGAATTAGGCCTAGGAGGATATGCTCTGTGCCAATATACGTATGGCCCAGCTGGCGGGCCTCATCAAAAGCGAGTTCCAATACCCGTTTCGCTCTGGGGGTGAAACCAATCTGACCGATGGTCATGCCCTCACCCCGCCCGATAACTCTCTCTACCTCAGAGCGAACCTGCTCTAAAGCACCCAATTCTTGTAGGGCTCTGGCAGCCACACCATGCCCCTCTGCCACTAACCCCAAGAGAATATGCTCAGTCCCCACCACATTGTGGCCTAGGCGGCGAGCTTCCTCTTGGGACAGAACTATGACTTTTTGTGCTCGCTCGGTGAATCTGCCAAACATTAACCCTCACCTTCCTCTTGCCTATTGCTAGGCATTTTTCTCCTGCATACCGATATTCACATATTCCCGAATCAGACTTGCTCTATATACATCCCGTTCAGCGGCATCCATGTCTCTGCCAATCAGCTTCTGCACATGGGCCGGCCGGATTAGGACCACAAGGGACTTGGGGATACTGGCATCAAGTTCCTTAATGAGACCCATATCCACACCTAACCGCACCTCAGAAACCAACTGCATGGCTTCCTGGCTGGAAATCATCCTAGCCTGACTCAATATACCTAAGGCCCGGTAAGTTCTATCTTCCAACTCAGCTTTGCCAATCTGCATCAGCTGTTGGCGGGCTTCCCTCTCTTGATCAATAATCTGCCTGGCCACAGTGGCCAAATGCTGGACGATCTCTTTTTCAGAATGGCCCAGGGTTAACTGGTTAGATATCTGGTAGATATTCCCGACCGCTTCAGTGCCCTCACCATACAAACCCCTCACTGCCAAACCCAGTTTATTGATGGCCGGTATTAGTCGCTGCATCTGCTTGGTCATGGCCAATGCCGGCAAATGGAGCATCACCGATGCTCTGAGTCCTGTTCCAACATTGGTGGGACAAGCAGTCAGATAGCCTAGATCTGGAGAAAAGGCATATTCCAGCTTCTCCCCAATGGCATCATCCACTTGATCACATTGTTCCCAAGCTGACTGTAGTTGAAACCCTGGATAAATCGATTGAATGCGTAGATGGTCCTCCTCATTGACCATGATACAGACCAATTCATCCCGGCGAAGTACCACCGCTTTGTACTTCACATCTCTAGTCTGCTGGGGACTCATCAGGTGTTTCTCTACTAGTAGCTCCCTTTCCAGCCGGGGCATGTCAGCAATCCCGAAATACTCCATGTCAGTCTTGCTATTGCCAATTGCTGATGAGCGCACCAGATCAGCAACATGAGACAACTGCTGGTCATTGGCCACTGCTGGGAAAGGGATTTTAGCGATATTGCGCGCTAAGCGAATGCGACTACCCATGACTATGTCGCTGTCGGGGCCTGTGCCCTTCATCCATTGGCTGAGAATTTTATTGACCGCTTCCTGCAAAGACACCTGTGTCAACCCCCTCTCAACTCTGGCCTAGCGGCCGTCCCGTCCTTCAGATTCCCGCAGGTCTTTTTCCAGGCGCCGGATCTTATC
>JAAZLW010000051.1 GCA_012799135.1 Bacillota bacterium | reverse complement strand
TTCTCCCGCCCCCTGTCAATTCTTTGCTGATCAGTCTGTGTGCTCCCACCGGTACCCCGCTTTCATTTGCCTATAGTGACTGGCAATTCCATTGTGCCCAGCTCAATCACCTGGCCACCACTGGTTGTCAGACGGGCAGAATGCAACTGAATTACGCCACTGCCTCCATCCATGACCAGGAAACGGATAGCACACAGGTTACCCGTCAACCGAGCTGTTCCCATCTGTGAAAGCTGAGTGATTTTCACCCTGATTATGCCCTGCACGCGATCAATCTCCACCTGCATAGGGACTCTTTCGCCCGTAGCTGCCGCAATAGCAGCCAATGCTTGTCCCCGTTCCACCCCTAGCTGGCCGCCGGCCACACGTAGCAGCTTTACAGGGAACTGCAGCAAAAACTCGGCCTCTTGAATATTTTTCAGGTTATAGCCCTTAATTGCGACCTTATAGGGGTCGCCTGGGGTCACTACGGCATCAGGCTCCTCAACGATCAGCCGCACTAGTTGCGGAAGCTGAGGTATGCTAATAAAACCGTTAAGTACCTGCACATCAGTGGCCCCCGATTCCACTCTCACCGAGTATGGGAGATTGTCACTGGCTACATCAGTAGGAGTAAGGAACCACTGAACGACGCGGCTCTCCTCCGGTGCTATATCTCCGCTGAGCTTGAGGGGTGTCTCTCCGGGTGCGAGCTGCAACCCCAAGGGAGCTTGCCATTGCGCCTGCACCCACGGCGCTTCTATCTCACCAACATTAGTGATAGCGGCCCTGACAGCAAAGGGTACGGGCTGCAGACTGCCATTTTCGATCAGAAGTCGTGGTGGGGCAGAGAGGTCTACTTGTAGTCGTGCGGGATTCACAACCTGCACTTTACGTTGAACTTGGTTCGGCTCACTATTAGCCGCTTCCACACGGACCAAATAGCTGAACTCGCCGCGAACTCTTTCCTCCACTTCTACCTGCCAAGCGATCTGTACCGACTCGCCAACAGCCAGATTACCGAGTCGTTCAACTGTCTCCTGACCCGGAACTAATGAGAGTCCCTCTGGCAGCTGAATGCCTGCCCTCACCTCTCTTAATTCACCTTCACCACTATTCTCTAGATAGGCGACTACTGGAAACCGGGTTCGGCCTTCCGGTGAATGGGTGACTATCGCCGGAGATGTGACACCCAGTGACAGTTTCCCTGGCGCAATTGTGATCCCGCCGAGGCCGTAGTATGTTACCCAAGTGACACTCTCACCGGGTGGAATAGTGATCGGATCCCAGAACATAGCAATGGCAGAGTCTAGCTCGAATTCACCCTTACGCAAAAAGATTCGATCAACTTCGAAATCAAAATCCCAGACACTCTCAGCCAACACGCCCCAATTGGTAAAATATACCCGATCCGGGGTAGTCACGCCCATGCCCTTCAGGGTACCCTGAGACATTACCTGGGGATCGGCCAAGGAATCAAAAGCCTGCCAGAAATCAGGCATTTGTGCCCTGGTATATAAGGTATCAGTGGTAACTGCCTGCTCTTTGACTCGGAAGGGAGCACCATCATTGGCCCCCAGCATCGTATCCAGCATCAAGCGCATTCCCACTAAGTGAGGAAGTGTATCCCGATTGGTCAACCGATAGGCTATGCGGGCGGTGTCCTTAAGGCCAGTGGTACTACTACGGGTAAAGCTCAACATTTGCTCCGCTTCGATGGCACCTAACTGATATACAGTCCGTATCACGTTGCCTTCCACTACCTCTGGCCCGACTACCAACTTGCCAAAGGGTCCCTGGCGTCCGGCGGATGTTTGAGTGCGCCCACCAAACACGTAGTTCTGTCCATCTATTTGGACTGTCGTATAGGATGTCCAGGGATCGGCCATGCCATAGACCAGTGGTTTATTCTCATCCCCGATTCTATCTGGATCACCACCGGTTGTATTGATCGAAAAACGCCCGGTGTTTTCCTTGCCTCCATTGACGATAATGGATATATACTCATTGGCAACTATCACGTTGCCTCCGACATTGCCTTCAAGAGTAGCCCGGGCTGTTCCCTGCCCGAGACTCACTAGCATGACCATGACCAGGCCGACTACCAGCCACTGCCGCATCGATCTCTAGCCCCCTACCTGCCTTGTTACCCCTTAGTATCACACTTATCCAATCAGCCTGTCTTTCTTGTGTGAGGCTTAGTTCCCGGTTTGATCACTTCGTACGTATTGAATCCCATCATATTGGATTGACACTTTAAATCCGGGTGGACCACTAAACACAATCGTGACCGAGAGTACATAATCCTCCAGCAAGGGTTCCATTTTCCACCCATTCTGTACCGTTAAGCGGGCAACCTGGTCAAGATTCTGTGCTCCCGATGATTCCCGGATCACGATCCGGTTGGCCCTTGTCGCGCCCTTCGGGACATAGGCATCGAGCTTGACAGTGCCTGCTACTCCTTCATTTATGGCGTTTTTCGGGTACTGCACCCGTCCACCGCCCGCAACTATACTGCCCGCTGCCGGAAGTGGAGGCAAAGGCGGTGGCGATGGTTGGACTTCTTCTGCAGTGCCCTGCTCAACCGAAGGAGCCTCACTCCCCTTACCGGTGCTTTCTCTTGGGGAGTCCCCTCCTGAGACCACTACTTCCTGTCCCTGCTCACTTGTAAGCAGTGTATCATTATCATTCGTACCTGACTCCGCCATGCTCTGTTCTGTCTCAGCAACCGGCTTGGTCGACTCTTGTTGAACCGGCTTCGGTACTACCTCTTTTTCGATTGCAGTTGCCCTCTCTGGTTCCGGTGGGGTTGGGGGAGTCTTTGCCTCTGCTGTCGGCGGTTTCGCCTCAGGCTCAGGCTTTACTTCGGGCTTCGGTTCAGCTACCTCTGCTGCTGGCACCTTTTTCTCAGTACTGGGGACGCCTTGGGCCGGCTGCCGGCTCAGTTGCGCTTTGGGAGACTGCTGCTCGGATTCTATGGGTATGATCGTTACAACCCCGCCATTGCCCCCTAGTAGCAAACCAGGCCCCATTGCCAGCTCCCACTGGGGATATAGGAAAATCAGCAAGGCATGGAGGATCAAAGAGATCAGAACAAAGGCCCCTAAAGACCGCTCTGACTCATTAGTAATATACATTGTGGCTCCACCTCCCCCTCAAGTCGTAGTACGCCCAATCCGCTGGTAGCTATTTGTCACGGGGGCGTACAGCTAAACCAAATCGGTATCCCCCTACCTGGCGTATGTCATCCATGGCCTGTACAACATAGTCATAGCGAGCATTCTTATCTGCCCTGATCACGACAAACAGATCTGGTCTTCTCTGCAATGCCTTGCTGACTTCTGATCTTAAGGCAGCCGAAGTCACCTGGCGATCGCCTAGATACATGCGACCATCGGCGGCTATCGAGACAGTCACTTGGCTTGGGGACTGCTTATCCGAAGTCGCGGCCTTGGGTAGCTCCAGGTTAAGCCCGGCAGGCTGGGTTCGGAAAGTTGTAAAAAGCATGAAAAAGACCAAAATAAAAAAGATGACATCGATCAGAGGCACAATCTGTACATTGGGCTTCTTACGGGCCGGGCGCTGGACCAGCATTAGTTGTCACCTCTTGCTTCCAAAATCGCCAACAGTTCGGAGGAACGCTTATTGATGTCAACCACCAGCCGATCAATCACACTCGTGAGATAGGAGTAGATGAGCATACCAGGGATAGCAATGATCAGTCCGACTGCTGTAGTAATCAAAGCTTCGGCAATCCCCACACTGACAGCCAGTGGTTCTTCCAGACCACCGACAGCCGCTATCACTTGAAAGCTCTTGATAATGCCGGTAACCGTACCTAAAAGCCCCAGTAATGGGGAAACAGTAACGAGTACATCGAGCATGCCAAGTCGTCGTTCCATACGAAATACTTCTTCATGAGCAACTTCTTCCAAGCGCTCACGGATGTGTTCCTTGTCTTTATCATAGTGGGCTATCCCGGCGGCCAAGACTGTCGCTACCGGCCCCCTGGTCTTCTTGGCTATCTGCATAGCTTCCAAGATCTTGCCTTGCTGGAGTGCCAGTTGGATATCATCCATCAAGTCTTCTGTATCCACTCGACAACGCAACAAGTAAAACGTTCTCTCCAAAGCAACCGCCAACATCAATACTGAGCAAAGCAGCAAGGGGATCATTACCGGGCCGCCCCGAATGATCATATCCAGCATTGTCTATACCTCCACTCCATCCACGTTCATTGGGTAAGACTATTCGACAACCATGTACCATATCCTTCCTTGCAAGTTTTTCTAGATTTTCCCTGGGAAAGGTCTGCCCCCTTCCCTCATTTTCCCCTTTTGGCAGTTTCGACAAGAGGCAAATCAAATCCTGCTGTCATAACCCGACATTATGTAGAAAGACAAGGTTGCGTATAGGGCAATGTCCCTAGGATATGCTAAGAGCGGATCTGCATCTAATGCTAGGAGACTGAGGGCGGTATGGCCAGGCAGTGCAAGGGAATACACGATCGAGCAATGGGTAGACTCAAGCAAGATTTGGCAAAAGAGATGGGTATATGGGAGTTGATAGAAAAAGGAGGCTGGGGAAACCTACCTGCAAAAGATTGCGGGAGAATCGGAGGGAAGATGGGTAGTCGACTCAGCACCAACCTTCTTCGAAAAATCGCAACTATGGATGAGGACAAGTCTGTAAATAGTGGCGATTTGGCCACAAGCTTGTCAGAGAAGGAAAAGAGGCGATGAAATCTTCATTTCATCGCCTCTTGATCAGCACTCTGGCTCACACAGCGATAGCGGTGGTATATAGTCTGTTGAACTCTTCCTTGAGAATCCGCATCAGGTAGATCTTCCGCTGCATTCTACCATTTTGCTCTGACCTGACCAGCTTCCCTTCTTTTCTGAAGCCGGCTTTCTCATAACAGCGAATAGCGGCGAAATTGTCGCTTGCTACCCTAAGGTATATACGCGAGAGGTTCATCTCGCCAAAGGCATAGGCTAGCAAAGTGGTTACAGATTCGGTTCCATAGCCCCTTCCCCGGTAATCCCCTTCTCCTATGCGAATACGGAGCTCCGCGTCACCATTTCTCCAAGCAATATGATCCAGCTCAATATCACCAATCGGGTACCCCTCCAGTGTAGTGATGATCAGCCGTTGATTGTGGCGATTGCTACGTAGATTTCGGTGCCACTCTTCGCAGTCTTCCAGCGTTTCCGGTGACCCATCATCATCCATATAGTGACCTACTTCAGGGTCTTTGGTCCATTTCACGATTTTCGAGAAATCAGATGGTACCAGAGGCCGCAAGACAATCCTTTCTCCTTCAATCTTCATCGCTCAGTGCCACCTCTTTTGGTTCAGCTACTGCTGCTGTGATTACGGAGAATACCGATTGGCAAGTCTCTCCGGTCTGTAATGCTTCAGTCTAGAGTTCTACCCAACATAAAGGGTAACCTCTAGGCAATTGCAGGCAGCTATACCACCAGGAGACAAGACAGAAAGCTATTGCATAAGGAACTCTCGCAAAAGTCCCATAGTCCGTTTTTCCAGACGAGAAACCTGACCTTGTGATATTCCCAATAGGTCCGCTACTTCCGTTTGAGTCTTTTCCTGCAAGAAGCGCAAGATGACTATCGCTCGCTCTCGGGGCGGCAACTGCTCACAGGCTTGTCTGAGCGCATAGTTCTCTACCCATGTATCAGACTCGGGGTCAATTCCTATCTTATCTTGGAGAAGTACGGGGGCACCGCCATCTTCATATATAACTTCATGGATTGAGGCTACGGGCGCTACTGCCTCCAAAGCCTCCACTACGTCTTCCCGCTCTATTCCCAAAATCTCACCGATTTCAACAGGGGTGGGAGCCCTGCCTAAATCCTGTTGAAGCTCTTCACGGGTGCGGATAGCTGCGGCTGCCCTTTCCCTAATCGTTCGGCTCAGCTTCATCGGCCCCTCATCCCGCAAGAATCGGCGGATTTCGCCTATGATCATTGGCACTGCATAAGTAGAAAACCTTACATCAAAGGAAAGATCAAACTGATCAATGGCCTTAACCAGACCAATGCAGGCCACCTGAAATATGTCCTCAATGTCTCCCCTACCGCTAAAGCGCTGGGCAATACTAACCGCCAAACGCAGGTTCGCTTCGATAAGCTGATCTCTGGCCTCGGTATTTCCCGCTTGTGCCTGAGCCAGAAGGCAGCGGACTTGCTTTGCAGTCAAGCTTGGTGCTGGAGGTAACTGAAACTTGCTGATGGCACCTTGCATAATGCTCTCTCCCTAAGAACTCACCCGAGCCTGCACCGGCGATTTAGTCATGACCAGGGACGTACCTTTTCCTGCGGTGGATTCAACTACCAGCCTGTCCATGTATTCTTTGATGAAGACCAGCCCCAGCCCCATGCGTTCCTCTGGTTCTGTAGTAAAAGCCGGTTCGAGAGCTTTCTCCACATCGGCTATACCCTCCCCCTCATCTCGTATGGTAATCTCCAAGACATCATCGAAGAGACGACAGATCACGGTGATTTCTCCTTCCCTTCCCTTGTAACCGTGGATCACCGCATTGGAGACCGCCTCAGAGGCAGCGATCTTGATCTCATCCAGTTCATCAAGGGTGAAATCCAACTGAGAGGCAAAGATAGCGATAGCGGTCCGGGCAAAACCGATATTGATTGCTCTGCTCGGAAACCGCATCACGACCATATTGCGAACAGTATCCATTATCATCTTCCCCCAATCTGAGCCAGTGCCTGTTCTTCAGTATCAGCAAAATGCATTATGCGCTCCATGCCGGCCATTCTTAGCATCTTCCTTACAGGATCCACCGGACGAAGGGCTACGACTCTTCCAGCTCTGGCCTGGATTTTCTTGTATCGCCCTAGAAGCACTCCTAGTCCGGAGCTATCGATAAACCCCACCTTCTCCAGGTCCCAAATCAGGTGGTGGACCCGGGAGTCCTCCAATAGGGCCAGATCAACCCGTTCTCTTACCTCTCCGGCAGTGGCCAAATCCAGCTCTCCTCCTAAAGACACGATTAAAGCCTTTCCCTTACGCTTGATCGCTATATCCACTTCTGCCCCTCCATGTAGTAGCTAGCACCAATAACAGCCGAAGTACTAATACTGATACCAGTTCATTTTCCTTGAATGTATTTTCGCAAACCTTCGGTAAATTCCTGCCAGAATATTCGGTTATTCCTAAGTTGGTTTTCTCACCCATAAATGCAAAGAGAGGAGCTGGTTAGCTCCTCATCACTGCGATGAAGCAATCACAGATAACTACCTAGACCGCTGTCATGAATGCCAGCATGTGGCGATCACATGTGGCGATCCCGTTAGGTTAAGTCGGTGCCTTTTGTTCTATACCAACCGACCCCGTCCCGGTCTATCGACCAGGCACTATACTCTGCAGCAGCCGTTTTGACATCCTGACCAAAATCTGCCACATACTTGCTCGTTCAACTCGGGCATCTGCTACAACTCTAACCCGCGCTACCTCCTTGCCTTCTCGCTTAACTACCAGCTCACCTAGGACCTCACCTTGCTCTAGTGGGGCGCTTAGCTCTTTTTGCCATTCTATCTCCCGGGTGAGCTCATCTTTACGGCCCCTGGGTACTCCGATAGTTACATCTTTCTTGGTACTGACAGATACCTTTTCCTCTTTCCCCCGTGAGACTAAAGCCTCACCTAGGGGTTCACCGGCACGAGCGATAGTCACCGGTTCATACAATCTAAAACCGTAATCCAAGAGGGTAACTGTATCTTTCTTGCGAGCTTCCTTGGTAGGATCACCCAGGACCACAGAGATCAGCCGCATGCCATCTCGCTGAGCAGTTGCTGCCAAGCAATATCCTGCTTCTGACGTCATACCGGTTTTGATTCCATCCAGGCCGGGGTAGCCATAGCGTCTACCTGACTCGAGAACTCTATCTAGCAGCTCATTTAAGGTATACAGATGCGGCTTACCGGTGGTATCGGGCCTCATGGTATACTCATGGGCGGAAACCATTTCCAAGAGCATGGGGACATTTACTGCATGGCGGGATAGAAGCGCCAGATCATAGGCCGATGCGTGGTGCTCAGCATCCATTCCTAGAGTCTTGGGTGGCAGGCCACTGGCATTACTGAAGACTGTACTGTCCATGCCGAGCTCCTGGGCTCGTCGGTTCATCTGATCCGCAAAACTCGCTTCTGAGCCACACAGGTACTCGGCTACAGCAACCGCCGCATCATTGGCTGATCCTACGGCAATGGCATAGAGCAGATCTTCTAGGGTCATCTGCTCTCCTACCTCGAGCCAGATCTGCGAGCCCCCCATCTTGTTGGCATATTCGCTAGTGGTAACCAGATCTTCCAGTCTGGCCTTACCCTCTTCCACTGCCTCAAGCGTTAGCACTAAAGTCATGATCTTGGTGATGCTAGCCATGGGGAGGGGCATCTGCATGTTTTTCTCGAATATCACCTCACCCGAACTGGCCTCCATCAAGATAGCCGCTTGTGCCGATAGGTTTAGTTCCTGGGCTGCAGCTGTCAGCCCAGTGCCGGAAAGGCAGAGAATGGTCAGTAAGATGATGGCTGCAAGTTTTCTGTATCCTATTGGCAAGTTAATCGCTCCTCTGCTAAACATGCCCCAGTCTTAAGCAACAGGCTACATTCTATAAACTATGCCCTGCCGTTTCTGGTTATACCTTTACTCACCTGGAAACACGAGCCAGAATCAACGGCATGGGGGCTACCGGAGCCTGGCTGAACTGAATCGCGCTTTGCACTTCCTCAAATGCTCTCTTGACCGCGATTGCTGTGGGGCCGTGGATCCTGGCAATGCTTTGCCCTTGCCGTACCCGATCGCCCACCTTTACCAGGATCTCCAAGCCCGCCGCCAGATCAATTTCATCCTCTATCCGCTCTCGTCCCGCTCCCAAGTCCATGGCAATAAGACCTATCCTTCGGGCTTGTATCTTGGTAACGTACGCGGATTGAGCTGCGAAGACCTCTTTCGTCACTGGAGCAGCAGGTAGTAGCTTGGGGTTGTCCACCACAGCGGGATTGCCCCCCTGGATCCCTATGAGTTCCCGGAACTTCCTGATTGGCAATCCCTCAGCCATGACTTCCAGTAGTAACTGTCGACCTTCTTTAGGACTGTCACTCTTGCCGGCTTGAGTTAGCATTTCTGCCCCTAAGGCGAGACACAACTCCGTCAGGTCCGCCGGCCCCTGCCCCCGCAGGGTGGCAATCGCCTCTTGCACTTCCAGGGCATTGCCCACAGCATAACCCAAAGGCTGATCCATGTTGGTAACCAAGGCTACTGTACAGCGATTGGTCTTGGCACCAATATCCACCATGGTTTCGGCTAAAAGCTGTGCTGAGGAGACCTCTTGCATAAACGCCCCGCCACCCACCTTCACATCTAAAACAATGCGGCTGGCTCCGGCTGCTATCTTTTTGCTCATGATGGAGCTGGCAATGAGGGGTATGGAATCTACAGTGGCGGTTACATCTCGCAGAGCATAGAGCTTCTTGTCTGCGGGGACCAGATTACCCGTTTGTCCTACTACCGCCAGACCAACCCTTTGCACTGCTCGGATGAACTCAGTTCTGCTTAGCTCACTGCGGAATCCTGGAATCGCACTGAGTTTGTCCAAAGTGCCACCAGTATGGCCTAAGCCTCTCCCGGACATCTTGGCCACCGTCACACCGGTGGCTGCCACCCAGGGCACCAAAACCAGAGTAGTCTTGTCTCCTACTCCACCGGTAGAGTGCTTATCTACCACCTCGGACCCGAGCTCGGGCCAAGTCAAGGTCTCTCCCGAATCCACCATAGCCATGGTCAGTTCCGCTGTAGTCTCAGCGCTTAGCCCCCGAAAATAAACGGCCATACACCAGGCTGCCATCTGATAGTCCGGGATCTGACCTTCAGTATATCCCTGGACCATAAAGCGCACCTCATCCCGGGATAGTTCTTGACCTTCACGGGTCTTGATAATCAGATCATACATCCTCATACTAGCCCCTCCTGGTAAAGAAACGCCTATGGTTTTAGGGAGCCCCAAAAACTTGTACCGGCTCCCTCCCACTTTAGACCCAAAAACTCGGCTATAGATGCTGCTACATCAGCAAAGGTTTCCCTGACACCCAACGGAACACAACCGGATGCATCGGCTCCCAGAACCAGCAAAGGCACATACTCTCGGGAATGATCGGTGCTTGGTGTTGTCGGATCACAGCCATGATCAGCGGTAATGATCAGCAGATCCCGAGGAGCCATGTTTTCAATAATCACAGGCAATTGTGAGTCCAGTGCTTCGAGGCCCGAGGCATAGCCTTGACTGTCATTTCTATGGCCCCAGAGCATGTCGAAATCAACAAAGTTGGCAAAAATCAGGCCTGGCTCCTGCAATTCTCTCATGGCTGTGAGAACTGCCTCCAGCACTTCACTATTGCCGTGAGCGGGGAGTGAGCGAGAAATGCCCCGGCCGGCGAAGATGTCAGGGATCTTGCCAATGCCGAATACAATGTACCCGGCGCCTTGGAGTCTGTCCAGCAGTGTGGGCTGACTAGGGGGCAGACTAAAATCTCGTCGCCGCTCCGTGCGCCAAAATGCGCCAGGTGAGCCAAGGAAAGGCCGGGCAATGACCCGTCCTACTCCATGTTCACCTTGAAGCAACTCACGGGCTATCTCACACAAAGCATAGAGCTTGTCCACACTGATGATCTCTTCATGGGCAGCGACCTGAAAAACGCTGTCAGCTGAAGTATATACAATGGGATATCCCGTAGCCATATGTTCTCGTCCGAGTTCTTGGATGATCTCAGTACCCGACGCGGCCTTATTGCCGATAACCTTCGTTCCAATTCTTTGCTCAAAGGCATCGATGATTTGATCAGGAAAACCATCGGGGTATACAGGAAAAGGCCTTTGAAGGATGATCCCCATCATCTCCCAATGGCCAGTTGTTGTATCTTTCCCCGGCGACTTCTCCGCCATTTTGCCCCAACCAGCTCGGCATCTGTCTTGGGGGCTGACTCCTTCAATCGGCACAATGTTGCCCAATCCCATTTTCTCCAGGTTGGGAAGGTGTAGCCCCCCGACCGCTTTGGCCACATTCGGTAAGGTGGAACTCCCTGTATCACCGTACTTTGCCGCATCTGGTAGTTCTCCGACACCGACACTATCTAGAATCAGTAGTATAACTCTCGGTATTTCCACGCTTGACACCCAGTCCCAGCCAGGTACAGGGTGTGCCTCCTCTCTTACATCAAAGATCTGGAATTTCAGCTCATCTAGGCAATCGTTCGTGATCTATGGTAAATCCAATGGCATTAGTGTACATATTTCTAGATACCCCAGCAGTTACCTGCCAACCATAGCTTGCACTTTCATCCCAGTTACATCAAGAAAAAAATGCCGCAAGGGTTACCTGCGGCCCTTCATGGCCCTTATGGCTAAGGGGCAGATATTCCTCGGGTATCAAGAGTGGATCTATATCCGGCTCCTTAGTCCGGAACAGACCACTGATCAGCCAGAGGGCTAAAACCAAGACCAATAGAATGATCATCGGCTTTATGCATGATCGCAAACGTCTTTTCAATCCCCTTAAGGAGATCACCCACATCAACGCAATCCCCCATTTCCCCAGATGTCTTCCATGGAGCGATTTAACCACAGTTGCCCTAAGCAAGATAACGGGTGGCAGCTTCAATCAACATCGGCGTGACATATGATTCCACCAGCGCTGCGGCACCCATTAGGCCACAGGCAGCCACTACCAGTAAGGTGGTGCTAAGGAAATGATGATACATGTTTAGATCCCGGCGCCCTAGCAAAGTCTGCAAGGCTGCCCATGAGAAGCTCAAGGAGGCTCCACCGGCCAAAATGATGGCAGGCACTACCAAAAGATTATGAGGCACTACCGAGACAATGGCCAGAACGATACCTTTCAACACCATTTCCTTGACCATGAAACCCACAGTAAATCCCAAGATAAAGCCACGCAAAAACAATAGACCCAAGACAAAAGGCGCCCCTAATACCGAGAGCCCCAGTAACCACATAAGTCCCACAGTTTTTGCGATGTTCTCCAATAAAGTCTGACGAATAGCTATCTTGGAGCTGACTGCACTGGTTTGAGGAAATCCCTGGAGAAAGGTCTGAATATAGGCGGCCAGATCATCACTTTGCTCGGTGCTCAAAGCTCTGATAGCAAAGGCTCCACTAACACTACCCATGATAAAGACTACGATCAAAAACACATACGTTGCGGCCCTACGACGGAAATACCTGCTGACAGTCCCTGGTACCTGTCTGGCCATGCCACTGCCTCCCCCCTTGTCCCGGCCATTTAGCCGCCTGACACCCATTGCTTCACACCATCCTTATGCGGTGGCCTGCCGGTTTATGCTCGGAGTCAAAGATCGGCAAGATGGGAGGTTTCGTTGATAGACGTCACAACCAGATGGTCTAGGCCATGGGCCTTTACTACGGTAATTCCTCCATTGTCGAGATGGAAGCGGGGTTTTTCCTGATGGGTAATCCAAGCCAAGAGCGTGCGCAACAGAGCCCCATGGGAGACAACAACTCCGCTGCAGCCTCTATAGTGACCAATCACCCAACGCATGGCCCGTATCGCTCTGGACTCTAGTTGAGCAAGGGTTTCACCACCACCAGGCGCTGTCAGTTGAGGATTGGCCCGATAGTTCTGCCATTCATCGGGATAACGTATCTGAATCTCCTCTCTAGTCAACCCTTCCCAACGGCCGTAGTCCCGCTCCCGCCATAAGGAACAGCAGAGTACCGGCAACTGCAAGCGTTCTCCAATGATCGCAGCAGTATCCCGGGCCCGCAAGAGATCACTACTGACCAGAAACCTTATACCTACATCAGATAGATATCTTGCTGCTCGCTCTGCCTGCACCCTACCCGCATCGCTTAGGGGAATATCCCGCTGCCCTTGATACCGCCTTTCCTGATTCCACTGTGTCTGGCCATGTCGTACCACATAAATTTCGCTCACTTGCGAGCCTCTCCTTTGTATCTCTCAAATACAAGGCCATCTCGCGGGTGGCAGCCGCCGCCTGTTACCTACATCCGACATCTTGAGCCTTTCAGCCTTTGACAGCTACATTTTGCCACCGACGCGGCCATAGTACCCGCCTCCACCTGCCGACATGCCCAATCGACCTTCCCTGGCAGCTACGATGTCAGTAGCTACCTTGGTGCCAACCACTACCCGCAGTTCATCATAGGAGGTACCATGCAGGATCTGCATTTCTGTACCAAAGGCTTCGAGCAGTCTCGCCAGAGTCTTCTTACCTACTCCAGGGATGAACTCCAGGGGAACCTGATGGACGTACTTGGGGCGGTGTGGTGGATGCAGCGGCTTTTCTTCATCGGCAATGGCAGTGATACGATCCAGAACGCCGACCACTACCTGTTCATTGCCACATTTGTTGCAGTAGTGGATTGGAGGCGCCAGCTCAACCACTTCCTCACATCGTGGACAATATGTTCGGTGATACTTACCCAAACGCGGGTCTAAACCGTAGTTACCTAGAATGCGGTTAGCGGGATCCCCTGTTAATGCTTTTCGAAAATGGGCGAAATCTGGCTTGATCAACTGAAGGACATTATACTCTCGCGCGATCTTAGGTAGAGAATGGGCATCAGAATTGCTCAAGAACCGCAATTCGGCCACCTCGTGTAGACGGTCAGCCAGGTCAGTATCTGCACTCAGGCCCAATTCCAGGGCGGGAAAGGTGACTTCCAGCTCTGCAAGCCGCTGCACACAATTGCCGTAGACACTCTTAAAGGGAGTAAAGGCATGGGCAGGCAGGAAAATGCCTCCCAGTTGGTTGACCACAAAATCGTTGACTTCCTCCACTGCCAGACTAGCCCGTTGGGAACTGAGGGAGATATTGGTTATCGCCCCGGATAGGAAATGGCTGAGCTCTTCCATGGCCTCCAGCGAAGGGGTAAAGGCCAAGAAATGGGCACTACCCCCTGTAGGGCCTCCCAACTCTATCTCTGCTCCCAGAAACAATGTCATAGCATCACGATAGCGCAGGCCACCACCATCAAGTGGCGTTAACTGCCCCAGAGCCATCAGTGTGTGAATATCCCTAATCACTGGCGGAGAAGCACAATCTACGACACCCGCGATCTGAATACCCTTATGCTCAAGGCATTCCGCTAAAATGCCTTGCAAAGTCAGCTTCGGCGAAGCAGTAATTTTTACCGGTGCACCACAAGCAGCTCTACCGATGTGAATATGCAAATCTGCATAAAAAGTCAAGAAAAATACCTCCTGATTATCACCAACGTGAAATACTTACCACCAGAAGGTATTTCGCCATCTTGATCTTTTTTCCCGCTACCAGTTCAGACCAGCTGAGCCGCCAACCATCCTCCGGCTCCACCTGCTCGGAAAAACGCAGGATCATCGTTGGGGCCTCTACCCATAGACTCCACAGAAATCCTATGTTCCTGCAACAACTCCAGCGTCTGATCTGCATCTACCCAAGATATATTATGCCTGCATAGGTTGACCCGCACCTGCTCTTCCAGCAGCCTTGCTTCATCACCCAAAAGCCTGGGAAAGGGCACAAAACAGCTTGTGTGGCACAAACGGCCCAAAGCGGTAAGTGTGTGATGGCTCAATCCATGGTGCCGGGGCCTTTGATCCGCGAAACTCACCCTGGGTACCGCCACTGCCCTACCCCCTAGGGCATTGACGCCATCGATAATTGCGGCAGTCTCCAAAGCTGTTGTGCCAAATAAAGTCCCGGTTCCCACCACCCCCGGGCCCATAGCTACTAGACAAGCATCGACCTTCGCCACGTGGCGAGCTGCTAAAAGGCCTGAATAGACATTGACTGCTTCGAGGTCACCACCGAAGGCATGCCCGATGGTTATGGTTACATCAATCAGCCCCTGAGCTTTCAGTGAAGCTACCAGCCGACTGAATCCCAACGGCAATGCAGCTCCGTCGGTCATGATGTAGGCCAGCCGGGCCCGGTGTTGGGTATGGTGATGGAAGACAACACAGATGGGGGCAAGCAGGCTATGCAAGCTAGCCACCATAACGGGCATCTCCTCCAAAGAATCCGCGGTGGAAAGGAGCGTGTGATAGGGGCTGTTCTCTTCCTCCACACAGAGGGTTGCAAATTGCAGGGGCGTATACCGTAGTTTCATTATGTGGCCTTCCCGTTTACAGTCGGCCTCGGTCAAAACAGCTTCTGCACGTTGGTAACCCTCAATACGGCTGATAACAAAGTGCGCCCCTCCACTTCCCAAGCCCAAGTCTACAGCAGTGGTATTTAGCTCCACCAGATCGCCTGGGAAAACATCCTCACACAAAAGGCGGTAGTTGACCGCCGGGACTCCCTCCCCATCGACCTCTACCACCAACTCTTGGAGGTGAGCCGTGGTCTGCTGAACAGTCTGTACTTTGCCCCGCCTACGATTGAGCATAACCTACTCCTTTATCAACCCTCGGTATGCAGATCCTCGTGCCAGTACCCGTTGGTTTACCAGTAGGATTACCTTGTGACGGGGCTACCATACATACGTCGCCTGCTTACAACGGCCTTATGAACGTGGACGGCGTCCTCGGCCATTGCGGGGCCTTCTATCGCCATCACCTTCGAGAGCCTCCGGCCGTGCCAGGTTGATCCTACCCATGCGATCTATCTCGATCACTTTTACGGTTATCGTATCGCCCACCTGCACTACATCTTCTACCTTGCCCACCCTGCCTTTGGCCAGCTTGGAAATGTGCACCAGGCCTTCTTTACCGGGGAGCACCTCGACGAAGGCACCAAAGTCCACGATCCGCTTCACTGTTCCCAGGTAGGTCTCACCGACTTTTACATCTTTAACCAAAAGCTCAATCAGCTCTTGGGCCCTCTCACCTGCTTCTTGGTTGGTCGAAGCTACATAGACCCGTCCATCATCTTCGATATCAATGGACACACCGGTTTGGTCGATGATCTTACGAATCGTCTTACCGCCTGGTCCAATCACATCACGAATCTTGTCTACTGGGATCTCCATAGTAAAGATACGAGGGGCGTATGGGGAAAGCTCTTGCCTGGGCTGTTCAATAGTCTGCAGCATTTTGTCTAGGATGAAAAGCCGGCCCTCCCTGGCTTGAGTCAAAGCCTGTTCCAGGACCTCCCAGATGACGCCCTCGATCTTGATATCCATCTGTACAGCAGTAATACCCTCACTCGTACCGGCAATCTTGAAATCCATATCCCCTAGAGCATCCTCGAGACCTTGAATATCGGAAAGGATAGTGAACTCATCGCCGTCCTTCACCAGACCCATGGCAACACCGGCGACAGGGCGCTTGATCGGAACTCCGGCATCCATCAGGGCCAAAGTGCTGCCACATACGCTAGCTTGAGAGCTGGAACCATTTGACTCCAAAACCTCAGAGACCAGCCGGATAGTATAGGGAAACTCTTCTTCCTCGGGAATCATGGGCAGCAAAGCTCGTTCTGCCAAAGCCCCGTGACCGATCTCCCTTCGACCGGGTCCCCGCATGGGCCGAACTTCACCAACACTGTAGGACGGGAAATTATAATGATGAATGTACCGTTTGCGGTCCTCATCACTCAGATCGTCCAGCATCTGTTCATCGGATTTTACACCTAGGGTGCAAGTGGTCAAGACCTGAGTCTGTCCGCGGGTAAAGATGGCAGATCCATGTGCTCTGGGTAAAAAGCCCACTTCGCAATTAATCGCCCGAATCTCCGCAGGACTACGGCCATCAGGTCTTTCCTTTTCATGAATGATCATATACCGCACAATCTCTTTGATCAGAGCAGCGATGACCCTCTCTAGTTCTCTCTGGTTTTCAGTAAAGGTCTCTTCACTGAATTCCTCCAGATACTCTTCCAACAAGGTAATGCGGACATTGTCTACATCCGCTTCTCGACTCAATTTATCAGGGTTGCGCAATGCTTCCTGCAACCTGGCCGTCCCTTTCTCCCGTACCCACTCAGTCAGCTGGGGATCAGGCTTAGAAAGAGAGAATTCCTGCTTTGGCCGACCCACCCGCTGAACGATTTCCTCTTGGAAGGCAACCAGGCGCTTGATCTCTTCATGTCCGAATTTGATCGCTGCTAGTATCACATCTTCAGAAATCTCATTGGCTCCCGCCTCAACCATGGTCACTGCATCCTTGGTGCCGGCCACTACTAAGTAAAGATCGCTCTTCTCTTGTTGGGCCAGACTGGGGTTCACGACAAATTGCCCATCTACTCTGCCGACGATAACGCCTCCCACCGGTCCTTCAAAGGGAATGTCAGATATGCACAAAGCAGCCGAAGCTCCCACCATCGCTGTGATATCTGGGGCATTGTCCTGATCAACAGACAAAATCGTAGCAACGATCTGCACATCATTGCGCATGCCCTCTGGAAATAACGGTCTGAGAGGACGATCGATCATGCGAGCTGCCAATACTGCAACCTCGCCTGGCCTACCCTCCCGGCGCCCCCAACCCCCAGGCACCTTGCCTACTGCGTACATGCGTTCTTCATAGTCCACCAATAGAGGGAAAAAGTCGATGCCTTCCCGAGGTTCGCGGGACATGGTGGCTGTGACCAGCACAACGGTATCCCCATACCGCATCAAGACACTTCCATTGGCCTGCCCAGCCAAAGCGCCAGTCTCGGCAACTAAGGGTCTCCCTCCTATTTCTATCCGAAATTCTTCCTTCATGTTCTTTTACCTCCTTAGGTTCCAATGGGCCGCCCTCCACCCAGCATGGACCTTCTCTTCCTGAGTAAAGTATACCGGGCAGTATCATAGTATTTTCTTGTTCTTCGGAGAGCATTCTCATCCTAGATGAAAATCAAAGGGGTCATGTGAAGAAGGAGCGGGGTTACCGCTCCTTTGAATCAAGACTACCCTCGTAGGCCAAGTCTGGCGACAAGGGTCCGATAGCGTTCGACATCTGTTTCCCGAAGATAATCGAGCAGCCCTTTTCTTTGTCCAATCATTTTCAGCATACCCCGCCGGGAATGGTAGTCCCTCTTATGAGCCTTAAGATGCTCAGTTAGGTCTCTAATCCGTCTGGTTAGGATAGCTATCTGCACCTCCGGCGAGCCGGTATCAGATTCATGAATCTTGAACTCATCAATTATCTCACGCTTAACGTCTTTATCCAGAGCCACTGACTTCACCTCCTCTAGCTGAATCGCCCTAGCCCAGAAAGACGTCGGAGGAGCTCGTCGATCCGAGTCAAGGGTTCTAACACCAGCTTCACTATATCACAAAGCTGTTGCACTGTAAATCTCTTCTCCGCGGGTAAGACAGTGCTCAAGAGCAAGTTTTCGGGTGTTCTCTATATCCAAGGCCACCTGCTTTTGCAGTTCCTCAGCATCGACAAACCTCTGAATCGGGCGTATCCGTCTATGGAAGGAAATCTCCAGTTGTTTGCCATAATAGTTGGTGTCTTGATCGAGCACATGCACTTCTACGGTCCGGGCAGTCCCCGCAAAGGTGGGTTTGTTACTAATACTCAAGACACCGAGGTATTCACCTTGTTTAGCACTATAACCGATTTCGTCATCTTCAATTAGCTGACGTACCGTTACTGCATACACTCCATCTTGAGGAATGAGCCTATCTGGGGCTATAACCAGATTAGCTGTGGGAAACCCCAGTTTTCTCCCCCTACCTTCGCCTTCAACCACCAGACCGGCCAGCCTGTAAGGGCGATCCAATAGCACTGCGGCCTGCTCTACTATCCCTGCCTGGAGCAAGCCCCTAATGCGGGTGCTCGAAACCTTTTCAGGTCCAACCAGCACCGAGTCCACGATCTCGATCGTTGCAATACCCCACTCGTGACCTTGCTTACGCAATAACTCGGTCCCACCTCGGCCCCGGTACCCGAAACTAAAGTCGTCACCCGCTACCACTGCTACCACACAAAGCTTGCGGGCCAGGATGCCACTGGCGAACTCTTCCGCCTCCAGATTGGCTAGCTTCTTATCGAAGCACAGCTCTACTATGGCTTCCATACCCAGATCCCACATATAATGTCTTCGTTCTGCCCGACTGGTCAACAGCGGTGGTACTGACTTTGGTCTGATCACAGAAAAAGGGTGTCGATCAAATGTGACTACCATCGGCACTCCATTCATAGTAGCTGCTAGATCCCGCACTCGCCCTAAGATGGCCTGATGACCCAAATGGACTCCGTCGAAGAAACCTAGACCGGCTACCACTCGCTTGCCGTCCACGCTGCCAGTTATACTGCCATCACGCCAGTAGATCTGCAAACTGTTCTCACCCCAGATCCGTCTTCATCATTCATCTGACTCCAAGGACAGCACCCTGATCGGTTGCAGCTCCCACTCTCTCTCGGCTTTCTCCAAACGGCAAAGGCCAAGAAACCTACCATCGATATCATAGATTCGCAGCAACTCCCGGGACTTCTGCGTATCAGTCACAGTCTCCGCCGGAGTATCCTCTGCCTCCAAAACTTGGACTACTTGACTTGCCTGAATTCGTCTGCCGTGACGTAGGTATCTGACCGCTTGTCGACTGATTACCGCTCCGGGTAAATGCTTTATACCCCAATCCATGGAAAAGAAACCTCGGCGGTTATTGGCTCCCATATCCAAGAGTTCACTTCTAGCCCTATCTTTAGTAATCTGCCTGAATTCTTCCAGGGTAAAGACATCATCAAGAGACCAGGGACCGACTTGTGTTCGCAAGAGGGAAGACATATGGGCCGGGACCCCGAGATAGCTGCCAATATCCTGACAGAGGGTACGTATATAAGTGCCTTTGGAGCAGACTACATCAAACTGAACGACATCACCAAATTCCCAGCGATTCTTCTGTGGGCCTTCCACTAGGGAGAGCTCATATATCTTCACAGGTCGGGGCTTCCTCTCCACAACTTTCCCCTGCCTAGCCAGTTCATACAACCGTTTACCCTTGTACTTTAGTGCTGATACCATGGGTGGAATCTGTTCAATCTCTCCACGGAAAGCGGCAAAGGCTCCTCGGAGGTCCATATCTGTAATGGAAAAAGTGCGATCTTCGTCTAAGACTTCTCCACAAGCATCCTGGGTATCAGTAGACCGACCCAGCCAAAGCTCCCCTCTGTAACCTTTCAGATGTCCTTCCATATACGGTACCAGCCGCGTGGCATTACCCAGACAGAGCACCAAAACTCCGGCAGCTTCCGGATCCAAAGTGCCTGTATGCCCCACTCGGCGCTGTCCTAGATGTCGCCTGACCTTGGCTACCACGTCATGGGAAGTCATTCCCAGGGGCTTTAGCAGGACCAGAATACCAGTCATCTACTCTCCGCCCCGTTCCCCCCGGCGATGCGAGCCTGCTGAGCACGGTGAAGCTCTCGAACAACGGCGTCTAGGACTTGTGCTCTGGCCTCCGCTAAAGGGCTATGAATAGTGCAACCTGCCGCTTGAGCATGACCTCCACCGCCGAAAAGGCTCGCTATGTAACTGGCATCTATGCCAGATCGAGATCGAAAACTAGCCTTTGTTTTCTCTGGTTCTATCTCTCGGAAGAGAATGGCGAGCTTTACTGTTTTGATCATCCTGGGAAATTGGACAAGGTCCTCTGAATGCTGACCAATCCAGCGATCTTCACCCGACATTGCCCGGGTTACCGTAATCCAACTGACCAGTCCATCCTCACTGATCTCCAGTGTGTCCAAAGCCCTCCGCATCAGGTTTACCGTTTCATAAGCGCGATTCTCATAGAGATGCATCGCTATCTTCGCTGGGTTAGCACCATGCTGCACTAACTCCCCGGCAATCTGTAAGGTCTGGCCAGTGGTATTGCTATAGCGAAAGGTACCCGTATCCCCAGACAGGGCGGCAAATAGGTTGGTGGCGATCTCCTCTGTCAGGGCAGTCTGCCAACGGTTCTTCAGCAGTTCGTAAATGAGCTCACCGGTAGCTGCCGCTTCTGGATTCACACAGAAAGCTTTGCCTGAACCCAGATTAGTGCCATGGTGATCAATGTTGATCAACGGAATACCAGAGTTCAGGTATTCAACCAGTCCTCCACACCGATCGGGTTCGCAATCCAGAACTATGGCGGCTTCAAAGTCCAATTGCATCCCCATCTGGAAAGCTAAGCAGTCTTCCACACCCGGCAGAAAATCATACCAGTCTCCCAATGGATCAGGGGAGATGCAAACCGCCTCTTTACCCGCCTGCTCCAAAGCTTCCCGGAGGGCCAGCCCAGACCCGACACTATCTGGATCTGGGTCTACATGCCAGGTGACCAAGAAGCGTTCATATCTCTTTATGGCAAGGGCTACTTCATCCAATGAGCCAAGCACTATGCATCTTCACCTACACTTGACGGGCGGTTTTTCCTGGTGAATGATTCATCCCGGGCGTCCGTATCACTATTTTCTTCTCTAAGATCCTGCAAAATCTTGGATATACGCGCACCTCTTTCCAGAGACTCATCCCAACGAAAAACGATCTCTGGCGTGTGCCGCAAGCGTATTCGCTGCCCTAATTCCGAGCGAATGTAGCCCGTAGCCCGCTCCAAACCTTCTAGGGAGGTCCGCCTACTTTCCTCGTCCCCCAGTACGCTGACAAATATCTTAACATGACGCAGATCTCGGGAGACTTCGGCGTCGGTGACTGTCACAAACCCAATACGGGGATCTTTCATCTGTTGGATAATGTCACTGGCTTCCTGCTTAATCGCCTCTCGGACTCTTTGTACCCGCTGTTGGGTGGCCATACTCCTCAATCCCTTCTTCAACCTTTTCGTAGATTCTGCGCTAGAGTGTCCGTTTTACAGCCCGGAGGACATATGCCTCGATTTCGTCCCCTTCCTTGATGTCATTAAAACGTTCCAACCCTATACCGCACTCATAGCCTTGGGCTACTTCCCTCACGTCATCCTTGAACCGTTTGAGGGATGTAATCGCCCCTTCATGGATAACCACATTATCCCGCAACAGCCGCACAAGGGCATTACGGGTGATCTTACCATCACTCACATAACTGCCGGCAACAACACCGACATTGGGCACTTTGAAAGTGGCTCGCACCACGGCCCGACCCAAGACGTCCTCTACATAATCCGGCTCCAAGAGCCCCTCCATGGCCGCCTTGATGTCATCGATGGCCGTATAGATGACTCGATAGGTCCGAATATCAACTTTTTCCCATTCCGCTACTCGACTAGCGTTAATATCGGGGCGGACATTAAACCCAATTATCACTGCGTTAGAAGTAGCCGCTAGAGTGACATCACTTTCAGTTATTCCACCCACAGCCCCATGAATTACGTTGACTCTAACTTCATCGGTGCTCAGCTGCTCCAGCGCTTGACGAACAGCTTCAACCGAGCCCTGCACATCGGCCTTGATGATCAGGTTGAGTTCCTTGACTTCCCCATCTTTGATCCGTTCAAAAAGGTCATCAAGTGACACCGGTGTAGAGGGTCTCAACTCTGCCGCCCGCTTCTTATCCTGCCTCTCTGCTGCTACTTGTCGTGCCAGCTTCTCATCGGCTAGAGCCACCAATTCATCCCCCGCCTCCGGTACATCAGAAAGGCCAATAACCTCCACAGGAGTGGCCGGCCCTGCATCCTCTACCCTCTTACCGGTGGCATCGGTCATGGCCCTGACTCGACCGGAGACAGAACCAGCTACTATAGCTTCCCCGACTCTTAAGGTTCCGTTGCTAATCAACACTGTAGCAACAGGACCGCGACCTTTATCCAATTTCGCTTCTATGATAGTACCCCTGGCCATTCGGTCAGGATTGGCCTTAAGCTCTCGCAAATCTGCTACCAGCAGAATCATCTCCAGAAGGTCATCGATGCCTTCCTTCCGGAGAGCAGAGATATTTACACATACGGTATCTCCACCCCACTCCTCTGGCACCAGACCCAATTCGGCCAGACTCTGCTTGACACGATCCGGGTTTGCATCAGGGCGATCCATCTTATTGATGGCGACAATGATTGGTACATCGGCTGCCCGAGCATGACTTATGGCCTCTCTGGTTTGGGGCATTACTCCGTCATCGGCAGCCACTACCAAAACGGCTATGTCGGTCACTTGGGCACCACGGGAACGCATGGCAGTAAAGGCTTCATGACCCGGTGTATCTAGGAAGGTAATCTTCCTGTCCTCCAATTTCACTTGATAGGCACCAATATGCTGGGTAATTCCACCGGCCTCTTCTTCTGTGACTTTACTTTCCCGTATAGCATCTAACAGAGTTGTCTTACCGTGATCTACATGGCCCATGATTGTGACAATGGGGGGACGCTCTCGTAGCTTCTCAGGCGGATCTTCAATGTCTGCTAAGGGATCTACCGTCTGTATCTCCGGCAGCTTGACAGTAAAACCAAAGCCCTCAGCAACAGTAGCCGCTGCTTCCCAGCCGATACTTTGGGGAACCGTCGCCATCACGCCGATATTCATTAATCTTTTGATGATACTAGTAGCTGGTACGCTCAGTCGGGCGGCTAATTCCTTCACAGTAATGCTCTCAGGGATCTCTACTTCTCGGGGCCTGTCGGCCACCGGGGTGCTCTTCTTGCCCGAACTCCGTTGGCGTCCTTGGTGTCGCTGTGAACCTGTCCGCTTTTTTCGGGTCCTCTGTCTGCTTTTCCTTTTGTCACTCGCCTCGTCTGCATCCGGCGATGGCTGCATCTTTGAATTGACTACAGGCGGACGTTTTGCGTCCCCCTTGACTTTAGTTGCTGTATCTACTGGTTTGACCTCCTTTGATTTCTCCGATTCGCTAACAAAATGCTCCTGTACGAGGACAGCGACATCTTCATCAATAGTACTCATGTGATTCTTGACATCAGCACCTAGCTCCTGTAGAAATTCTACTAGGTGCTTGCTCTTAATCCCTATCTCTCTAGCTAGTTCGTAGATTCGAACTCTTCCCATCAACCATCACCCCTAGCTCTGATCCGCTGTTTCCTCTACTCTTTCATTGGTACCCTCTGCCTCCGTTATCCAAGTATTCGCTGCACTGATGATCGCCTGCGCCATTTGAGTCTCCATTATGCATAGCACAGCTCGGGCTGACTTGCCTATGGCCGCTCCCAACTGCTCCATGGTTGCTAACTGCACCACTGGTACCTGCTTGGCTGCCTTTTTGAAAGTCGCCTTTGTACCACTGCTGGCATCTTTCGCGAGAACGACCAGTTTCACCCGTCCATGCCGCAAAGCTGCAAGACAACCGTTATATCCGGACACCAAGTGCCCACTGGCCTGGGCAAAACCCAGCAGACTTAAGAATTTCACTTGTCCCTCCCCAATTCATCCCGTAACCGATCGATTGTTTCAGGGGCGATGGTTATCTCCAACGCCCTCTCTAGCTGCCTCTTTCTAAAGGCTTGTTCGATACAGTTCTCATCGGGGCAAACATATGCACCCCGTCCGGACTGCTTCCCAGTAGCATCGAGTAGAACATCCCCTTCAGGGGTTCGCACAATACGAACCATTTCTCGCTTGGGACGCATGGTGCGACAGCCTACACACGTCCTTTGAGGAAGCTTGCGCTGTTTTCGCACCTACCATCACTCCTTTATAACCCTACCTTCAGGGGAGATCAATCATCAGAGTCCCGAGTCAGATCCGCAAATTCCCCAATGACTTTCCTGACCATATCGTCATCATTCTTTGGAGGTTTCTCTTTGGCCTCTAGCTTGCTCCCATCTATGTCCAATCGCCCTGCAAGGGTAAAGCCCCCGTCATTATCTTCAAAGCCGGCAACATAATGGGAGATCTTGCCATGCTGTTGATGCTGATCCCTAGAGAATAAGGTGGGTAAAGGTTCCTCTTCAACCAGTTCCTCCTCCATAAGCGACTCTAGTTCTTGTTTGCGCACTTTTCGACTCTTCGCTTTGCCCGGAACAGGCGCTACTTTGGGGAGTCGCTTGCGCCGAATTGCTTCTTCATCAAGCTCCTCCATACCGTCATCTTCAGCCTCGATGGCGGTATCCGAAACCAGGTCCCCGTCCTGTTCAACTTCCTCAAAGGCGGTAGCTACCCCTTCTTCGACTTTGGCTGCCGGTTTTAACTCTTCCGCACCTATCGCCGCAACTGCCTCAACTTCCACAGCCTTATCGGTTGCCGATACATCTGGTTCTGGCTCAGGCTCGGGCTCCGTATCTTTAGGCGTCGCCCTCTCAAAAGCTTCCCGAGCCAAGATCTGGGCCATCTGCTCCTGACTCTTAATATCGATTCTCCAGCCTGTTAGGCGAGCGGCGAGCCGGGCGTTTTGGCCCTCCTTGCCTATAGCCAAAGACAGATGGTTGTCAGGCACTACGGCCCTAGCCGTTTTGGTGGCTTCATCCAGATACACTTTGACGACCTTGGCCGGGCTCAGGGCATTAGCGACAAATTCCTCAGACATCGGTGCCCAAGGGATTATGTCGATCTTTTCACCTCTCAGTTCAGAAACGACAGCCTGAACTCGCATACCCCGGGGGCCGACACAGGCACCAACCGGATCGACATTCTCATCTCGCGATGAAACAGCTACCTTCGATCGGGCACCTGCTTCCCTAGCCACTGCCTTGATCTCCACGGTTCCGTCGTAGATCTCCGGTACTTCCATCTCAAACAAGCGACTGACCAGACCGGGATGCGTCCGGGATACGCTCACTTGGGGGCCTTTGCTGGTCTGCTTGACATCGGTAATATAGACTTTTAGTCTGGTCCCCTGAGAGTGGGGGTCACCGGTCATCTGATCAGAAGGACCCAGAATAGCTTCTACTTTCCCTAAGTCAATAATGAGATTGCGATGATCCCACCGCTGGACAATGCCAGTGATTACATCACCTTCCCGGTCGCTAAATTCGTCGTAGATGAGCGCCCGCTCAGCTTCACGAATCCTCTGAATGACCACCTGTTTGGCAGTCTGAGCAGCTATCCGGCCAAAATCACTGGGAGTTACCTCAACTTCGACTACATCATCTAGCTCGTAATTGGGATCCTGTTCCTGAGCTTCGCGTAGGCCAATCTGGCTTGTCTCATCAGTTACGTCCTCAACCACCAGCTTGCGGGCATAGACATTGATATCCCCTGTTTTTCCATCAATCTCTACCCGTACATTCTGAGATGTGCCATAGTTGCGCTTGTACGCAGACGTGATGGCTGCCTCGATGGCCTCTAGTATAATTCCTTTAGTAATGCCCCGCTCCTTCTCCAGCTCATTTAGAGCGCTCATCACTTCGAGATTCATTTACGTGCCCCTCCTGTTTTCACCTAAAACTCAATGGCCAGGTTTGCCTTAGCCACCTGGTCTCGAGGAATTCTAACAATTTCGCCCTCCACTTCTACCACTACCGCTCCGTCCTCCAGGCCCAGTAATTGTCCTTCCCACAACTTCTGGCCTTGGAACGGTGCATAGGTCCTAATCTGAACCAAATGTCCGGCAAACCTTTCAAAGTGAGCATCCCGAGTAAGCGGTCTTTCCAGACCCGGTGAAGACACTTCCAGTGAATAGCTGCCGGGTATTGGATCGGCATCATCCAGGGAGGAACTCAATCGGCGGCTCACTTTCTCACAGTCATCTAGGCTAACACCGCCCACCTTATCAATAAACACCCTAAGCACCCAATCAGGACCTTCTTTGGCATATTCGACATTGACTAATTCAATTTCTGGATAGTCTGACAAGATCTCTTCAACTAGTTGAGTGGTGATGCTCTCTACATCTTGTCGTCCCATATCTCATCCCCCATTTCTAAATGTGTGTATCACGGTCAAATGTTGATTATGTAAGGAAACCTCCTGGCTTACCCAGGCCCCAAATAAGCATCCCATTCTAGTCTTCCACTCTGCCCTTTTACTACGAAAGAGTGGGGCTCACCCACTCTTCACAGAACACGTCACTCTAGAAAAGCAACGCCGCGCTTTGCTCCCGTCTGTCCAGACAAAGAGTAAGAATGCAGCGCGGCATTCTTCAAAAACAGTATATCACTTTCCCACTTCATTGACAAGACCCAGGAAAAGCAGGAAAACATGGTACCTTAGAATAGAGATAGCTGAGCCGTCTCCGGTAGACCCGGAAGAGCCCCATAGGAGGCAAGAGTCTCGATCACCGTTCGACTTACTCCACACCGCATTCTAATATCTTCCCAAGAGGTAAATGGAGCATCCTCTCGCCCTTGTGCCAGTGTAAGCGCTGCAGTATCCCCTACTCCCGGCACAGCCGCCAGAGGGGGCAGAAGATTTTGGCCCTGAATCACAAACCGTGTAGGGTCAGATTGATAAATGTCGACTCGTTGAAACCCTATTCCTCGCAACATGGCCTCCAGGACCACTTCAGCAACAGTCAACATGGCCTTCTCCTTAGCAGTAGCCCCATTGCCTTTCTCTGCTATTCGCTCAATTATGTCCCTGACACCAGTAAGTCCGCCACTTGTCAGCTGAACGCTAAAGCTATCTGCCCGTACAGTAAAATAAGCGGCATAGAAAGCCAAGGGATGGTGTACCTTAAAGTAGGCTATCCTAAAGGCCATGGTTACGTAAGCAACCGCATGGGCCTTGGGAAACAGATAGCTAATCTTCTTGCATGAATCCAGATACCACCGGGGAACTCCGGCCTCCTCCATAGCCTGAATATCTTCAGGTCGAAGCCCTCTACCCTTTCGTACCCTTTCCATAATCTGAAAGGCGACTGCGGGCTCCATACCCAGTTGAATCAGGTAATTCATGATATCATCTCGTGTGGCGATAGCCTGACCCAAATCCGCGATACCCTCCCGAATCAGGTCTTGGGCATTATTAGCCCAAACATTGGTGCCATGGGAGAACCCACTGATCCGCACGAGCTCGCCGAAGGTGGTTGGCCGGGTCTCCTCCAACATCTGACGGACAAAACGTGTACCGAATTCGGGAATACCCAAAGTCCCTACATTAGTACCCAGATCATCTGCAGTGACGCCGAGCACCTCAACCCCAGAAAAAATCGCCATGGTGTCCGGATCGTCAAGGGGAATGCTCACGGCATCTATGCCGGTAGTATCTTCCAGCATCCTGATCATGGTCGGATCATCATGACCCAGAATATCTAGTTTGACCAGTTGCTCGCTGATTGCGTTATAGTCAAAATGAGTTGTGATTATCCCGTTTTTGCCATCATTAGCTGGATGCTGTACCGGAGTAAACTCATTAATGTCATGACCTTGGGGAACCACAATCATTCCACCAGGGTGCTGACCGGTGGTACGGCGCACTCCAGTGCAACCTCTGACCAGTCGATTGATCTCAGGCATTCGAGCTGTCCTTCCCTTGCTCTCCAGGTACTTGCGGACGAAACCATAGCTGGTTTTCTCAGCCAGAGTGCCAATAGTACCGGCCCGAAACACGTAATCGGCACCAAAAAGCTCTTCAGTATACTTGTGGACCACGTTTTGGTATTCTCCGGAGAAATTCAGATCGATGTCTGGCACCTTTTCTCCGTGAAAGCCGAGGAAAACCTCAAAAGGTATATCAAAACCAAGCTTCTGGTACTGCGTTCCACATTCACATTGCCGGTCCAGGAGATCAACACCGGCTTCAATAGAGCCATTCGTGAGGAACTCACTGTGATGGCAGTCAGGGCAAACGTAATGGGGAGGCAGAGGATTAACTTCCGTCACCCCACATAAAGTGGCCACCAACGACGACCCTACTGAACCACGGGAACCAACTAAGTAACCATCATCCAGGGATTTCTTAACCAGTTTGTGGGCTATAAAATAGAGAACGGCAAACCCATTACCAACAATAGCATTTAGCTCTTTCTGAATGCGATCTTCTACGATCTTCGGCAAGGGATCACCATATAACCGGTGGGCGTTGGCATAGGTCATAGCCACTACCTGTTCGTCAGCCCCTTCGATTTTCGGTGCATGCAGGCCATCTGGAACAGGCTGTAGATCCTCGATCAGGTCTGCTATTTGGTTGGGGCCTTCCAGCACTACCTCGGAAGCAGTCGCCTCCCCAAGATAAGCAAATTCCTCTAGCATCTCTTCCGTAGTGCGGAAAAACAGCGGTGCTTGCCTTTCCGCATCTTCGTACCCCTGGCCGGCCATGAGAATGCGCCTGTATACTTCATCCCATGGCTGTAAATAATGCACATCTCCGGTAGCAACCACTGGCTTGCCGAGCCTTTTTCCTAGCTTAACCAGACGGCTGTTAATGCTCTTCAGTTCCTGCTCTGATGATACCCTTTCTCCTACTAAGAAGGCGTTGTTTCCCAAGGGCTGGATCTCCAAGTAATCATAAAATGAGGCGATCCTGGCCAGCTGTCGGTCATCAGCCCCATTCAGGCAGGCTTGGTATACTTCACCAGCTTCACACGCTGAACCGATTAGCAGCCCTGCCCGGTATTCCTCGATCAGTCTCCGGGGGAGTCGGGGGCGCCGATAGAAGTACTTTAGGTGAGACAGAGAGACCAGTCGATAAAGGTTGCAGAGACCTTGCCGGTTCCGGGCCAAAAGCACCACATGATAGGAGGCAGCGCGGGGGTCTTCGCCCTCGACAAGATATCCCTCCATACCATAGATCACCTTGATTCCTGCCCGCTTACCCACTAAGTGAGCCTCGGGAAAGGCCTGTACAACTCCATGATCCGTAATAGCGATGGCCTTATGGCCCCAGCTAGCGGCCAGCCGAATGACCTCACCAACTTCGACTGTTCCATCCATGGCAGACATTTTGGTATGCAGGTGCAACTCTATCCGCTTTTTTGGAGCGTCATCTTGGCGTAGCAACTTTTCTGGAGCCTGCTGCCTCTGAATATCATTGGGCAACATGGTCAGCTCTTGGGTGTAGCGATCCCACTGGATCGGTCCACGAGCCCGAATCCACGTGCCTATCGCCAGATCCGCAGAAAGTCGGGCAGCATCCTCGTTTTCAAATAGTTTCAGGGTGATCGAATCGTGATAATCAGTTACATCGATCTGCAGTAATCGTCGCCCACTGCGCAGCTCTTTCTCATCTATGTGGATGATTTCCCCGCCAATCACACAGGATCGCTCTTCATCGTTAATCTCATCTATTGATCTAGGAGCTTCGCGAATGGAGCGCCCTTTCAAGACTTGGCCAACACGGACCCGCTCCCGGCTATTATTGTGGGAAACAGGCGCAGCTTCATCATTTGTTTCCCGAGCTGCCCGTTCCATCACCATGGACATGTAAGTAGCTTCATCGGCAAATAGCAACTCTCTGTCGGATGTGGTAGTACCCTCCACTTCGTTTTGGGCAACTCCGGATCCGGGGACTTCGGAATCTTCTGTCGATTCAAAGCAAACAGAGCGAACCCCTGGCAAGATGGCTACCAGGGACGCTCCCAATCTGTCTAATTCTTGGGGACACAAATCGTCAGTAGGAGTCAGACAGATCTTCCATTCTTGACGTTCCGCGTCAACCAAGACTTTTTCAACAACGATTCGGGCGGCTGTTCCTTCACAGTTTACTGGAAGTTGGGCCGCCCTAAGAAATTCAGAAAGACACTGACCCCTGATCCGGGGCGTGATCATGTATACCGTAGCATTGCCTGTCAATTTCAGGATCCTTTCCAGTTCCGTCGCCACCGAGAGAGATTCTCTATTTCTGTCCCAAGACTTTGAGGATCTCCCAGTACATCTTGAAACGGTTCTTAGCCCCCGGAAGGAATCCCTGCTTCTCCTCCTTCATGATCTGGGAGACATCCTGCAAAAGGACTTTTTCCACTCGAATACATTTAGATGCAGCGTATCGCGATATGGCTACTTCTACACCATAACGGCTTTCCTCCAGTTCGGGAATGTCTTCTATGATCTCTCTGCGAATCGCTCTTTGCCCCGAAAGAAAGGGCGTGATTTTCTGAGCTAGGGTAGTGGCAGGTCTTCCGCCGACAAACACCCCGATAGTCATGTCCGCCCTACCATCGAGTACTGGTCTAAGCAGATCGCAGCAGTGTGAGTCCTTTAACCCGAGTAGATCCGCGTCAATGAATAGCAAGATGTCAGCTGTGGTTACCTGCGCACCGGCCTTCATGGCGCCACCTTTGCCCCGATTCGGGTATAAGTTGAGCACCCTTACACCCAAGCGTGCTGCTATTTCAGCAGTGTCATCGGAAGAGCCATCATTTACAACTATGACTTCATCGATGTCGGGGCATTGTTGAAGTACATGGAGTATATCTCCAACCGTATGTGCCTCGTTATATGCTGGTACAATAGCAGCCACACTTTGGTTAGGCCTCTTTGCACCGCTTAGGTTAGTGCCTGCATGCAAGCTCGACATCTTCGATACATCTTGTGATTCGGTCTTGAACATGAGTCACCACTTCATTCAAAGAAATTAGATATTCCTCACCTGTAGTTCGCCAGCGCACCTCAGCCTGTCCATTGGCAAGTGCCCTACGTCCGATGGTGATCCTTACCGGAAAGCCGATCAGATCAGCATCCTTGAACTTTACCCCCGGTCGCTCATCCCGATCGTCCATGACTGCCTCTACACCAGCGGCACACAGGTCATGGTACAGTCTTTCCGCCGTGGCCCGCTGTTCTTCATCCCGGTAGTTAACCGGAACAACACTCACATGGTAAGGTGCGAGGCTGACGGGCCAACATATACCATCATCATCGTGACACTGCTCTACAACCGCGGCCATGGTCCGGCTTACGCCGATCCCATAGCAACCCATGATCAGAGGATGCTCTTGGCCTTCTTCATCAGCAAAAGTAGCTCCTAGACGCTGACTGTATTTTGTGCCTAGCTTAAAGACTTGCCCCACCTCGATACCTCGGGCACCTTGCAGAGTGCCTTTTCCGCATATGCAAGTATCCCCGGGCATTGCCATCCGGATATCCACTACCTCATCGGGGGCAAGATCCCGTTTCGCATTGATCCCTTTTACATGAATATCAACTGCATTACCACCACTGATACCATCTTCGATATTCATGACTGCGGGATCAGCAATGACCCGACAACCCTTGAGGCCCACTGGTCCGGCGAAGCCCCTAGGAGCACCGGTCACCTGTTCTATCGTCTTTTCGTCAGCCAGCTCAACTTCGAGAGTACCGATAGCTCTGGCCAACTTGATGGGGTTTACGGTATGATCGCCCCGGACCAATGCAGCGATCACTGTATCACCACCTCGATAAATCAGGGTTTTGATCATATCACTGGCGGGGCGCTGGAAAAACCGTTCCAGGTCCTCTACGGTCCGGGCCCCGGGAGTACTTACCCGGGTTAAGGGCTCCAGCTTGCCGGTGGGCTCAACGGAAGGCAAGAAGCATTCTGCCTTCTCTATATTAGCCGCATAATCACAATGAGAGCAATACACGATCTCTGCTTCACCGGCCTCTGCCAAGGCCATGAACTCGTGGGTCATATTGCCACCGATGGCCCCTGGATCCGCCTCAACCGGTCGAGTATTGAGTCCACAGCGGAAGAAAATCCGTTCATAGGCATGGTACATCTTCCAATAGCTGTCATCCAAGCCTTGGTCATCTCGGTCAAAGGAATAAAGATCCTTCATGATGAATTCTCTTCCCCGCATGACTCCAAAGCGGGGCCGGATTTCATCCCGGTATTTGTTCTGGATTTGATACACAAGCAAAGGCAGCTGCCGATACGACCGTACCTCGCTGCGTATAAGAGCGGTTGTTATCTCCTCATGGGTAGGACCTAGGCAGAATCCTCGATCGTTGCGATCCTTTAGCTTGAACATTTCTTCACCATAGTCATCCCATCGCCCAGTTTCATGCCACAATTCGGCCGGTTGCAGAATTGGCAATAATACTTCCTGACCACCGGCAGCGTCCATTTCCTCCCGAATAATAGCCATGATCTTCTGTAACACACGATGCCCCAGAGGTAAGTAAGAATAAATCCCTGCAGCCGATTTGCGAATTAGTCCTGCCCGCAACATTAATTGGTGGCTCGCAATCTCCGCCTCCGCGGGAACCTCCCGCAAGGTCGGTGCTAAGAGCCTTGACATCCTCATTCCAACACCCCCGAAATCAAACCAATTGTACCAGACCCTCCAAATCACTGTCAATATAGGGGAAAAGCCCTAATTACTGCCGAAGCTCGCCAGCCAGTTCTTCCACAGCTTCTACAAGAACCTCTACTGCCCTATCGGCAGGAAACTTTCCAACCAACTGTCCCCGTTGAAACAATACGACACTGTCTCTACCACTGGCGATACCGATATCAGCATCCTTGGCTTCACCGGGGCCGTTTACAACGCAGCCCATCACTGCTACCTTCAGTGGTGTCTTCATGTGTTTCAAACGAGCCTCCACGGCCTGGGCAATGCCTGCCAAATCGATCTGGCAGCGCCCACAGGTAGGGCAGGAGATCACTTCCACTCCGGTCTGTCGCAAACCGAGCGACCGCAGAATCCCATAAGCAACTTCCACTTCTTTACGGGGATCCCCTGTTAAAGACACCCGAATGGTATCTCCCAGCCCCATAGACAGCAAGATACCGAGCCCCACAGAAGACTTGATCGTCCCATGGAAAGGAGTCCCTGCCTCGGTGATTCCCAAATGCAAGGGATAGGAGGTCCGGGCTGCCATCATCCCATAGGCAGCAACGGTCGTCTTTACATCTGAGGCCTTAAGGGAGATCACAATATCTGCAAAAGACAAATCCTCTAGTATGCTGATATGCTGAAGGGCGCTTTCTACCAAAGCTTCGGGTACCGGACCACCGTACTTGTCCAAAAGTGGCCGAGCTAGAGACCCAGCATTTACCCCGATGCGGATGGGTATGTTTTTCTCCTTAGCAGCAGATACCACTGCTTCCACCCGCCGGCGGCTACCAATGTTGCCAGGGTTGATACGAAGCTTACTCACACCAGCTTCGATTGCTGCTAAGGCCAGCCGATAGTCAAAATGGATATCAGCTACCACTGGAATACGAGCTTCTCGACAAAGAACAGGCAACACTGCCGCCGCTTCTTGATCAGGCACTGCCACTCGGATCAGCTCACAGCCCACTTCTTGTAAGGCCGAGATCTGAGCCAAGGTAGCTTGTACATCCCTGGTATCGGTATTAGTCATGGACTGCACCAAAATCGGTGCACCCCCGCCAATAATCAAGTCCTGGACCTTGACCGGCGTTGTCTGAGATCGTAATGTGATCTCTTCTCCGGCCCACCCAGCCGCTACCAAAGGCCTGAATCGACCAATCGAGCCACTTGCCACCGGTGAACACTCCCCTTTACAGCTTCCCGCCTCGAGATATATTAGAGAATATCTAGTCGCAACAGATCCTTATAGGTGGCGAAGAGCATTAAAAGCAGAAGAAACGCCAAACCAATAAACTGGACAATCCCTTTCTGCTCCGGCTCTAAAGGACGGCCACGAATTGCCTCCCAGATCAGCAAAATCAGCCATCCACCATCGAGTACCGGGATGGGAAGGAAGTTGAACAGTCCTAGATTGACACTAAGAACTGCCGCGATAAATAGTACAAAGAAAAACCCCCGGCTCGCCGATTCTCCTACTAACTGAAAGATGCCGATCGGTCCAGCAATGTCTGGTTCGATCTTTCCCGAGATCATCCGCGTAATCGCCAGAATTATGTCCCTTGAAACAACATAGGTTCGCTCCAGTCCGGACAGCAAAGCACGACCCGCCGTTTCCCGCGGTTTCTCTACCATCCCCACGCCCAAGCGGGCCCGATCTATCTCAGGGTCCAACCTGGGTGTGATCTCAAGATCTAACCTATGTCCTTCCCGAAGAATACTGATCGCAATCTCTTCATTCTGATGGTTGGCAACTATTTGATTGATCTCTCGGATAGACTGGATCTTTAATCCAGCCACCTCAGTGATCACATCACCTGGCAAGAGACCGGCCGCCGCAGCCGGTGACTGGGGCTCCACTACCTGTACGGTAGGTGGTACCACGACTAATCCCATATACAGTGCGAACAATAAGGTTGCCAAAACAAGATTCATGATCGGTCCTGCGGCAATCACTGCCAACCGCTGCCCAAGAGTCTTGTTATTGAAACTCCCCTCATCATCGTCAGCGACCATGTCAGCCTCATCTTCTGGCATGTCCATGCCTGCAAGTTTCACAAACCCTCCCAAAGGCAGTCCCCGCACCGAATAGACGGTACCTCCTTTCCGCCGCTTCCATAGAACCGGACCGAACCCCATAGCAAACTCATGGACCCTCACTCCCACCGCTTTGGCCACGAGAAAATGCCCCAACTCGTGAAAAAAGATAGTCGGTCCCAACACAATGACAAAGGCCACGAAAAGATTCAAACTAACCATCCTCTCAGCCGCTTACCGCCATAGGCCAATCTTACATCAGATTCACCATTTGCTTGCGGACAGATGCATCTACTGCCAGTATATCTTGGATATTTGGATTAGTCACACCCCGATGTCGCTCTAGGGCATTACTCACCAATCGGGGAATGTCCATGAAACCGATGTGTCCTTGCAGGAAGGCTTCTACTGCCACTTCATTGGCCGCATTCAGAGCTGTGGGGAAAGTACCACCTGCTCTCAGTGCTGCATAAGCCAAGGATAAACAGGGAAAGCGCTTTGTATCAGGTAACTCGAATTCCAGACTACCCACGGTACTCAAGCACAAAGGCGACACCGGTGTAGGCAGTCTCTCCGGGTAAGTAAGAGCATATTGAATAGGCAAACGCATGTCAGCTACTCCTAGCTGGGCGAGGATACTACCATCCTTGAGTTCCACAAGCGAATGAATAATACTCTGGGGATGGATCACCACCTCAATATGCTCAGGTGATACCTCAAACAACCAATGGGCTTCGATCACTTCCAAGCCCTTGTTCATCAAAGTTGCCGAATCGATCGTGACCTTACCGCCCATGTTCCATGTAGGATGGGCCAATGCCTCCTGGATGGTTGCTCGCTCCAGCTCCTCCCGAGTACTCCGGCGAAAGGGACCACCCGAGGCAGTCAAGATTACCTTATGCAGATACTGCTCATTAACACTCTGCAGACACTGGAAAATTGCACTATGCTCGCTATCAACTGGTAACAGGTGTACCCCATAGCGCTTGACTGCTGCCGTTACTACACTTCCAGCTGCCACCAGTGTTTCCTTGTTAGCCAAAGCTATATCTTTACCCGCCTCAATGGCGGCCAATGTAGGCATAATGCCGGCTGCGCCCACAATAGCGTTCAATACCAAATCAACGTCATCCCGTTGTACCATCTCTTGCAGCCCCGACGAACCGTCAATGATCTCGGTGTCAGCTATCTGTCGGCTCTTGAGCTTTTCGGTGGCCTCTTTGGAAGCCAAGCTCACTACTTTTGGTCTAAACGACTCTATCTGCTCTTCCATCAGTTCCACATTAGTGCCTGCTGCTAATCCCACTACTCGAAAACGGGTCGGCATTCGGCGAATCACATCGAGAGCCTGTGTCCCAATGGAGCCGGTCGAACCCAAGATCACGACACCTAAAGGCAATCTCTCCACCTCACTCAAACCTATGACACTGATCAAAACTCATTCTTTTTTCCAAGCCGGTATAAAGATTACGACCATGAATGCTTTAATCACTACCATCATCAAAGGCCCCAAAATAAAGCCGCTGACACCGAGTAATCTGACACCAAGATAGACTGCAATTAGTGATGTCAAGGGGTGCAAGCCTAGTTGGGCTCCGACAATCCGAGGCTCGGCGAGCTGCCGCGTAACCAAGATAATCCCCAGAATCATCGTTAGCCAAGCTGCATAAGGGATATTTCCAATGATCACGTGATACAAAATGAGAGGTACAAACACTCCACTAGGTCCCGTCATCGGAATGAAATCCAAGATAGCAACCAAGAGACCTAGTAACCAGGCATAGCGGATCCTAAGAGCAGTAAGCCCTATCACGGCTAGAGAGCCTGAAAGGCTGATCAGCATCAGCTGTGATCGCAAGAATCCAAAAATGCCGTTCACTACCTCATCTTTGATGTGGCGTGCTTCCGGACGCCAGCGCTCCGGTACCAGATTTAGGAAAAAGTCGGCAAACAATCGTCTGTCCCGACTAATGAAAAATGTTGCAATACTGGCGATAATCAAGGTGAAGCCAAAGGCCGGTAACCTGCCTAGGCTTCCTAGCAGGCGACCAGCTATCATGCGCACAGTATCAATGATCTGCTCAAAATCCGGTTTCACTGCTTGGGCTATGGGTGCCGGTATTTCTGCAAAGAGCATGATATATAGCTTCTCTGCTGATTCGATCAGATTGTTGATCCACTGTTCCCAGTAACTACTGTATCTAGGCAAAAGAGATACCAGATGGGTAAGCTCTGCTGTCAAATTGGTGACCATCAGGATCAGGAAAAGCACTACCAGGGAAAGAAACAGAAGCAAGATGATTAGGACAGCTGCTCCCCGGGAGATCTTCAATCGCTTTTGCACCCAGTTAACCAAAGGGTCGATTAAGGCAGCAATCAATACCGCCAGCAAAAACGGGCCAAGATACTGAACCAGATATCTGGTTCCGAGGATAACCCCGGCCGATACCGAAACTGCCGCGATAACCAATTTCGCCCGCCGCTGCATACTGGCTCACCTCTTTAGTCTTGTAAGACCCCTTGAGCCCTGAGATCGAGTATATTCCCCTTGTTCTGTCCCTAGAACCTTCTAGCCAATCCATCGCACCAGATAGTAGACTACCGGTACACTGAATAAGAGACTATCGATGCGATCAAGTACACCACCATGCCCAGGTAGAATCCAACCTGAGTCCTTGACACCTGCCTCCCGCTTTAGGGCAGATTCGAATAGATCCCCTATCACTGCAGCAACTCCGACCACCAATCCCATTAACCATCCGGGCATTAACCCCAACTGTAAACGACTATTGATATACTGAGTAATCCAGGCAGCCAACAGGATCCCTCCACAGGCTCCCTCTACAGATTTGTTGGGACTAACCCGGGGAGCCAGCTGATGCCGCCCCCAGCGTATCCCGATAAAATAGGCACCGGTATCTGTGGCCCATGTCCCAAGTACAACCATGAGGAGTAGGGCAAATCCCTGTGGTTCGGATCTCAATAAAAGGAAATGACCCGGCAAGATAGCTCCATAGAAGAGTGCAAGCAAGATGAGCCCTCCGCGGCGCAGGGGCTGGACTTGTGAAGAGATCAGTTCCTTGATAGCCACCACTAGAAAGATGGTGAGCATCAAAGGTGCCATCACTAGCTCCTGTTGCCAGTAAATCAGGGCCAATATGCCGGTAGCCAATAGGTAGAGAAAGGTTCCGGAGATCGGTCCAATGATCTGTTGCAGCATGACTTTCAGTTCGAACACGGCCACAAGGCTCGCCGCCAGAACTAACATGAAAAGGGCCAGCCCACCCCAATATAAGCATCCCAAGACTATAGGGATAAATAATGCAGCTGTCAGTACCCGTTTTGCCAAAGAAGACATAAGCTCCTGTCCAGCTCCCTTACTTGCCTGGTATCCTGCCAAATCGTCTTTCCCTTTTCTGATACTCCACAATGGCCGCCACAAAGTCCTCTGGGGTGAAGTCTGGCCACATGATATCAGAGAAGTACAACTCTGCATAGGCCCCCTGCCATAGAAGGAAATTGCTGAGCCGCCGTTCGCCGCCGGTTCGGATCACTAGATCTAGATCGGGATCACCGGCAGTGTATAGATGGCGAGCCAGTGTGTTCTCATCGATAACCAGGGATTGATCACGCATGGCTTCTTTGACCAGTTCATTTATCGCGTTAATTATTTCCAAACGGCCACCATAGCTGATGGCCATGTTCAATTTGAGTAGATCATTGCCTGCGGTCAGTTGTGCAGCTTGCTCCACTTGCTTTCGTACTACTATAGGCAAATCCTCTAGCTTCCCAATGGGCACAATCCGTACACCTTCCCTATGAAGGCTGTCTAGCTCCTCCCGAAGGACTTCCATGAGCAGCTGCATAAGGAAATCAACTTCCTCCTGGGGACGGTGCCAGTTCTCGGTAGAGAAACAGTATACAGTAAGCACCGGTATCCCTATCTGACCACAGGTCCTGACTATGTCTTGCAGAGTCCGGACACCCTCACGATGCCCTGCAGAGCGGGGCAATCCCCGGGCCTCTGCCCATCGCCCATTGCCATCCATGATGATGCCTACATGGCGAGGCAAACGCTTCTTGTCAACGATGGCTGTAATAGCGCTCTCCTCTTGCCGATATTTCCTTCCTGTCTTCTTCCACGACAAACGGGGCAAAACAATCTCTCTCCACAATGCCCTGTCTACCCTTTCCCTCACAATACTCAAAAAAGCACCCCCTCCATCTCTCGAGGGGGTTGTCTATCCCGGTGATGCGTCGCGGCACCTCTTCCCACTTGGACCCGAGAATCTTACCTGCGGAGGGAAGACCACCCTCTGCGGCTTTGTTGCTGTTAGATGCTTGTCGATCCGGATTCTCGTTATACCTCCATTATTTCACTTTCCTTCGCTTCCAACAGCTGATTGATCTTCTCTATATACTTGTCCGTGAGTTCCTGCACCTCTGCTTCCGAGCGATGCCTTTGATCCTCAGAAACGGAGCCATCCTTCTCCAGTTCCCGGAGGGTCTCATTGGCTTCTCTGCGGATATTGCGAATACCAATGCGCTTGTCTTCCGCTTCTTTTCGCACCAGCCGAACCAAATCCTTGCGTCGTTCCTCTGTCAAAGGGGGAATGGAAAGCCTAATGACTGACCCGTCAGAATTAGGGGTTAGGCCCAGGTCCGATTTGAGGATAGCCCTCTCAATATCTTTTGAGGCGTTTTTGTCCCAGGGCTGAATCAACAAGAGACGTGCCTCCGGTGCCGATATCGTAGATAGCTGGTTCAAGGGAGTCAATGTACCGTAGTACTCAACCTGAATCCGATCGAGCAACGCTGGATTGGCTCTACCGGTTCGTACAGTGGAGAAATCTTCTTTGGTTGCTTCGATGACTCCCTGCATCTTCCGTTCGCAGTCTTTTAGCACTTCCTTTGTCACTCTACTTCCCTCCCACTATGGTCCCAATTCTCTCACCACATACGGCCCTGCGGATACTATTGGCTGCAACGATATCAAAGATAATAATCGGTATTGCATTGTCCATACACAGAGACGTGGCTGTAGAATCCATCACTCGCAGGCCCCTCTGCAGGACCTCTATATAAGGTAAACTATCAAAACGACGAGCCTGTGGGTTGAGCTTTGGATCGTCATCATAGACCCCGTCCACACCCCGTTTGGCCATGAGAATAACCTCGGCCTCGATCTCAGCAGCACGCAAGGCTGCAGTGGTGTCTGTAGAGAAGTAGGGGTTGCCAGTACCGGAAGCAAAAATCACCACCCGGCCCTTTTCCAGATGGCGCATCGCTCGCCGACGGATATAAGGTTCGGCAATCTCCCGCATCTCAATGGCGGTCATTACCCGAGTCTCAACACCCAATCGCTCCAGAGAATCCTGGAAAGCCAGAGAATTGATCACAGTGGCCAGCATACCCATATAGTCAGCTGTTGCCCTGTCCATTCCCTGGGCACTTGCTATCGCTCCTCGCCAAATATTGCCCCCTCCAACAACACAGGCGATCTCTACCCCCATTTGGGATACTTCCGCAATAGAGCGGCTGATGGACTCCACTACTCCTAGATCAACACCGAAGCCTCTTTCACCGGCCAGGGCTTCGCCACTTAATTTCAAGACGACCCGTTTATACTTTCCCATCCCCATCTCCCCTACTAGTTTCGCCCCTTACCTAAATGTTCCTCCTTGGAGGAGGTAGATCGGTTCAAAAAAGAGAACACCGAGGTGTTCTCTGACTGATTACTTATCCAATTCTGCCATGACTTCGTCTGCCCAGTCATCTTTTCTTTTCTCAATCCCTTCGCCTCGCTCAAAACGGGCGAAACGCCTGACGCTGATATTCTCACCTAAGTGCGAGATTAGTTCTTGCAGGAGCTGCTGAACAGTCTTATCGGTATCCTTGATGAAAGGTTGCTCTAGCAGACAAGCCTCCTGGAAGAACTTTCCCAGGCGACCGTCGACAATCCGATCCAGTATTCTTTCGGGTTTACCTTCATTGATGGCTGCCGCCCGATAAATCTCCTTTTCTTGCTTGATCACAGAAGCGGGTACATCTTCCCTGGATACGTACTCTGGTTTGGATGCCGCCACTTGCATGGCCATATCCTTGACAAACTCCCTAAAGGCATCTGTCTTGGCCACAAAGTCAGTCTCACAGTTTACCTCAATTAGTACACCAACTCGGCCCCCAAGATGTATGTAAGCATCTACGACACCTTCAGCTGCTACGCGCCCGGCCTTCTTGGCAGCGGCTGCCAAGCCTTTTTCCCTCAGATAGGCAATGGCTTCATCTACGTTGCCTTGAGTCTCTTGCAGAGCCTTCTTGCAGTCCATAATGCCGGCACCTGTCCGCTCGCGCAGCTCTTTAATCATACCAGCAGTGACCTCTGCCATAGATAATCCTCCTCATATTCAGATAAAAGGGGAGGCAGCTTCTGCTTTGATCTCCTCCCCTTTCCTTCACTCATTACTCATCATCGGGCTCCGTGTCTACATCGAGGTCTAGGTCCATTTCATCCTCAGCCTCTTCACCTGCGAGGGCTGCTTCCATGCCCTGTTGCCCCTCTTTACCTTCAATGACTGCATCCGCCACAATTCCGGTTAGCAGACGTATCGCCCGAATGGCATCATCATTGCCCGGAATCACGTAATCAATCTCATCGGGGTCACAGTTGGTATCCACGATGGCAATGATGGGGATCCGCAGCTTTCTGGCTTCTGCTACCGCAATCCGTTCTTTGCGGGGATCGACAATGAATACTGCTCCTGGAAGTCGGTTCATGTTCCTGATACCACCCAGGAACCGTTCCAACTTCTCATGCTCTTTGCGCAACCCCAGAACTTCCTTTTTCGGCAGAAGTTCAAAGGCCCCGTCCTCTTCCATTTTTTCCAGTTGCTTGAGACGCTGTACCCGGCTACGGATCGTGCTAAAGTTAGTCAGCATGCCACCTAGCCAGCGTTCATTTACATAATACATCCCACAGCGCTGGGCTTCTTCGCGAATGGATTCATAGGCCTGTTTTTTGGTCCCGACAAACAACACTGAATCTCCGTTGGCGACAACTTCCTTAACGAAGCCATAGGCTACATCGATCATGCGTACAGTCTTTTGCAGGTCAATGATGTAAATGCCGTTACGCTCCGTGAAGATATACTCCTTCATCTTGGGGTTCCAGCGGCGAGTCTGATGACCAAAGTGGACACCGGCCTCCAATAACTGCTTCATAGTTACTATCGCCACTTACCCACCTCCTCTCTGGTTTGATGCCTCCGCATCCTTCTTCCTGCCATTCCACCACTCTCGGCACCCGGAAAGGCAGTCGGGATGCGTGTGTAATTACACCACAGATAACTATAGCATATCCCACTACGGAAGTGCAACAAAAGTTTCTTAGACCAGTTACTGCCGGAAACGGTCCAAATCCAAAATGAGTTGCACCTCACCCCTAGGGATACCTAATGCTCTGGAGATTTCTTCTACAGTGTATCCTTGCTCGCCCAGACCTATAACTGCCACTCTTTTCTCTTCTGTATCTGTCAAAGATATAGGTGATACCTTGGTCTTTGCAGAGCTCTTTTCTCCTCTTGTCGCTACACTTGAGAGTTCAATACCCTGAGCCTGAATCAAGCGAGTATCAAGCTCAGCGAGGAGGGTTTGACCTGACTTATCCAGTTCGTCCATCAATTCCTCCAAAGCAGTCTCTGTCTCCACCATAGCAGACCTCAGGCCATAAAGCCTTGCCCACCGCTGCTTCAACCCAGCCACTTCCCAAGCCAACCATAAAGAAATGCCTAGAGCCAGCATGGACAAGACCGCTGCTAACCAGATCATATCTGACACCTCTAGATTCGAATATCAATCCTCTGTCCTAGGTCCCCTTGGGCAATAGTCTTAGCTTCATCGGCCGGCTGCTTTTCCTCTTTCTTTTCTCTTTCTTCAGATTGCCACTGCTCCCTGACCTCTCTTTCGCCAATGCGGCCATGGGTTTGTTTCTCAGTGCCAGCCACTTGTCTGCGCTTTGTGATGGTCTCCTCAACAGCCTCGGCTGCCACTTGAGCCTGTAACATATCTCCCTGTCTTTGGTTGAGTTGCTCAGTCCGAGATGTGTCATGGGCCCGGGGAAATAACACCTGTAAATCTGGAAACTTGATGGACAAGACTGCTCACCTCTCTGGTGTTTAGCTAGCCCGCTAACCCGACCTCGAGCCGGGCAAGCTTGCCCCGTAGCCGACTCAAGGCTTTCGTGTGAAGCTGGGAAACTCGGGACTCAGAAACATCGAGAATCTTGCCGATCTCTTTTAGTGTTAGTTCTTCAAAGTAGTATAGGGTTATGACCAATCGTTCGCGTTCCGGTAGCTCTTCGACGGCATCTGCCAACACTCCCAAGACAGCCTCCCGGGTGACGATGAAGGCAGGATCCTCACGGTTGTCATCAGCCACCATATCTGCCAAGCACAGCTTTTCCCCATCGGGGCCACCCATAGACCATGGTTCATCCAAAGACAAGAGTGTCGCAACAGCCACATCTTGCAGGAGCTGTACATATTCATCGGTATTCACACCCATGGCTCTCCGTACTTCCTCATCGGTAGCCGGCCTGCCTAACTTAGCCTCCAACTGAGACATAGTCCGAGCGAGTTGACGGGCCTTCTGCCGAACTGAGCGTGGCACCCAGTCAGCTGCCCGCAGCCCATCCAGGATAGCTCCCCTAATCCGAGTCGATGCATAGGATTCGAATTTGACCCCGCGGGAATTGTCGTATTTTTCAATTGCATCAAATAGGCCGAAAATCCCATAGCTGACCAGGTCGTCATACTCGATGGTCGCGGGAAGCCCGATAGCCATTCTTCCAGCTATGTATTTGACCAAATGCAAATACTCTAGAACCAGCTGTTCCCGTGCCCCAATCTCGCCAGTCTCCTTATAGTGGAGCCAGCACATCTGCAGCTGCTTCTCTCCCGCTGACACGACTCTACCACCCTTTCTCGGCTGGACCATCTGACGCCGACCACCATATGTTTCTGATTCCACTTATTACCTGACGAATTTCAGTACTTTGCGGAAAAGATCGCCAATCCCTCCAGCATTGGCTGAGATAACGGGTCTTGCGATACTGGCCGGTTGCTCGCTAAGCAACCCATCCGCTATCTGACCGATAGCCATGGCCGCTTTACACCGGGGGTAAGCAATGTAGAATGGTTGAAATTCCCGCACCGCCCGTTGAACCATTCTGTCCCGGGGTATACTGCCCGCCCAATCCAGCTTTCTGGAAAGAAAGCGCTGGGATACACTATCTAGCTTATGGAACACTTCTTCACCATGCTTGTCCCCCTCACACATATTTACGATCACCCGCAATTGGGCAGGATGATTGCGTATTGCCAAAACCTTGATCAAACCATAAGCATCGGTCAAAGAGGTTGGATCCGGTGTAGCCACTACCAGTATCTCATCAGAAGCCAGAGCGAAACTGAGCACAGAGCGGGAGATCCCTGCACTAGTATCAACTAGGAGCACATCCAGTGATTGATCCAGCTCCTCCAGGCCATCGATAAACGACTCCAACTGCTTCTGTCCGATGTCTGCCAGCTCGGCTATCCCCGACCCACCGGCAATGATTTTTAACCCCAAAGGACCTGTTACCATAACCTCTTTAAGGGTCCGCTCACCACTGATTACATGCGATAGGTTATAGCGGGGGTTGATCCCCAGTACAATATCGACATTAGCCAGACCCATATCGGCATCCAAAAGCGCTACCTGTAGACCTCTTTCTGCCCACGCAATCCCCAAATTCACAGCGATGTTAGTTTTTCCTACCCCACCCTTGCCGCTAGCCACTACGATTACTCGGCTGGGATGGAGTTGCCGCACTTGGGATGCCCGACGGGCCGCCAAAGCCCTTAATGTTGCTGCCTGATCCTTGAGCATTCAAGCATCCCCCAATATAAGATCTGACATATGATTCCTTTCAGCTACCTGAATACACTCCGGCACCCCTTGGCCATCGGTGAGAAAAGAAAATGGGCGACGAGCCAAGGCATACGCTGTCAGTAGGCTACCATAACAGTGCGTCTCATCTAGCTTGGTAGCTATCAAGCGGTCAAAACCAATCTGATCGAAACGGCGAATAATGTCAGCCAAATCCCGATAACGAGTGGTAACACTAAAAACCAGATGGCGCTCAATCCCCGTGATAGGCTGTAATGCGATCCCAACTTCCTGTAGCCGCTCTGTATCTCGCTGGCTTGTCCCGGCAGTATCGATTAGAATTAAATCCTTCCGGGACCAACTCTCTACACCGCTTCTTACCTCCTCGGGAGTCTCAGCAATCTCTAGAGGGATTCCTATGATCTCAGCATAGGTACGCAGTTGTTCCACAGCGGCAATCCGATAAGTATCCAATGTGATTAAGGCTACTTCCGCACCTGCAATCAGGCTATAGTTGGCCGCAATCTTGGCCAGAGTTGTGGTCTTGCCTACACCGGTAGGGCCCACTAGCGCCACCACTGTGGGTTTGGACCCAGAGAAATCCCACGGTGGGACACAGCGTAACATGGCGGCTATCCGTTCCTTCACTTTCGCAGTGATGGCTTCAGTGTCAATCAACTGATCCTTGGACTCCTGCCAAACTGATTGGACAATGGCACTTGCCAGTCGTTTATCCACCTCGTTGTCCACTAGTCGTTGCTCCACCGCTAGGACCGCTGGTGGCCAAGCGTGTGTTTCATGCCCGGCCTTTGCGGAATCCGTCGAGACAGTCCCGGTGGCAGAGGTCTCATTCTTCAGAGTATCTTGATACAACTGCCAAGCGATCTGCGCTGGTATAGGCATGGGCTCTTCTTCTCGTGCCTGCTGTCCGGGACCGCGAAAGGCAGACCTGGATGGCAAGCTTTGAAGCCTGTCCCCCTGCCTAATCTGGTCAGGCTCTTTACGACCTTTTTGTCTCTGCTTGCCTGTAGTTTCAGAGTCCAGAGCGGCAGTGACCTCTACATACTTCTTCCCAAATAGCCCCCAGATTCCTCCCCGTTTGGCCAAACGGGTATCCAAGATGACGGCGTCCCGACCGAATTCATCCCGTATCTGAGCAATCGCCTCTTGCATAGTACTACCAATGAATTTCTTAACTCTCATCGTTCCATGTCACCATCCCTACCGCCTGTACCGAACTATCAGCTGCGATCTCGTTGTAGGAGAGAATCGGAAGTGATGGCAAAGCTCGCTCGGTCAAGCGCCGGAGAGCTAGCCTAATTGGGGGTGAGCAAAGGATGACGGCTTGGTGTCCAACAGCTGAAGCTTTCTCCCAAGATTTCGCTATCCCGTCCAATAACCGACCGGCGTCCTTGGGATCGAGGTTGACAAAAGTACCTCTCTCTGTATGTTGAATGGCCTGAGAGACCAGATCCTCCAGGGCCGGGTCAAGGGTAATAGCCGGAATAAAACCTTGATCCCCTGTATGTGCCTGAGATATCTGCCTGGCCAAAGCCTCCCTGACATACTCTGTTAATATATCAGTATCCTTGGTCAGTGGAGCACAGTCAGCCAAGGATTCCAGAACTGTGACCAGGTTGCGAATGGATATACCTTCTTGTAGGAGATTCTGCAACACTTTTTGAATTTCACCCAAAGTTAGAAGGTTAGGTACCAGCTCATCAACGACAGCACCGTATTCCTCTTTTAGTCCATCTAGCAGTAGTTTTACCTCCTGGCGCCCCACCAGTTCATGGGAATATCGGCGGATGATCTCTGTTAAGTGAGTCGCCAAGACTGAGGGCGGATCTACCACAGTATACCCCGCTACTTCTGCCTCCTGCCGCCTGGAAGCCGGCACCCAGAGGGCCGGTAATCCGAAGGCGGGTTCCCGAGTTTCAATGCCCGGAACCGGTTCTAATACTCCTCCCGAATCCATACATAGATAGTGATTTAGCATTAGCTCCCCTTGCCCCACCTCCACGCCTTTGATCTTGATAGAATAGGCCCCGGGCGCTAGCTGTAAGTTGTCCCGAATCCGCACCGGAGGAATCACTAGACCCATCTCCAAGGCTATCTGTCTGCGGATCATAGTCACCCTCTCCAGTAGGTCACCACCCTGTTCGGCATCGACTAGCGGGATAAGGCCATATCCGATCTCGAGCTCGATTCGGTCCAGCTGGAGGTAACTAAGTACGTTCTCCGGCCGTTTAGTTTCTTCCAGCTCTCGCTCTTCTGCCTCCAGCGCCTTGGCTTGAGCTTGGCTGACCTGCCATTTCTGTAGTACATAGGCTAGTCCTCCAATCGTCCCTCCCAGCAGGCAAAAGGGGAATACCGGCAAACCTGGTATAAAGGCGAAAAAGAAGACTACGCCGGCTGCAACTCGTAGCACCTTGGGCTCCGCAAATAGCTGTTCTGTTAACTCTACTCCCATGCTCTTATCAGATGCCGCCCGAGTAATGATTATGCCGGTAGCGGTGGAAATAAGTAAAGCGGGGATTTGAGAGACCAGTCCATCCCCTACTGTCAGGAGGGTGTAGCGCTGTAATGCCTCGGCTAGGGACATACCCTGTTGCCCCACACCGATAGCAAAGCCACCCAGGATATTGATCACCGTGATAATTATACCGGCGATGGCATCTCCCTTGACAAACTTACTGGCACCATCCATGGACCCATAGAAATCTGCTTCCCTCTCGATCTCCCGCCGTCGTTGGCGGGCTTCTCGATCAGTGATCAGACCTGCATTCAGATCTGCATCAATACTCATCTGTTTGCCCGGCATCGCGTCCAGGGTGAACCGTGCCGCTACCTCTGCCACACGCTCCGCACCCTTTGTGATCACCACAAACTGAATCACAACCAGAATTAAGAATATAACAAAGCCGACAACGTAATTACCCCCGACGACAAAATTCCCGAAGGCTTCAATGATGCGACCGGCAAACCCATGTAGCAAGATAAGGCGCGTAGATGAGACATTCAAGGCCAAACGAAAAAGAGTAGCGATCAGCAGTAATGATGGAAAAACTGAAAGCTGTAATGGCTCCGTTATACTCATAGTCAACAGCAAAACCAGTAATGCTAAACTGATATTCACCGCCAGCAATAGATCGAGCATCAGGGGAGGTAGTGGCAAAATCATCATGACAACGATCAAAACAACGCCCAGCACAACAATCAGGTCATTTCCGGAGACCAGCCGTTCCAGGATATTTTGACGCCGTATACTGGTTGCCATCCTAAGCCCTCCCTTCACGAATAGACGCTATAACCTATAGACATAGGCTAGAACCTCAGCAACCGCTTGGTACAAATCAGCTGGTATTTCTCGTCCCACCTGTGTTGCCTCATACAGTGTCCGGGCTAGAGGTGGGTTTTCTACAATTGGTATGTCATTCTCGGAAGCGATTTCCCTAATCCGAGCAGCCAAGAGCTCTGCCCCTTTGGCTACAACTATAGGAGCTGCCATGCTTTTGGCATCATACTTAAGGGCTACGGCCACATGGGTGGGGTTAGTGATCACCACATCAGCTGTCGGTACCGCTTGCATCATGCGACTACGGGCCAGCTGTCTTTGGCGTGCCCTGATCACAGATCTGATTTGGGGATCTCCTTCGGTCTGCTTCAGTTCATCCTTGATATCTTGGATGCTCATCTTGATACTATCTTCGTATTCCCAGCGCTGATATAAATAGTCAATAGCGGCAACTATCAGAAGACAAGCACCGATCCAGAGACCCATTTTCCCCACCAGTTTACTGGCATAGGCTATGGCTTGTACCGGTTCCATCCAGAGCAAAGACGGTAATTTGCCGATATCGTTGCGCAAGGCGACATAGGCCACATACGTGACAATCCCGATCTTTAGACAAGCCTTGCCTAGCTCCATCAAGGCTCGCTTGGAAAAGATCCGCTTGGCCCCCTCTACTGGATTCATCCGCGAAAGCTGCGGTTTTAGGGGCTCGGCAGTTATGTTAAAGCCCACTTGCAGCAACTGACCCATCAATCCTAGCACCAGAGCAAACCCCATCACCGGACCGGCAACCATCAAGATGCACAATACCGCTTGACCTTGCAGTGCCTGCAGCCCTCCCAGGGAAAAGTCCACACCTGCCAGTCCTCCACCGATCACCTGTTGCATGAAAGCGACCATCTGTCTGAGGGCCCATTCACCACTGACAGTCAGTAGGCCCGAGATTCCCAGTAAGACTAAGGCTGTATTCAGCTCTTGGCTCTTAGCCACTCGGCCTTTCTTGCGCGCTTCCTCCCGTCGACGGGGCGTTGCCGGTTCGGTTTTCCCATCAGCAAACAGCTGTAGGTCTAATCTGAATTCAAGGGACATACTCATCACACCCAAATCAGAAGCTTCCCAGAACACTTCTCAAAACTCGCCCCAACTCTCCTTTGGCACCAAAGACCTGAGCCAATAGCGCCACATATGTGGGCAAAACAAATACAAAAAGTGAGATACCAATAATGATCTTGGCAGGAAATCCCACTACGAATATATTGATTTGTGGTACTGCCCTGGCGACAATGCCCAAGGCTATGTCAGCCAGCAGTAGTCCCGTTATCAAGGGAAGGCTCAGCTTCACACCGAGGTAAAACATGTTGACGAAAACATTAAACACAGTCATTGGCAAGCTTCTGATCGATATACTCCTCCCAATGGGAATCATCGAAAAACTGCTCGCAAGGGCACGCAACACCCCATGATGCCCCCCGATCGCCAAGAAGATCAGGGCTGCGAGGATATACTGAAACTGAGCGAAAATCGGTACCTGCAGCCCGCTTTGGGGGTCAACCACATTCACCATTCCAAACCCCATGGGTACATCGATTAGCTGTCCCGCCAAATAAATAGCTGAAAATACCAAAGTCACCGCAAAACCTAAGCCTATCCCAACCAACAGCTCTCTCAAGATTACTGTATAGTAACCCGCTACGGTCTCTAAAGGAGGAATATCCGGTAGTGTGGGGTAAAGGACTAGGGCAGTGACAAAAGCCAAACCGATCTTAACCTGCGCGGGTACGCCCCTGCCTCCGAAAAGCGGTAGAGCCATAACCAGACCGGATACCCGTACCAGTACAGGCAAGAACCCAACGACATGTCCTACTAGCTCATCCATAGCTAACACCCTACCCGATCAACTGATTCATGTTGCTCAACAGACGGCTGGTGAAGTCAATCATCACCCGCAGCATCCAAGGACTCAGAATCACAGTTGCCCCCAAGACCGTTAGGATCTTGGGCACGAAGGCCAGTGTCTGTTCTTGGAGCTGTGTAGTAGCCTGGAATATGCTAACCAAAAGCCCTACCAGAAGACTCAGTCCCAAAATCGGACCTGCAACCAAAAGCACTGTCACTAGTGCTTCCCTGGCCAGCTTGACTATGGTAAGCTCTGTCAAGATCAACTCCTCCTCAACTAAACATGTCTCTCCTATCTGGCTCGCACCTAGTGATAGCTAAGTAGCAGAGATCGAACCACCAGATGCCAGCCATCCACCATCACGAATAAGAGGATCTTAAAGGGCAGCGAAATCATAACCGGCGGCAACATCAGCATACCCATGGACATGAGTATACTGGCCACAATCATGTCAATCACAATAAACGGTATGAAAATAATAAAGCCCAGTTGAAACGCTGTCTTGAGCTCACTAATCACAAAAGCCGGTATCAATACGTGAGTAGGCACGTCAGTAGGACTAGCGGGCCTAGGGACTCCAGACATGCTCACAAACAGCTCTAGATCCTTCTCCCGGGTGTTTCTAAACATAAACTCCCGAATCGGCACTGCGGCCCTGTCCAGGGCTTCCATCTGAGGCAACTCCCCGCGCAGATACGGCTGCAGTGCAGTTTCATTGACGGCTTGCCAAGTTGGTGCCATGACAAAAAAAGTCAAGAATAGCGCCAGACCAATTAGCACCTGATTGGGGGGCATCTGATTCGTGGCTAAGGCATTACGTACAAAGGAGAGTACCACAACTATCCTACTAAAGGAGGTCATCATCACCAGAATAGCCGGTGCCAGAGACAATATGGTCAAGAGCACCAAGATCTGCAGGCTAAGAGCCACATCCTCTGGGTTTTCCGCAGAATCTACCCCAACTGTGATCCTGGGTATAATAGGGGCTGCTTGGGCCATAGCTGGGGCTGCCCACAATGAGGTAAGGAGGAGAACTGACATGCCTATAATCAACCACGATATCCCAGTGTTAGCTATCTTCACCCTCACCCCGTTCATCTCCCTGCCGGCCTTTGCGCCATCTATCTACCCATTGTTTGAGATCGTTTAGTGTCCTATCTTGTGATTGATGGGGCTCCACCTGCATTATTTCGCCATCAGGAACTTCCCACAGGAATAGCACCCGATCTTTGCTAATCGACAAGAGCAGTACTCTTTCTCCCAGCTTGACGAGAAGTAGCTGTTTACCTCCCCCGAGGGGCAGAATATCCACTACTTCCATACTGCCCTTGATGCTGCGACTTACTGTCAAGCGCCGCCCCAAAAAGCGCAGCACATAATACAAAAGTGGTACCAGTACTACCAGGGCTAGGAGCACCCTAGATGCATACCAGATCATATCCCAGGTGCCAATGGGTTCTACTTCTGTCACCGTCATACACCACCTATCCCTGGGCACGCTCCAACCGATCCGCTGGGCTAATGATCTCACTGATCCGAATACCCAGACGATCATCCAAAACCAAGACTTCACCCCGGGCGATGTAATGACCGTTCAGGGATAGCTCCATAGGTTCTCCTGCCATCTTACCGAGCTTCACTATGTCACCGACTTTCAGCTCCAAGAGTTCTCCAATCTGAAGTTCGGTTTTTGCCAGCTCTGCTGTTACGTTTAGGAATACATCCCGTACCAGCTCTATTCCGTTGTCCCCGTCTATGGGTACCGTTTCCTCCAGAGGCGTAAACTCCACAGGCAACACTGGGGCATACGAACCCCTGACAGTTCGCTCCGGTCGATAGGTACGCACTACGCCCTCTCGTAGGCTCCGATGATAACCGGGTTCCTGCTTTTGGTCTATCTGACACAGACGCTGTGTAATCCTCTGCACTAGATCTACCGGCATCCACCACTCCAAAAGGTTTACACCGCCATCGGCAAAGGTCCACCCACACGTCAAAATGGCGATTAGCTTCTGGTCTCCCCAAGACAGTAGTTCCTTCGATCGATCCAAGTCACCTTCCAGATGATGGGTGTGAGCATCAATTTGCCAGTCCAGTAATCTGGCGACAGTGGCAAACCAAACCCGTGTCCAACCGGCCATTAGAGAGGTAAGTGCGGCGGTGGCTTCACCCCCGATTGCACCTCCCGCTAGATACTGAGCGTGAGACTCAGGTACCTGCATTAGAAGCACCTCATTGATATCTCCTGCCAATTCTGTCTGCCAGATCTGCATCGGCTGCGGTCGATCGCTCTCCACGGTTTTTCTCATAAAGCGCAAAACCGAGCTATCTGCCAGAACTTCCCGGTCAAGAGTCTCTCTAAGCCAGGGTTCTACTGCCATGGTAACCGCCTTAGCGAGTTCATTGAAAATGGCAACATCCCGCTCGGGGATTCCTAGTTTCAGTACATCTAAACGGTCGCCACTACCAGGCTGCACCAGTGCTGATCTGACCACCCGTTTTCACCCCCTTGTAATGCCTATTGCACAACCAGTTCGGTGAAATACACATTAGCTATATCGCCCTCCACAAGCAGGTCAGAAATTGCGGCACTCAGTTCTCGACGCAGTCTCTCCATCCCTGCCGCTCCTTGTATGTCCTCCTGTGTTTTGGTCCGCAGAATGCTGATCACAGCATCCCGAATCTGCGGGTCCCGGCGAGCTAGTTCAGATATGCACTTCTTATCAGTGACTTCCACAACCAAACCTGTGCGCACAAATCGAGGGGAGAACCCCTGGGGTACCATCAAGTTGACTGTAAAGTCGCCCACCTGGTGAACCGGACCGAATTCGCCCCTCTTCGCTTGCTCCTGGGCTACTCCTGCTACTTCGGTGCTTGACCTCGAAAAAACCAGGAAGGTAATGTACGCACTGCCCACAGCAGCAATAATTACAAGGGCCACCGCCATAACAATAATCTTCAGATCAATCTCGAATTTTTCTGCCACCCTGGACATCCTCTCAGTCAAGAAATTGACCCTTCTTTCTGCCTAATCCACTGGAGAATTATCACCACCGCCATTCTCAGCCACTCAATGCATCGCTATTCTGCCGCTTGTATCGCCTGAGGCTCGGTTTGACTGAGACCTAATCTCAAGATCACTAGATCCACTCGCCGATTCCGAGCCCTCCCGGCAGCACTCTCATTAGTATCTATTGGGCGGTACTCGCCATAGCCAGCAGCGGAAAGCCGCTCTGGATCAAGCTGCTTCTCCTCAATGAAGAAACGGATCACACTGGTTGCACGGGCAGTAGA
>JAAZLW010000050.1 GCA_012799135.1 Bacillota bacterium | reverse complement strand
CGTAGCCGCTATTCTAGAGAACTACCAAGAAGCCGATGGCAGTATAGTGATTCCTAAGGCGCTCAGACCATATATGGATGGAATAGAGAGGATCACTTGTCCCAAGTGATGGGTTCTCTACCGGCATTATAGTAAACAGGAGATCGCGTCAAATTCAAGGGTCTCGCGAAAACGATAAGGTCGGACACTTGTTGGCCAGTAATGGCAAGCAGGTGTCCTTTCTTTTCCCAGCAACCCCCAGATTTGTGATAGATTTGTGACAATTCCGTGACAATTATTGAGGTAGGTCTTTCTATGGTAGGGAAAAGCGTGGTCTTAGCTAAGTATATGGATACAGAGCGGATGGGAAGATTATTGGCAATCTGGGGGAATGTGGAATGCGAAGAAATTACAGTAGTGTAGTGATGTGTCTTGCCCTTGTACTGCTTCTCTCTGGGCAGATCAGTGCCAGCACCGGAGCGATCTCGTTGAAAGACGCTATACAGTGTGTGTTACAGGAGAGTACTGATTGCAGGATCGCTCAACTGGAATGGGAGAATGCTCAGATCGCTTATCAGAAAGCCATGGCAGACAACCTGCTCACACAATCAACCTACAATCAGGGGTTGGCGGAGCTAAACTTGAGGAAGGCAGAGGCCGCCTACAGGAAAGGCATAGCAAACGTAGTGGTTACTGCTGTCAGACGTTTTACTGATGTGGAACTGGCCATGATGGACCTGCAAATAAGAGAGCACCAGTTGCGGCTCAGTGAGAAGGGGCTGGAGCTTACCCAAAAGAAAGTGCAGGCACAAAATGCCAGCGAATACGATCTCTTGCAGGCTGAGGCGACATTGGCCCAAAGTCAGTATGAGTACGAAAAAGCTAGAGATAGTCTCGAAGAGAAAAAACAAGCATTCTTTCTCTTGACCAACTTTAGTCACGTGCTCCCTGATGGCAAACTGACCTTTGTGCCCTTCGATGTAGAGCTGGCCCAGGTTCTACCACAAGTGATTCAGGCTAGTGTCGGTATCAAGGAAGCTACAGATAGTCTCAGACTAGCCAAATTGGACCTGGAACGGCTGCTCTTGGAGGAGACGGCTGACTTGTTGGTGCGAGAAGCCCGCAATCAGGTATCTCTTGCTGAGTTGAAGGTCGAGCAAACTCAGATCACCACTACCCAGGAAGTTCAATTGGCTTTCAATGCAGTCAAACAAGCCGAACAGGCGTACAAGGCCAGCTGTCTAAAATATGAACTGGAGAGAAAACAGCACCAAATCACCAAAGGCCAGGTGGAAGCAGGTCTGAAAACAGAGGATGATCTTCTCAAGGCCCAGATTAGCCTGTGGGAGGCGGAGCGATCTGTTTATAATGCACTTACTAGCTACACGATCGCTTACCTGGAATTTGATCAGGTAATTGGCAAAGATGTAAGGAACAGCCAAGCATTACAAGCGATAGACCAGGAGGCAAATGAGTAAAAAGGGGGTTTGGACTTGATTTCGTCAATCGAATCGAGGATATGGCTTTTGCTGATCGGGGTAATCATTGTTCTATCGGGTGTCATGGTGACACCGGCCGTATCCCGGGCTGAACCCTATGAGCGGATGGAGGTCCTGAGCTTAAGTGAAGCCTTGGCCTGTGCTCTGCAAGAACATCCCACTGTGGATACGGCTCAAGCTGAGCGAGAATCAAAAGAACTGACTTTGGCTCGGCGCAGTGCAGTATATGCTCCTAGGTTATCTACTTCTTTCAAACCCCTAGCTTTCTCTGTTAGGCAACACGAATATGAACTGGCTTTGGGAGAGTCCGCATCCATCACTGGCAGCCTATCTACCATGCAGGGATGGGAGCTCACTGCCGCTAATCGCTGGCAGAGTGAAGATGGGGATCAGGAGAAATCGGGCTTGACGGTGAAAGCGAGCCTGAGGCTGTGGCCACCATCCCAGTATGATGCCGATTACCTTAGCTTACTACAGGCCAAGGAAGCAGCTGTGCTGGCCGCCCGGCTGGAGACAAAGGCCCGTATGGAGGTTCTTATTGAGATCTATCGACGCTATCGCTTGCTGCAAGTCGATGGGGACAGATTACAGGTCTATAGGGAAGAACACGAGGCTAAGTTGGCAAAGTACGATCGGGTAGTTGGCAAGGCTGAGCAGGGGCTGGCTTCCGCGGTGGAGGTAATCGCAGCCCTGCAGGAAAAGGAAGAGAGTCTAGCGGTATATCAACGGGCCTGGCGGGATTATCAAAGGGAGTTGAAATCTCTCCTGTCTGACCTGTCTGTGGATGGGGAAGCGTGGAGGTTGGAGCCGTTACCTGACAGGCTGAGTCCATCGAGTCTGGAGATAACTTTGGATGAAGCGGTGGCCTTAGCCTTGGCAACAGACGTCACCTTGATCGAACGAAACCAGGCACTGGCTGCTGCACGTCGGCAGGTCGATGCTGCCCAGACTGCCAATGGCATGGAGCTGTCCTTGGGTGGCCACGCCGAGTTCGCCAAAGCAAGAGATGCAACATATGAGGCGTATTTGTCTTTTTCGTATCCTCTCATGGATGGAGGCCTTAGAGAGCTAACAAGGCAAGAAGCTAGTCTGAATCTCGAGCAAGCAGAGAGGGCAGTACAGGCCCAGCAGTCAAAAATCTGCCTAGAGGTGGAAAGCAAATTTTCAGAGATACAATGGCTGGAGGACCAGATGTATATAGCCGGTCTTAATCATGAGAAATGTTCACTGCAGCATAATGCTAAGATCTTGCAGGCAGCCAATGGCCTGATTCCAGAGGCCGAGGCAGAAGCGAGTAAGCGTTCGTTGGAGCAAGCTAAGCTTGATTGGTTTACAGCTATAGTGGCCTATGAGATCGCCAGGCTGGAGCTCATGTTGATGACAGGACAGGTAGCAGATCTGATAGGGGGGTATTCCAATTGAAGCGGGTGGGCAAGACATTAGCTAGAATCGGCCTGATTGTGCTTATTGCTCTGATCATTGCCGGCCTTGGCTATTTCTACCTAAGAGCGAAGAAGGCACAAGATGCAACAGCTACCATGCCGACCCGTAGGGAAATCATCGTACAGCGGGGGGATTTGACGCGAGCGGTATCAAGTACAGGTACTATAGCTGCTGCTCGTGATCTGGAGCTAGCTTTCGATGTAGGTGGGAAGGTGAAAAGCATCAATGCTCAGGCCACCAAGATGATTGAGCAAGGTGCTATACTGGCTCAACTGGATGATACCCGTCAGAAGCTTGCCTATCTTGGTGCAAAACGTGATCTGGAAATGGCCAGATTTGATGCCGCCCCCAGCGTGGTCAAGGAGAAAGAGCTAGAACTCGAATTAGCCGAGGCGGACCTAAAGGCCACCTCCCTCATAGCTCCTTTTGCTGGTGTGGTTGCTGAGATTAGGGTTCAAAAGGAAGAGTGGGTGAACTCGGGGGCAGCAGTCATGCGTCTTTTGGACACTAGCTGCCTGTTCTTGGAGGTAGGTGTCGACGAAGTCGACATTCGTTACATAGAGGTGGGTCAAGAGGCGACCATTACTCTAGATGCTTACCCTGAGCTAATTTTACCCGGTACAGTCGTAGAGGTTGGCATAGTCCCGCAGCAACAGGGACAAATCGTGATCTTTCCCGTCAAAATTGAGTTGGATGAGCATGACTCGCGGGTCAAAGTAGGTATGAGTGCAGAAGCTGAGATTGTGGTCGAGAAGGCTGAGCACGCTTTGGTGATTCCCTTTGAAGCGGTCATGCAAGCAAGGGGAAGGAGCACTGTGGTTCGGGTTACAGATGCCGGTCTAGAGAGTGTGGAGGTAGTGACCGGCCTTTCGGATGGCTTCTCCATCGAAATCAAGCAAGGCCTCAATGAAGGGGATCGCATATTGGCCAGCAATCATGACCTCTATCACTCGCTCCAAGGTGATAATCTGTCTCCCCAACACAATCAATCGATCCGGATCCAGCCCAGCATGGGAGGGGGCTTGCGGCGATGAATAACGGTTCAAAGGTCTTTATCGCTGATCAGGTGAGCAAGGTTTATGAGATGGGAAAGGTAGTCGTCCGTGCTTTACAGGACGTTTCCTTTACCATCAAGCCAGGAGAATATGTGGCGATTATGGGGCCTTCAGGTTCAGGTAAATCTACTTTGATGCATATCATGGGCTGCCTGGATCGGCCGACTAGTGGCTCTCTGTATCTACGGGGCAAAGATATAAGCTCTCTCTCTGATAGTGAGTTGGCAGAGATCCGCAATGCGGAGATTGGTTTTGTATTTCAGAATTTTAATCTATTGCCGAGTATGAGCATCCAGGAGAATGTGGAAATGCCGTTATTGTATGCCGGTGTACCAGCTAAGGAAAGACGGAGGCAGGCAGTTGCAACCCTTGGCATGGTCGGTCTAGCCGATAGACTTAAGCATAAGCCGACCGAGGTGTCCGGTGGCCAAAAACAGAGAGCCTGTATCGCTCGAGCCTTGGTGAATCAACCAGCTATCCTGCTGGCTGATGAGCCCACGGGAAATCTTGATACAGGCACAGGAGAAGAGATCATGGGACTCTTCGACGACCTCAATGCCAAGGGTAATACCATCGTACTGGTTACCCATGAACGGGATGTGGCTGAGCATGCGTCCCGGATCCTCTATATTCGAGATGGTAGAATTGAGCATGTCGAGGTCCGTGGGCAGGGTGAAGATGATATAACTGCATGGGAGGCATTGGAAGCGTGAATCTGAAGGAGTTCGTTAGGATTGCCTTTCATAGCTTTTTGGCCAACAAGTTGCGTACGGCTCTCTCTCTTCTGGGGATTGTTATTGGTGTCGCATCAGTGATCACTATGGTAGGCATCGGCACTGGTGCTCAAGAACAGGTAACCAGTCAGATCGGCTCCATGGGTTCTAACCTGATTACTGTTAGCCCTGGGTTTGTCCGTGGTGGAGGGGGACGGGTTAGTCAAGACATTGCAGATGTTTTCACTTTGGAGATGGCCGGTGCCATAAAGAACGCATCAGACAGCATCAAACACGTGGCGCCGACTTCAGAGACCATGGGACTGGCTGTTTACCGAGGCAACAATGTACGAGTAAGGATCACGGGTATTACACCTGAATATCAGGAAGTTAGCAATCATTATCCTCTGATTGGCAGATATATCCGCGAGCAGGACGTGGCCAACAATGAGAAAGTTGCAGTCCTAGGTTCCGAGGTAGCTACCGATCTATTTGGCTCAGAGAACCCTGTAGGCAAAAGTATCAGGATCGTGATTGGCGAGTGGAGCTATAAATTAAGAGTGGTTGGAGTGATGGAGGCTAAAGGGCAAGTGATGATGTCCAACTATGACAACCGCATCTATGTGCCTATCACTATGCTGATTAACCGTGGGCTTAAGACCAAATACGTGGATGGGTATTCTATAGAAGCTGCCTCCAGAGATGTAGCCAAGACGGTGGTTAAAGACGTAGAGGTTTTCATGACTCGGATGTTGGGTGATGCCGATCGTTTCCGAGTGATGAGTCAGGATACTATCCTGGAGACAGTTTCCCAGGCCACTGCGACCATGACCTTGCTGCTCGGGTCCATTGCCAGCATAGCTCTGGTAGTAGGAGGCATTGGGATCATGAATATCATGCTGGTGACAGTGAGTGAGCGGACCCGGGAAATCGGTATTCGCAAAGCTGTAGGGGCTAAGCGCAAGCATATTCTCATGCAGTTTCTTTTGGAGGCTGTTCTGCTCAGTGGCCTGGGTGGTGTCATCGGGCTGGGGATAGGCTGGGGGGGTGGCTTTTGGCTGAGCACAAGGTTCGGTTGGGCTTTCTCCATTTCGCCATTGGCCGTGGGGGTGGCGATAGGTTTTGCGGTTTGTATAGGACTCTTTTTTGGCATTTATCCCGCCTGGAAGGCGGCATCACTGGACCCGGTAGTTGCCCTACAGCGTGAGTAGCCCTAAGCATATGGGTGTCATTGTAGCTGTTGCCTATTCGGTTGGATAATTGGCAGTTGTATCCAGCCAATTATGGGGAAAACCCATCACTAGGTGAAAAGAGCGGAAAAGCGGTTCCCAGAGCCTTGGATATGCTATATATGAAATTAGTTGAGCCCCCTTTTGAAAAGCTAGAATGTCTGATATACTCTCTGTGTAACAGTAGGGAGGTATAATCGATGCCGAAGGTCTTGAGGACCGGGGTCTGGCTATGCGTGCTGTTTGTTCTGGTGAGTTCAGTCAGCTTAGCTGCCTTGCCCAAACCAGTTGGATTTGTTAATGATTTTGCCCAGATCATCCAACGAGACCACAAAACTGAAATAGAGGGCGTTGCCAAGGCTCTCCAAGAGAACCAGGGGGCAGAAATAGCGGTAGTTACCATAGCTTCTGCCGAGCCACTAACGCCCAAAGAATATGCTACCCAGCTTTTTAATGAGTGGGGGATCGGTGGCCCGGAAGATAGTGGCTTGCTGATCTTATTGGCAATGGAGGAACGGGAAATCCAGGTAGAAGTAGGCTATGGTCTAGAGGGTGTGCTGCCCGATGGAAAAGTCGGTGCCATACTAGATCAGGCTGTAATCCCGTACTTTGCCAAAGGGGATTACGGGAGAGGCCTTTTGGAGGGCACCAGGGCTTTTAAGGCAGAATTGGCCGATGAGAGCTATCAGCGGAAGCAGGAGGATAACTCAGGTCTTTGGGGATTCGTCATTTTCCTGATTATTGTTGCTATCATTTATCTGACTCGACGTAGATCTCCTATAGGGCCGAACGGTCCAGTAGGACCGATTGGTCCGGGAGGGACAATACCCCGTTCTCGCCCCAGGCATGTGCCGGTTACCCGTCCGGGCCCGCGGGGTGGCAGTGGCGGCGGGTTTGGTGGTTTTGGTGGAGGGCGTAGTGGTGGAGGAGGAGCAGGTCGGAAATTCTAGGTGGAGCTTTAAGGGGAGGGATATAAGTGAAAAAGAGTTGGATTGTCATTGGTATCATTGCGATTTTGGCTATTGGTATAGTAAGTCAGTATAATAGCTTGGTAACACTGGAAACCAATGTGGATGCAAGGTGGGCCCAAGTAGAAAACCAACTGCAGAGGCGAGCTGATCTCATTCCTAATCTAGTCAATACCGTTAAGGGCTATGCCAGTCATGAGGAACGGGTGTTCTCAGAGATTGCCTCAGCCAGGAGTCGGTTGCTTGCCGCCGGGGATCCTAGTGCCAAGATAGAAGCAAACAATAGTCTCGATGCGGCTGTAGGCAGATTGTTGGCCATTGCAGAAAGCTATCCTGAGCTCAAAGCAGACACGAGCTTTGTGCGGCTACAGGATGAGCTGGCTGGTACAGAAAATAGGATCGCTGTAGAGCGGATGCGATACAATGAATCAGTGCAAGAGTGGAATCGTACCATTCGCCGATTCCCCACCGTGGCGATAGCTAGACTCTTTGGCAAGGATGCGCGGCCTTTCTTTGAAGCTGCCGAAGGTGCTAAAGAGGTACCGGAAGTACAGTTTTAGCTTGTGAAAAGGCACCGCACGGTCATCTTGACGCTGGCAATGGCACCATGGTAGAATTAGTGGTGCAGCCCATAGGCACTTGGAGGGGTGTCAGAGCGGACGATCGTGGCGGTCTTGAAAACCGCTGAGGTGATGAGCCTCCGTGGGTTCGAATCCCACCCCCTCCGCCACCTAAAGACCATTCCCAACTCGGGGGTGGTTTTTTCTTACATCATTTCCGGGTTTCCCTCTGAATTGACAGTAATCGTGATGGATGATAGAATTTAGGTAATTCGGAAGCAGGCTAAAGGCCTTAATAAGCAAGACATGTATACGAGGACTGCACTCTGCGTACCGCCGGGGACGGCGATCCGAATCTTGGAATTATCTGTTAGTGAAAGGAGATAAGGCGATTTCTCTCCAGAAATGGAAAGTAAGCTCGCCGATTACCCCATGAAGATCCGGGAAATTGTCGACATAATCGATGCTGAGCTTCTGACAAAACCGTCACATATGGATCGCCAGATACTGTCCGTATGTGGTGCAGACCTAATGAGTGACGTTTTGGCTTTTACCAAGGCAAAGACACTCTTGCTGACTGGTTTGACTTCGATCCAAGTAGTGCGTACTGCTGGAGTGGTGGACTTGGCAGGGATTGTCTTTGTACGTGGCAAGCGACCTAGCCCGGACGTCATTGAGATGGCTAACTCAGAAGATTTACCTCTACTTGTTACCAATCACCCTCTCTACGAGACCTGTGGAAAACTCTATCGCTGCGGTTTGAAGGGGTGTTCAGAACTCGATTCCGGAGGGAGGACCGGATAGTGCCAGCCGTCGGAGACGTAGGAGCACTAATGTCAGTCACATACGATATTGTGGCCGGTGATTTCGTCAGGGCTGGGGAAGCTGCCAGTAAGATTAAGCGCTTATTACAGCAACTGGGTCTAGACCCAGGGATTATCCGTGGGACTGCCATAGCTGCCTATGAGGCAGAGATGAATGTTGTCATTCACTCTTATGGCGGTAGGATCGCAGTAGACATAACTCCTGACACCATTCAAATTCTCTGTGAGGACTGTGGACCGGGTATACCGGATATCGAGAAGGCATTACAGGAAGGATACTCCACAGCCAGTGAAGATGTCAGGGAGATGGGCTTTGGTGCGGGGATGGGTCTACCCAATATTCGCAGAAGCGCAGATCAGTTTGATATTGAGTCTACCGTAGGTCAGGGTACGCGGTTGCAGGTAAGAATCCTGCATAAAGCTGGTGAGTAAACGATGCAGCCATATTTCCATTCGGTTACACTCGATACCGACAGTTGTAAAGGGTGTACGATCTGTATCAAACGCTGTCCCACCGAGGCTATTCGGGTACGCGGTGGGAAGGCTCGAATCCTGGAATTGCGGTGTATTGATTGTGGAGAGTGTATTCGGACATGCCCCAATCATGCTAAACGGGCTATTGCCGATGAATTCTCCCTTTTGAGCAAGTATGCCTATACCATAGCGTTACCGGCGCCCTCTTTCTATGGCCAGTTCTCTGGCCAAGACATCAGTATTAGTAAGATCCTCCAATCTCTTCTTACTTTAGGTTTCAACGCTGTATACGAGGTGGCAGAGGCAGCGGAACATGTCAGCCTTGCCACCCGCCGTTATATTGAGAATAGCTCCATACGCCCTCTTATCTCCTCTTCGTGTCCAGCCATAGTTCGCCTTATTCAAGTACGCTTTCCTGATCTGATCGATCATTTGATTCCGATTCAAGCTCCAGTAGATATTGCCGCTCGCTTGGCCAAACAATCAGCTATGCGCAAACACGGCCTCAGACGGGAAGATATCGGGGCTTTCTTTTTGACTCCTTGCCCTGCCAAGGTTACTGCCATTAAGCAGCCTATCGGTTTACAGGATTCATGGGTAGATGGCGCCATACCCATTGCCGATGTCTATGCTAGGGTGCTTCGTACCTTGCCATATCTGGAGAATACCCCCGCGCTGCAGCAAGCTAGTGCCGCCGGTATTCACTGGGGTCGGGCCGCCGGTGAAGAGGATGCCATCAAAGCCCGCAGGCATGTAGCTGTAGATGGTATCCACTCGGTCATAAATGTATTGGAAGAGATCGAAATCGGTAAATTCCACGACATTGATTTCATCGAATGTCAGGCCTGCCGGGGCGGATGTGTCGGTGGCCCGCTTACTGTGCAAAATGCCTTCCTGGCCCGAGTCAACATGGAGAATTTGACCCGTGAGCTCCCCCATGAGATCCCCCCCGAGATCGTGGAAGCAGTGGACAAGCGCTGGGCAACGGGCTTTTACAAACTAGAGAGAGATATTGAACCTCGCTCTATCCTTAAGCTGGATGATGATTTCTCCAAAGCTATTGAAAAAATGGAGCTTTTGGAGAAGACTGTTGAGTCTTTGCCTGGATTGGACTGCGGCTCTTGCGGTTCACCTAGCTGCCAGGCACTAGCCGAGGATATCGTACAGGGTTTGGCTTCAGAAGGGGATTGTGTATTCGTGCTCCGAGATGGTGTCCAATCTCTAGCTGAGGAGCTCTTGGAGCTAGCTCGGCGAGTGCCAGGTTCTATATCCCATCAAGAAGAAGCAGAAGAAGCAGATAAAGAGCAGCCTCTGAAGGAATCTGAGGATGAGTCGGGAAAAGGAGACCCGGGGGATGGGAGTAAATTAGGGGCACAGTAGAGTCGTTGGGGAGGGAAAAAGTTGCAGTTGGCAGCAATAGTTGAAGCATTACCGCTGTCCTTTGATCAAGAAGCTATTCCCGAGATAGAGGTAGCAGGGGGCTACTGTTCGGATCTATTGAGTGATGTCATGGCGAAGGCAGCAGCCAAATCCATCTGGGTGACCAATCAGATCCATCCAAATGTGATCGCAGTAGCATCTTTGATTGATGCTGCTGCGGTGATTATTGCCGGTGGTATAAAGCCAGAGGAACATACACTTAATAAGTCCAGGGAGGTCGGTATTCCCCTATTTGCTACAGATTTGACGGCTTTTGAAGTAGTAGGACGGCTGTACGAACTGGGTGTGCGGGGTATTATCCGCAGTGCCTAGGTGGATGTATATCGACCTTCATATTCATACCGGGGCATCACCTTGCGCTGCGAAGGATATGTCCCCTTGGAACATTGTACGAATGGCGCAACTGGAAAACCTCTCCCTGATTGCCATTACAGATCATAATACTGTTGCTAATGTGGCCACCGTCATGCAGGTAGGGGATGAGTTGGGGCTTACGGTTCTGCCGGGGATGGAAGTGCAAACCCGAGAGGAAGCTCACCTGATTGCCATTTTCCCGACTTTGGACGCCGCTCTGGCCTTTGAGCAATTGATCTTGCGGCATCTTCCCAAGATAGCCAATCGTCCGAAGGTCTTTGGTGAGCAGGTAATATATGATATCGCTGATCGGAAAGTCGGATCTATTGAGCGCTTGTTGCTGCAATCTGTTATGTTGGGAGTAGAAGAGGTAGGTGAAGCCATCGCTGAGTATTCAGGCCTGACTATAGCAGCCCATGTTAATCGGCGCTCATATAGCCTCATTGGTCAGCTGGGATTTGTGCCTGAGACTCTCCAACTACATGCAGTGGAGATCGATAGTTCCTGCTCCTGGGAGAGATTCGTTAGTGAATTCGAGTGTTTGAGGCACTATCCGGTATTACGTAATTCTGATGCTCATCGGCTGACGGACCTGGTTGGTGATCATCATTCAGCAGTATTGCTCGAAGAACCTAGCTTTTTGGCTCTAAGAAGACTCTTGCTATCCGGTGATCTCCACCGGATACGATTTAGGTGATAGGATGCGCGAGTTAGCCCTTCATGTACTTGATCTTGTACAAAATTCCTTGCGTGCAGGGGCTCGGCTGATAGAGGTAGAAATAATGGAGGACACGGACCTCGATTCTCTGGTGATCACCATCCGGGATGATGGGTGTGGAATGGAGCCTGCCCTATTGGAGAGAGCTCTTGATCCCTTTACTACTACCCGGACTACCCGGAAAGTCGGACTGGGTCTTCCCCTATTGAAGATGGCGGCAGAGCGTTCAGGAGGAGAGCTTTTAATCAGCTCCAACCCCGGTCAGGGCACAGAGGTCATAGCCATCTTTCAGCATAGCCATATAGATAGAATGCCTCTAGGAGACATGGTTGGCAGTATGCTGACAGTGATCATCAGTAATCCGACTGTCGATGTAGTCTATCGGCATCGGGTAAATGACCGGGTATGGGATGTAGATACCCGGATCATTAAAGCTGAGGTGGGGGAGGATGCTCTAACTCTACCGGTGGTTATTCAGTGGTTGAGGTCCTACCTAGGGCAAGGAGAGAGTTATCTTTATGGAGGTGCAACATCAGATGAAGTCTTTGGATGAATTAAAGAAGTTGCGGGAAAAGGCCCAGGAGACTATTCGCCTGCGGGAACAGACAGAAGGAACCAAAGTTATCGTCGGTATGGGCACTTGTGGTATTGCCGCCGGTGCACGGGAGGTGATGCTGGCCTTAGTTGATGAGCTGCAAAAGAAGAATCTCAGTGATGTTGTTGTTACACAGACAGGCTGTGCAGGGTTATGCGAGAAAGAACCCTTGGTTGAAGTAATCCGTCCCGGTGAACCCAAGATCACCTATGGGTACATGACACCGGAGAAGGTTCGCTCGATGGTTACCAGCCATATTGTCAACGGTCAGGTAATCGGTGAATACGTGATTGCTAGGGAGGATACTGTGAGCTAAGGAAATAGAAGGGAGGCTTTGTGGTGGCTATTCCGAAAGAACAGCTGGAACCTGTACAGGAACGTGTCCTCGACATCGTTTCTAAGTATGAGGCCAAGGAAGACTGTCTCCTGCAGATTTTACATGACGTGCAAGCAGATAACAATTCCCTTTCTGAAGCAGAATTGATCCAGGTGGCCCGGGCTATGGATATTCCACTTAGCCGGGTATACGGTGTTGCTACTTTCTACTCTATGTACTCAGTTCGCCCTCGGGGTAAATATGTTATCCGCATTTGTGAAAGTGCTCCCTGCCACATAACGGGGGCACAGGCAGTTATTCGGGCGTTTGAGCAAGCTTTAGGCGTTAAAATGGG
>JAAZLW010000049.1 GCA_012799135.1 Bacillota bacterium | reverse complement strand
TCCGAAACCGGTTCTCCGGTTGGGTTTTCCCCATGCATTTAGTATTCCTGGGCCACCAGATGCTGTGCGAGAGCATTATGGGCTAACAGCAAGCAAGATAGCGGAAAGCGTACAGGCTTTCATCCGATGCAACTAGTGCGATAGAAAGGCAAATGAGCATCCAGCGTTAGCACCACAACTCTAAACAGGCAAATTGATTAGCTGACCGCCAATAGGCGGTCTTTTTGATGTGCCCAAAAACTGTGTTGTTCCATTGGAGTTAAGGTTATCAGTTAGACAAACTAAAAGGGAAAAACGAAACTAGCTTGGGAGTAGACAGGCAGATCGGAGTTCTGTAGTAAAAACAAATCATCACGAAAATTAAGAAGGAACCGCACCCATGAGAGAGAATATACTTGGTAACAAATACTTGTAAATATAGCAAGACAAATGGAATTATGAAACTAAAGATGCTTTTTGCAGTCCGCTTCGATTCAAAATGATGAAATATCGGGTGTAGCGACAACGATCAATTTACCAACGAACAGCACTGGTTTTGAATCACTAGGTACGCAAGCCAGTTTGGGGGGTGATCGGTGAGCTGCGAACATGACTTATGTGAACGGAGCTTATAAAAAGGAGGCATCTAGGTAATGAAGAGATCTGTGAAGTTGGTTAGCATTGTCTTGGGCCTGGTTCTTATCCTAGGATTTGCTTCGGTCGCTTTGGCAATGGAATACAAGGAAGCCCCGATGCTGGCTGAGAAGGTAAAGGCCGGTGCTCTACCACCAATTGAAGAACGTCTTCCCAAAGAACCGTTCATAGTGGGACCTGGCGTTCTGGTACAAGAGGAGCATCTTGATTGGCAACCAGGTGTTTATGGCGGGACGATGAAAAGTGTCAACATACAACCTGATTGGCAACCGGATTTCTTTTTGGGGACAAGAGAAGCTCTAGTTAGTGTGCCTGGCCTAAGCAGTGGACCGGTCATGCCTAACCTCGTCAGCAGCTACTCTGTCAATGATGATAATACGGAGTTTACTTTCACGATCCGGGAAGGACTTAGATGGTCCGATGGTGTGCTTGTCACCACTGAAGATGTACGGTTTGTCTTCGAAGACATATACCTCAATGAAGAATTAACCCCGGTTTATCCAGTCAAGTTTCGGTCAGCTGGTCGTGCGACTGGAGAGACGGTGAAGTTGACTATCGTTGATGATCTCACATTCATCCTGACCTTTGATGAACCATATGGTTCTTTTCTGACTGAAATCTCTATCAAGGGGTGGGAAGGGTACTCCGCCCTACTTCTACCATCTCACTTTCTCAAGAATTACCATATCAAATATACTCCAGCCGAAGATCTGCTGCCAGAACTCGAAGAACAGGAATTTGGTCCCGATGAATGGTATCGCCTATTCAGTGCGAAAAACGCTCCTATCTGGGATCTGACCAAGAAGAAGGCCGTTGGCTTTCCGAGTCTTAACCCCTGGGTAGCTGTGGAAGCACCTGGTGGCGTTCTAGCTCTTGAACGGAACCCATACTATCACAAAGTCGATATTACAGGCCAGCAACTGCCATATATTGACCGATTAGAGTCCCATCATGTAAACGATATTGAAGTGGCGACCATGCGCATACTGACCGGTGATGTGGATATCTATCGAGAAGGCACAGCATTGAATAAGATGCCGCTTTACAAAGAAAATGAAGAACGCGGTGGCTATGTGACCTTGGCCCTGGAGATGCATGTCGACCCAAGCATGTTGTATGTCAACCTGACATATGAAGATGATGGTTGGCGTGAGGTAGCTCGGGACATCCGTTTCCGCAAAGCGATTAACTTAGCTGTTGATCGAGAAGAAGTAATCGATAGCATATACTTTGGTATGGCCTCAATGCCCACTTGGGTTCCAGCTGAATATGATCCGGCTCAGGCTAATAAGTTGCTGGATGAGATTATGCCAAAACGGAACGCTGATGGTTGGCGTCTGCGTCCTGATGGGGAAGTGTTTGAGCTGTTTATCGAGGTCGCCGACTACTCGCCAGACTTCATTCCTGTGTCAGAATTGCTGACCGAATACCTCAAGGATGTAGGCATCTTCACCACGATGAGACAGATAAGTCAACAGCTGCGTGGGCAAAAGGGTGAAGCTAACGAACTGAACGCGGTCATTGGTTGGGCGCACTCACCTGGTTGGCCATGGCTCTATGGTGACTATCTACCAGGCAACTGGGGGAGCAACCGCAATTGGGAGTTGTGGTACAACAGTGGCGGAAGGACCGGTGAGGAACCACCGGCATGGATTAAAGACCTCTATGACATTCATGAACAGGTTGTCGCCACCGTGCCAGGTACCCCTGAAAGGGACGCGGTAGTTGAGGCGCTGCGTGAATGGTATGCCAGCAATTACTTGATGATACAAACGGTTGAATCAGTATTGTATCCCTATATAGTGAATGCGGACCTGCGCAATGTGCCTGAGTCTGGTATGGCTGTAGGTGCCAACCTACCAATGGAACAGTACTTCTTCGGGAGTAAGTAAGCGATAAGACATACCAAATACCTAGCAACTGGATTTCCAGTTGCTAGGTATTTAACAATTATCGCCACCAGCAATAAGCAGTAGCTGGTGACTCCTCGAGCAGTAGGGAAAAGGGGGACTACATTGGTTAATTTTATCATTCGTCGAGTCACGGTACTGATCCCGTTGTTGCTCATTATTTCGATTCTATCATTCGCCATAATTCAGTTGCCCCCGGGAAGCTATATCGACAGCTATATCCAGAGTTTAAGAGCTTCGGGTTTTGAGGTACAGGAACAGGTAATCGCCACACTAACCAGGCAGTATGGCTTGGATAAGCCATTATATGTCCAATACTACATGTGGATGAAGGGATTTATCCTAGAGGGTAGGTTAGGTCGTTCCTTCCAGTGGGATCAACCGGTAACTGAAATACTTAAAGAACGGATACCGATGACGATACTAATTTCTCTCCTATCTATGCTGCTTGTATGGATCATTTCGATTCCGGTAGCGATCTATTCGGCGACCCACCAATACTCCGTCTTTGATTATATTGCCACCATTTTTGGTTTTGTTGGCTTAGCGATGCCCAACTTCTTATTTGCCCTGCTGTTTATGTGGGTTATCTACGATCGCACAGGAGTGGCAATCACGGGCCTGTTCTCGACAGAGTTTATCGGCGAACCTTGGTCCATGGCTAAGTTCCTTGATTTGCTCCAGAATATTTGGTTGCCCATGATCGTAATTGGGTTAGCGGGAACGGCTGGCAATATCCGAGTGATGCGGGCTACTTTGCTCGATGAGTTGGGCAAGTTGTATGTTACAACCGCGCGGGCTAAGGGTCTACCGGAGTGGAAAGTAATCCTCAAGTATCCAGTACGCACCGCTCTCAACCCTGTGGTGAGCACAATTGGCTGGCTATTACCTGGATTGGTTGGTGGGGAAGTAATTGTCGCGATTGTCCTTAATCTGAGGACTGTTGGCCCCGTACTACACCAAGCGATCCTAACTCAAGATATGTACCTTGCTGGCAGCGTCATTATGATTCTGAGTAGCTTGACAGTGATCGGAACGTTCATCTCTGATATTTTGCTAGCATGGCTGGATCCACGGATACGGTATGAAAAGTAGGCTGAAGAGGTGAAGTGATGAGCAGGCTCAAACAGATACTCAGTTATCCACAACAGACTATCGAGGACTATACAAGGAGGCGTCAACTGAGAGAGGAGCAGAAAGCTGAACGGTTCCATTACGCGTCGCAACGGCAGCTAATTTGGTGGCGCTTTAAAAAACACAAACTAGCCATGTTAGGCATGATAGTCCTGTTTGTCATGTACTTTGTGTCCATTTTTGCCGAGTTCTTTAGCCCTTATCCGGTAGAAAACCGGATTAAGAACTTCCAAAATGCTCCACCAACTCGGATTCGCATTGTTAGTGAAGAAGGTGGCTTACGTACGCCTTTCATTTGTGCTATGGATCGGAAGCTAGATCCGGCCACGTTCAAATATAATTTTATCGAAGACAAATCCAAGGAATATCCGGTGAAGTTTTTCGTTAAGAGTGAACCCTATAAGATATTAGGCTTCATCCCAGTTAGTCGTCGGTTTGTCGGAGTTGAGGGAACTCATATGTTTCTATTTGGCACCGATAGGCTGGGCCGGGATCTATTTACCAGAGTACTACACGGTGGGCGGATTTCTCTATTCATTGGTTTTGGCGGCGTATTCTTAAGCTTTATCCTTGGCTGCTTCTTTGGGGGGATCTCTGGTTACTTCGGGGGAGTAGCTGATGAAATAATCCAACGGGTGATCGAGTTACTGATGAGTATTCCCCATATACCGCTATGGATGGCCCTATCGGCTGCTGTACCTCGTCATTGGCCAGTTGTGAAAACGTACTTCGCCATCACCATCGTGTTGGCGACTGTCGGTTGGGCGGGGCTAGCTCGGGTCGTAAGGGGGAAACTGCTGTCCTTAAGAGAGGAAGAATTTGCTTTGGCCGCGAAGGCAGCCGGTGCGAACGAATTCAGGATCATTACGAAACACTTGTTACCGGCTTTTGTTAGCTACTTAATCGTCAACCTAACACTATCGATTCCCAACATGATTCTCGGCGAAACCGCCTTGAGCTTCTTAGGATTGGGAATGCAGCCACCGGCGGTGAGTTGGGGAGTTTTGCTGCAGGATGCTCAGGATATAGCGGCGATTTCTGGTCGACCGTGGCAGCTTATCCCAGTTATCTTTGTGGTATTAACCGTCTTGATGTTTAACTTCTTAGGCGATGGTTTGCGGGATGCTGCCGATCCCTATTCTAGGTAGTTAGGGGAGGTAATATACGATGCCTAAACAACCAGATGTCTTATTAGAAATTAAAGATCTACATGTCGAATTCCGCATGGATGAAGGTGTGTGCAAGGCAGTTAATGGTATTAGCTTCAATCTGCATGCAGGCCGTACCACTGCAGTGATTGGGGAAAGCGGTTGTGGCAAATCCGTTACTGCTCATTCGATCTTGAGAATTGTTCCCCATCCGCCTGCCAGAACCACAGGAGATGGTATTCTCTATCATCGTGATCTGGGTAACGGCCAAAGAGAAGTCTTGAATTTATTGGAGATGCATCCTAAGGGAAAAGAGATCAGGGAGATTCGCGGCAACGATATTGCCATCGTTTTTCAGGAACCCATGACATCTTTTGGGCCTATGCATACCATCGGTAATCAGATTATGGAAGCGATTTTGCTCCATAATGAAGGAATGACGAAACTTGAGGCTCGAGAACGCGCAATCGAGCTCTTGCAGCAAGTGGGTATTCCCATGCCGGAAAGGCAGATTGACTCTTACCCCCACCAATTCAGTGGTGGCATGCGGCAACGAGCGATGATTGCCATGGCGCTCTCCTGCAACCCGAGGTTGCTTATTGCCGATGAGCCTACGACAGCAGTGGACGTCACTATCGAAGCACAGATATTGGATCTTTTGCATGAGCTGCAGCAGGAAAAAGGGATGGCCATCATGCTTATCACCCACAACCTTGCCATCGTTTCTCGCTTAGCCAGTGATATCGTTGTTCTTTATCTGGGTAAGAATATGGAATACGGATCGAAGGAGCATATATTCCGTAATCCGTTGCATCCATATACCCAAGGGTTATGGCGCTCGATTCCCAAGCTCGAAGGAGAGTTGACCAGATTAGTTCCGATTCCAGGTGTAGTTCCTACCGCTTACAACCTCCCCTCAGGATGCGTATTCTATGATAGATGTGATGTTGGTATGGATGGTGTCTGTAACGGTACAGAGACTCCTCCAGCAATTGAGGTTGAGCCTGGACATTTCGTCTCCTGCTACAAGTATGCCTAGTAGACTTAGAGAAGGGGATAGATATGAAACAGAACCATAAACCACTACTGGAAGTCCGCAACCTCAAACAATATTTTCCAATTCAACGAGGCATGTTGCGCAAAGTAGTCGGTTATGTCAGAGCTGTTGATGATGTTTCATTGGACATATATGAGAATGAAACCGTGGGTCTAGTGGGTGAGAGTGGATGTGGGAAGACGACCCTAGGGCGTGCTCTTATTCGGCTCTATGAACCCACCGGTGGTGATGTCTATTTTAATGATGGTGAAGAGCGGATTGATGTTCTGAACTTGGATCCAAAGGAAATTCGTAAGCTTCGCTCCAACATGCAGATGATTTTCCAAGATCCGTTTTCGTCACTGAACGAGCGAATGACGGTCTTGGGAAATATCGGGGAGCCATTGCTGGTCAATGACATAGCGAAAGGCCGGGAACTGGAGGATCGGGTAGCCGAGGTGGTTGAACTAGTCGGGCTATCAAAAGAGCATCTTCGCCGATATCCTCATAGTTTTTCTGGTGGACAAAGGCAGCGGATAGGCATAGCCCGAGCTCTTGCCATTCGACCGAAATTCATCGTAGCCGATGAACCAGTCTCAGCGCTCGATGTATCTATACAGGCTCAGATTCTCAATCTGCTCAAGGATTTGCAGGAGCAGTTAGGTCTGACCTATCTGTTCATTTCTCACGATATTAGTGTGGTGCGCTATCTCTCCGACCGCATAGCAGTAATGTATGTTGGCAGGATGGTAGAGCTAGCTGGCCGTGATGAGTTGCTCAATCACCCAATGCATCCGTATACTGAGGCATTATTGTCGGCTGTGCCGCGCACTGATCTAGACCATGTCTATGACCGCATATTGATGCCGGATAATATGCCAGACCCCAGCAATTTGCCACCAGGGTGCAATTTCCACCCCCGATGTATCTATGCTACTGAACTGTGCAAAACCGAGAAGCCAGAATTTGTGGAACTGAGAGAAAACCACTTTGTCTCCTGTCACCGGGCAGAAGAACTCCAGCTACGGGGCATTAGCACCACCAAGAGCGCTAGTTGAGGCGGAAGCCCTATATTTACACGGATGTGATCCTAGTGCTGATGTGTTAACATACGCATCAGCCTTTTTACTATGAGCGTGAGGATGGGCGATTTTGGCAAGATAGGAGTCCTTTTAGAAATAGTTGTTTACCTACAGAATAACAGAAGGAATCCCTATTTGAATGGAGAATCATTGAGGTGAAATCGGTTCCATAAGGCCATTCTGGACGAAATAACCGCCTTTCTTAGTAGAGAATGCTACATGCAAGACTGGTTTCAGGGATTTGATTCGCCTATTGCTCGGAAGTACGTGAATCGAAAGTGAATGAGATCTAATGACACGTTTGCCAAAGAAATTGCCCAACCCACAAAATGGCAATCCCACCATCTATGATGTTGCCCGGCTGGCAGGAGTCTCACCGGCGACAGTCTCCAGAGCCCTGAATGATACAGGGTATGTTAGTGAAGAGACCAGGGAAAAGATTCTCTTAGCTCTGGAAGAACTTGAGTTTACGCCCAATCAAGCAGCTCGTACCTTAAAAACAAAAAGAACGCAACAGATCATGCTAGCATTGCCTGATCTAGACAACCCTTTCTACTTTGACATGGTCCGCTCTGTACAAGAGGTAGCAAAGAAGGAAGGTTACTTGATGGTGCTTACCTATACGGGTGGTGACGAAAGAGAGGAAATAAAGATCCTTCAGGCCATGAGGCAAGAGTCTGTTGACGGTCTCTTCATGGTACCACTTAATCCCACTGAAGCGCTATTGGCGGAGATTGAAAACACTACAACTCCCGTCGTAATAGGCTCGATGAGTACTTTCCCTTGGGGAGACACAAACGTACCATTTGACTATGTGGGTGTCAATACACAAGAAGGCTTGTATCTGGCTACAGAACATGTGATTACGCAAGGACATCGCCGAATCGGATTTGTGGGAGGCATTAGGGCGATGTACTCATTTCGTGAGCGATTCAAGGGTTATCGACAAGCCTTAGAAGATCATGGGCTCTCACCTACAAAAGAACTCCTGTATTGGTCAACTTATACTGAGCAGGGTGGGTACGAGGCTGGTTTGTTCTTTGCTTCCCTGAATCCACCACCAACGGCCATAGTTGCCGTAAATGATCTCTTGGCGGTCGGTGTATTGCAGGCGCTAGAGGAGGTAGGTATCCGAGTGCCCGAGGATATTTCACTGGTGGGCATGGATAATACAGATCTGTCTCGGCGGGTAAGACCTCGGTTGACAACAGTGGCACTGGGGCAGGCTGAGATTGGTAGGGTGGGAACACACTTTCTATTTGACAGGATCAAGGCACGCAATACACAAAAACAGCCAACCGTGGAAAGGGTAGTTTTTCAACCCAGATTAGTACAGAGAGATTCCGTCAAGGACTTGAAATAACTAGCAGTTCTTATATGGAATCGGTTACATAGGTACTCTGTACTGGTTAAGTTGGAGCCGTAGTTGTGGGACGAATCGGAAGTAAGTATAGCTGATTGTAGAGCAGAAGCACTTATCTATGAGCAGAAGTCTACTGAGCCCGAACAAATAATGTTATGTGGAGGAGGGAAGGGCGCATTCTCTTGGATTATCGAGGTCAGGAGACTGTGCCGAGTAATGATGAAAGTAGCAGTAGTTGTTGGTAATCGAGATTTCTTTCCAGACCACCTATGTATATCAGGTCGAAACCAGATACTGACTGCCTTAGCGGAACAGGGAGTAGAGGCCATAGCCTTGTCTCCCGAAGACACCGTAGGTGGTAGTACGCAAACTAAGAGCGATGTAGAAAAGACCATTAATTTACTCAAAGCCAATCGAGAACAGATCGATGGCCTCATAATTACACTGCCGAATTTTGGAACTGAAAAGGCGATCGTTGAATCTATTGCCTTATCTGACTTGCATGTACCCATATTCGTCCATGCTTTTGATGATGATTTGGAAGCTCTAAATGTAGAAAATCGCCGGGACAGCTTTTGTGGCAAGATCTCGGTATGTAATAACCTGCGGCAATATGGGTTGCCCTTTACCCTGCCTACTCTACACACAGATACTGCTGACTCAGATACGTTCGAGGCTGATCTGAGCATGTTTCTCCAGGTATGTAGAGTTGTGGCAAGTCTAAAAAAGGCACGGTTTGGAGCTATCGGTGCACGGCCTGGAGCCTTCAATACTGTTCGATTTAGTGAGAAGCTCTTGCAGAGGGCTGGAATCACCATAGATACTCTAGATCTATCTGAGGTATTTGGAAAGGCAGCGAGCCTGAGTGATACCGATAATACTGTGGAAGCCAAGCTGCAGAAATTGACAACATATATGGATTGCAGTGGTGTTCCTGCCGGTGCTCAGCTCAAAATGGCGAAATTCGCCGCAGCACTGGATGGCTTCATTCAGGAAAATAATTGGGACGGTATCGGTGTGCAGTGCTGGAATTCTATCCAAGCCAATTATGGCATTTCCCCCTGTGCGGTCATGAGCATGTTAAGTGAAACCCTATGCCCAGCAGCGTGTGAAGTTGACATGACCGGGCTAGTGGCAATGTACGCTCTACAGCAGGCTTCTGGTGAGCCTAGTGCTCTGGTTGACTGGAACAACAATTACGGTAAAGAACGTGACAAGTGCATCTTCTTCCACTGTGGCAATTATCCTCGCTCTATCTTCTCATCTGCCAAGGTCGATCACTGTAACGTTTTGGCGAGGACCTTAGGCAAAGATAACTCCTATGGAGGTATCAATGGTCGGATCAAGTCAGGGCCGTTTACCTTTGCCCGAGTATCTACTGATGACGTTGAAGGTGTAATTCGGGCTTATGTGGGCGAAGGCCAGTTGACAGATGACCCACTCAAGACCTTCGGCAGCCGGGGTGTTGCACAGATTGCCGGTCTACAGGACTTGATGCGCTATATCTGCCGTAACGGTTTTGAACACCATGTGGCCATTAACCTTTCTCAATCAGCGAGGATACTCGAGGAAGCTTTCAGTAACTACCTAGGTTGGGATGTATACATTCATAGGGGATAGGGGCGATGGACAAAAAACAGATAGCTCAAATAGTTCACGGTGTTTGGCTTACTGAATCCCAGGCGATTGCCGATCTTAGGGAAACGGTCGACCTGGAAGCGGTTGCAAAAGTTATTGAACTCCTCGCAACCTGCCGGGGCAGGGTCATTACTATGGGCCTTGGTACCTCAGCGGCTGCGGCTCATAAAATTGCACATACACTATCGTGTGTAGAGACTCCTGCTTTTCCGCTTTCCCCAGCAGATGGGGCGCACGGTGGGCTAGGTGCATTGCGAGGAGAGGATGTAGTTGTCGCTATCTCCAAAGGAGGAAAGACGGAAGAATTATTGAGAATTATCCCAGCGATTAAAGCTAAGGGTGCAAGTCTAGTAGTTGTAAGTGAGAATGAGAACTCAGAGCTTGCTCGAGCTAGTGATATTTTGCTGCGAGTACGAGTCGATAGAGAAGCCTGTCCTTTCAACATGTTGGCTACTTCAAGCACTCTTGCAGTTTTGGCAGTCTTTGACGCTATTGCCATAGCTCTAATGTATGTTACAGACTACAGCAGGGACCAATTTGCCGTAATTCACCCTGGAGGCGCTGTCGGCGAAAGGCTTAAACACGGGAAGGGCACCACTTAGGGGTTGATAGGGATGGGACGAAAACCCCTAGAGAAAGGAGATGACTAGCTTATGCAGGCTATGATGTTTGTGGGGCCAGAATCCCTGGTATTGCAGGAAATGGGAAAACCACAATGCGAAAATACAGGTATCTTAGTTAAGGTGGAAGCTTGTGGCATATGTGGTTCGGATATTCGAAACTACCATACTGGGCTAAGAGGCGATGTTAAGGAACAGATCATGGGTCATGAAATAGCAGGTATTGTGGAAGAAGTCGGAGACTCTGTGAGCTCATTCTCCGTTGGTGATTACGTAGCCATAGCTCCTGACGTTAGTTGTGGCAGGTGCGTTTACTGCCAGGAAGGCCTTGTCAACCTTTGCACTGATCATCGGATGATCGGTACCCATTGGCCCGGAGGGTTTGCTCAATATATTCATCTGAATGATACCATCTTAACTCGTGGCATGGTTCATCACATGCCGGAGGGGCTTGGGTTCCAGGAAGCTACAATTGCCGAGCCGGCAGCTTCTGTGCTAGCGGCGCAAGCTAACGCCGAAGTTAGTCTAGGTGACACCGTAGTGATCATCGGTGATGGTCCTATCGGTTGCTTGCATGTAGAGATAGCTCGGGCTAGAGGGGCTTCACGAGTCATCATGGCCGGTCTTGATCGTTTGGCTTTGGCAGCACAGTTTGAACCAGACTATATCATAGATGCCGCGCATCAAGATCCCGTCAAGGAAGTATTAAGGATAACGAATGGGTTCGGAGCAGACGTGGTGATCACTGCCAATTCAGTGGCGGAGACTCAAGCACAAGCCGTCGAGATGGCACGCAAGAGGGGTAAGGTTGTTTTGTTCGGCGGACTACCTAAGAACAAACCAATGACTATACTAAATAGCAATCTCATTCACTATAGAGAGCTAGAAGTAATCGGTTCTTTCTCTTACCCAGCATCTATGCATCGGATGGCTTTGGAGCTTATCGCTGATGGAAAGATTCAGGCTGGCAAGTATATCACCAAGACTGTCCCTCTGAAAGACGTGGCCCTAGGCATTGCCCATGCCAAAGCGGGAAAGGTTCTTAAGGCAATTGTCACCCCTTGGGCATAGAGAGGAGTACTGGAAATGTATGCCATTGACGAAAAACTACACCAACTACAGGTTGCTGATACACCCATTCAGGTAGGTCTTGTCGGCGCCGGCCAGATGGGAACAGATATCCTAGCCCAGGTTGAGGGAATGGTGGGGATTGAAGTCCCCGTGGTCGTTGACGTAAGCTGGGAGCGGGCTCAGGCCGCTTGTGCAGTGGCTCAGTGTGAACGTGATGTTATTTGCACGGATGATCCAGAAGAAGCCATTAGGGCTATCCGAGCAGGCAAGCTGGTTGCGACCACTAATTACAAATTGGCTACGTCATTACCCATGATTCAGGTGGTTATTGACGCCACTGGTTCCCCTGAGATGGGGGCAAAGATCTCTCTGACCGCAATCAACCACAAAAAGCACGTGGTCATGATGAATGTAGAATGTGATGTGACTATCGGTCCAATATTGTGTCAGATGGCTCGAAGCGCAGGTGTGATTTATACTCTCACCGCTGGGGATGAACCTGGCTCGATCATGGAAGTCTACAGGTTTGCTAGGGCGCTGGGGTTTGAAATTGTTGCTGCTGGTAAGGGAAAAAATAACCCACTTGACATCTACGCTACACCAGATAGTTGGGCAGAGAGAGCTAAGATACGAAACATGAATCCTCATATGCTGGTCGAATTCGTTGATGGCTCTAAGACAATGGTAGAGATGGCTGCCGTATCGAATGCTACCGGACTCATTCCAGATATTCGTGGTATGCACGGACCGAGTTGTAATGTTAAGGACCTTACGGGTGTTTTTTGTCTAGAAGAGCAAGGTGGTATTCTAAATCGTACAGGGGTAGTAGATTATGCCATTGGAGATATCAACCCAGGCGTATTTGTCATCGTTACGACAAAACACCCGCGGTTGATTAGCAGTCTAGTGCAAAGAGACATGGGCAATGGACCGAACTACTTACTTTTCCGACCCTATCATCTATGTAGTATTGAGACTCCGCTAACGGCGGCCCAAGCTGTCATCTACGGTGAAGCCACCATGCAGCCTTTTAGCTACTTAACTTCAGAGTGTATTACAGTGGCAAAACGCAACCTTAAAGCTGGCGAGACGCTCGATGGTATAGGTGGTTACTGCTATCGAGGTAGCATTGAATTAGCTGGTGTAGCTCGTCAAAGTAATATGCTGCCTTTAGGTTTGGCTAAAGGTGCCGTATTGCTTGAAGATATACCTAAGGATGGTATTATCACCTATGATGCCGTTGAGTTGAATGAGAATTCGATTCTTTTGCAGTTACGAAGGTTACAAGATCAGCTGCTTGAACACCCGTCAATTTGAGGGAGTGTAGGCGACTATGTATGTAATGGGTGTGGATGTAGGTACCACCGGGTGCAAGGCCATTGTTTTTGATGCCCGAGGTGAGGCCTTAGGAATTGGGTTCAAAGAATACGACATAGTCTACCCCCGTGCCAATTGGGCTGAACAAGATCCAGAACAGGTTTGGCAATATACGCAAGATGTGATGGCCCAGGCAGTAGCTGAGAGTGGACGCAGAGACATTACTGCTATCAGTCTCTCAGTTCAGGGCGACGCGGTAATCCCTATCGATAAGAATGGACGTCCCTTATATAGCGCTCTATTGGGTATGGATTACCGGTCCTGGAATCAAGCAGAAGCATGTGCCCAAGAAATTGGGGGGGTAAGGCTCTTTCGTATGACTGGCATGAGGCCCCATCCCATCAACTCATTGACCAAGATAATGTGGCTGAAAGAAAATGAGCCTAATATATATAATTCTACTTGGAAATTCACTACCTATGCCGATTTTCTCCTCTTCAGATTGGGTGGAGTACCAGTTATTGATTATTCCATGGCATCTCGTACCATGGCCTTTGACCTAAGCCTGAGAGACTGGTCTAGCGAAATTCTTGCAGCGGTGGATATAGAGAAAGCTGTCTTGTCCAGAGCTGTACCTTCCGGTACCGTATTGGGTCACATATTACCTCAAGTGGCAGCGGAAACGGGGCTTTCACCACAAGCGCTGCTGGTTACAGGAGGGCATGACCAGACATGTGCTGCTTTAGGCGCAGGGGTGATTGAGGAAAATCTGGCCCTAGATTCACACGGTACGGCCGAAGTAATATCCACGACTTTTAACCAGCCCGTCCTCAACGACTTAATGTATGAGAGTTACTATCCCTGCTATTATCACGTGGTTCCCGATAGGTTCTTTACCTTTGCTCTTAATCATGTCGGAGGCATCTTACTACAGTGGTATAGGGATCAATTTGGGTCAATGGAGGTCTCAGAAGCCCAAGCAGCTGGAATTGGGCCATACGAACAGCTGCTTTCTGAGATTCCAGTTGGCCCGTCACCGGTAATGATTTTGCCCCATTTTAATGGAAGTGGTACTCCCGTGTGTGACGTGCGATCTCGGGGAGCCATTCTTGGTCTTACCTTGGCTACAACCCGTCATGATATTGTGAAGGCTATTATGGAATCACTGACGTACGAGATGCGAGTGAATCTGGAGATTATGGGTCAAGCAGGTCTGAATATTGACTATCTTAGGTGTGTGGGAGGGGCGGCTCGTTCGCCTGTTTGGCTGCAACTGAAGGCCGATATGACTGGATGCCATGTGGCCACTCTGCAGACAAGAGAGGCAGCTTGTCTAGGTGCGGCGCTAATCGCGGGGACAGCAACAGGAATGTATAGTAATATGTCGGAAGCTGTAGAGACTGCTGTAGCCCTCGATCAAGTATATTCTCCCGATATGAGACTTAAGGAGCAATATGACGAGCGCTATGCACTCTACAGGGAGTTGTATCCTGCACTACGGGAATTTAATCACGGGCTGGTCAGGATCGAAGAAGGTAGACGATAGCAACTCGAATTGTGAAAGTGATGCTAGTTATCGACCATGGTAGACTTTCCAATCAGACCATGGTCTATGAAATCGGTTTCATAAACAGTTTTGAGGAGGTATGGATTGTGAAGCTGGTCAGTTGGGATGGATTCATCTTGGAAGGGTTATTGGAGACCCAGCAGTACTATGAAGATCCTGTTGCCCAGATAAGAGTCTGGGTCGAGTTGACAGCACCGAGTGAGCAAAGAACCAGATATTCAGCCTTTTGGGATGGCAATGGCACCTGGCGTGTACGCGCAGCCGTTACGGAACCAGGGCTGTGGAAGTATAGCATTAGTGCTTCTGATAAATCCAATACCGATTTTGACGGCAAATCTGGTTCATTTGAGATTGAAAAGTCGCCTCAGATTATACCTCTGCTTCAACGAGGCAGGTTACGAGTAGGGAAGAATGGGTCTTATCTGGAGCACACTGACGGGACTCCCTTCTTTTACTTAGCAGATACAGCTTGGAATGGTATATTGAAGTCCAAGCCGGAAGATTGGGACCACTACCTTTCTGTGCGTAAAGAACAGGGTTTTACTGCTGTCCAATGTGTGCTGACCCATTGGCGGTCCTTTGCTGCCGATGCCCATGGAGAAGTCGCATATACCGGCACGGACCCAATAGCCATTAATCCCCGGTTCTTTCAGCGATTAGATGATAAGGTAGCGGCTGTAAATCGCCATGGCTTAGTAGCGGCACTAGTTTTGCTCTGGGCATGTACAGAGAAGGACCCAGGTCACTACTTACCAGAGCGTGAAGCCATCAAACTAGCTCGTTATCTAGTCGCTCGTTATGGAGCCTATCAGGTGATCTGGATGTTGGGAGGCGATGGTGATTATCGCGGCGAGAAAGCAGAACGCTGGCAGCGCATTGGGCGGGCTGTTTTCGATGGTAATGATACTGGGCTAGTTACCATGCATCCAGGGGGCCAGCATTGGGTAGCTGACGAGTTCCGTCATGAAAGCTGGTTTGATTTCATTAGCTACCAAAGTGGTCATGGTGACAATCACGAGCATTTACGTTGGTTGGTGGAGAAGTACCCGGCTCAGCAGTGGCAGAAGCAGCCTTTGCGACCGATCATTAACCAGGAACCTAACTATGAGGCGCATATGTCCTATCATTCTCGGGAGATATTTGATGCACACAAAGTCAGGCGTGCCCTGTACTGGAGTTTATTGGTCTCGCCGACTGCTGGTGTTACGTATGGTCACCATGGTGTTTGGCCTTGGACCGAGGAAGCGGGAGTACCCCTGGACCATCCCGGTACCGGCGAATCGCCGATGTGGCATGAGTCTCTCGATAGTGAAGGGGCTATGTCAGTTACCCATCTGCATAATTTCTTTAGTCAACTGAGATGGTGGAGCTTGCGTCCTGCGCCAGAACTGCTCAAGGAGCAACCCGGAAGACAAGACCCCAGTCGATTTATCGCCGTCTCCAGAGCTGAGGACAAAAGCTTTGCCGTAGCCTACTTACCGGCAGGGGGTACCGTCTCGTTCGAGTCGCCGGATTGGCAGCCTTCGAGTTGCCGGTGGTACGACCCACGCACAGGGCAGTGGCTAGACAGGATGGATTTTTCTGCGTCGCTGGTAGCTCCAGATGATCAAGACTGGGTGCTTTGGATGGGATAAGAACCATGTTGGGGGCATAAATCGGCATGTGCCTGAAGTTGGGGAGGTATTGCAGATGACTGTCGAATACCGCTCAGTCTATGAGCTTTCGGTTATAAGCGATAAGGTGTATGATAATCCCTTTATCGATGTGGAGCTTTGGGCAGTATTTGCTGGCCCAAACGAGCAAGAATACCATGTCTTCGGGTTCTATGATGGACAGGGAGTTTGGCGAGTGCGGTTCTCACCGGCTCAAGTTGGAGCATGGACCTACAAATTGGTCTCTTACCCACATGATCCAAATCTTGAGAAAGAAGGCGAGTTCCAGGTGGTTCCTGCCACCAAGGAGACTCGGGGTTTCCTAAAGACCCGGCCTGATCAATACTGGGGTTTCGAGTATGAGAATGGTGAACCTTGCTTCCTTTTCGGCGATACGGTGTATAACCTCTTTGGGATAGTACATTGTGGTTACGATGTGAAGCCGTTTTTAGAGCGACGTGTCAACCAAGGGTTTAACATCCTGCGGGTGCGTAGTCAGGTCAGTCCTTTTCATCCACCCCAAGGTCATAGTAAATGGCAGAATCGGTCTACTTGGCCCTGGGGAGGCATACCACAAATTCCTCAATTTGATCGGTTTAATCTTGATTATTTCCGCAGTGTTGATAAGGCTGTAGACTTAGCCCAGCAACTGGGCATGGGGTTAGAGATTATCCTCCAAGCGTGGGGGTTCGAATATCCGTTTAATGCACGAAATGTTTTTTTGCCTGAATATGAGCTGCTCTGGACTAAGTATTGGATAGCCCGTTATGATGCGTATACCAGTGTGTACGTTTGGACACTCATGAATGAGTATGAGTTCTATCCTGATGGAATACCTTATCACAGGTTAATAGCGGACCTATGGGCTCAACGTATGGCTAGATGGGTTAAAGACACTGCACCTCATGGCCACCCTGTAGCCGTTCACAACTGGGGAGGAGCATTGACGCCTTTCGCGGAGCGTTTTGCTCGTTGCCCAGACCTGATTGATTTGGTCATGTTTCAATACTGGGGAGATGGGAGAGGCTCGGAAGCATCTCTAGCCGTAGGAATCGAGGAGAAAATTGAGCAGTGTTTTGAAGGATGGACAGGAGCAAGAGTGCTATCGGAGTATGGGTATGAACGAAATCCCGAGCTTGACCTGAATATACCATCCCATGAATATATGGATGTTGACCACACCAGACGTGGTGCATGGCGGGGTGCGTTTACGGCCACTTGTGTTATCCACGGCTTCGAGAACACTTGGGGGCCGTGGCTAATACTTGATAAAGATCAGGAGGGAATGCATGATTTACTTGTTCTTCACCGGTTCTTCACAGAGATGGTTCCCTTCGAGCAGCTAAGACCAGCAGCGGGCCTAATTACTAAACACCCGATTGGAGGGAAAGCGGCTCAGGCACGTTGTTTGGCATCAGAAGACAATAGTATAGTAACAGTCTACCTCCCACTAGGCGGAGCAGTTGGAGTGGCTTTGGATTGTACCCGAGCATATAGCAGCCACTGGTATGATCCGACAACGGGGAAAATGCGAGCGGCATCGTACTCCACTGACGGTCTTTTTCATGCTCCCAGTGTGACTGGTTCTGCTCAAGACTGGGTACTGGTTCTAGATAACAGGACAACTAATTGACCGCGAATGGGGGTAGCGAACGCATAGAACTCATACATATATAGGCGAAATGAGGAGCTGAACAGTAAGGTTCACTCAACGCTATAGCCGCAACAGTTAAGCCTCAATGCATCTGATATTGTGAGTATCAAGGCATTGTCTTAGATCCTGGTCTACAGGACCATCTGTAATTAGTGCGTGGAGCATGGTAAGAGGCCCAACGCGGGCGACAGCTCGACGGTCAAATTTGGCTTGGTGTGCTACACCAATTACCTGGCTTGAAGCTGAGGCCTTGGTCTGCTTGAGATTGACCTGAAGGAAGTTGCCGTCCATAATACCATGTTCTGCTGAAAAGGCGTCTATTCCCATAAAATAAGTATCTGCTCGCAATCTGCTATAAGCTCTTTCGGCATCTGCTCCATAAAGCATAGCGCTTTCGTGGTTGCAGAGCCCACCGATTACTAAAAGAGTGATCCCAGGGCCTCCTAGCAATTCGGCAGCTACCCGAATACCATTGGTGATGATGGTAATATTGTCCTTGGCCCTCAGATATCGTGCTATGGCTAAACAGGTGGAGCCTTCATCGAGAATTACGGTATCGCCTGGTTGAACAAGGCTGGCTGCCTTCACGCCAATTCGATCCTTTTCGTTACGATATTGCTGTTCGCGTTCGGTTAACCGTAATTCGGCATGAGTATTGAGTCCTAGAGAGACGGCGCCACCATGAGCCTTTATGATCAACCCATCTCCCTCAAGACGTTCTAGGTCCCTTCTGATTGTGACTAGGGAGACGTCAAAACGTTCAGCCAGGTCTCGCACAGTGGCAGCGCCGTTTGTGGCCAGGATAGCCAATATGTATTGCCTGCGTTCTTCTGGTAACACATGATACCTCCGTCTCTGGGACAGAGAGCATAATACACTCTATCTGTCTGATAGTAGAATCCAGTCTCATGCCTATTATACACATTTTGCTTGGCTGGGGGAAGAACAATAGACAAACAGTGGTACCACTCTGATTATTGAATCTTTAAGAAGACCAGGGGGAAAGGGAATAGTAATTAATCGCCGATATAATAAAGATGACAGAGAAAAGATAACCCAAACTAAGAAGGAAAATGGGCGCAGATAGATAACATAATAATAAAGTATAACCTTACGATTACATACATGATAGAACAGATAAGCTCACAGACGAAAGACAAAGATGCCGTTTCGCACAGAAGAAAGGGAAGAAATGTACATGAACTTAAAAAATGTCGATACAGCCCATTGGGGGACTTCAGAGCAAGGTCTATACCAGTGCTGTCCTTTCAAGAAAAAACTAAGAGATCTATATGCTCAGAGCTATCGCTCCCGTATGGCTGTACTGGAGATGACTTATCAGGCAGGGATGGGTCATATTGGGTCAGATTTTTCCTGTCTGGACATTTTAACGGCCTTGTATTTTGGTG
>JAAZLW010000006.1 GCA_012799135.1 Bacillota bacterium | reverse complement strand
TGATCTGCAACGCGAGCTAGCAGAAGTATCGGAGTTATACGCCCTAGATAGCGATAACGTATATTCACCGCAGGCAATGTTTCGCTTGATACCATACACTAGGGAATACGATATCGTTCATGCACATCTGTTTCCTAGCCAGTATTTTGTTGCTCTCGCCAAAATTCTGTCTAATAAGCTTCAGCCAGCCGTAACAACAGAACACAGCACTCATAACAGGCGAAGAGACCATCGTCTCTTGAGAGGAATTGAGAAAAGGGTCTATTCGCAATACAATCGTATTATTTGCATAAGTAGGGCAGCAGAAGAGAACCTGGCTAGATGGCTTCCTGGAATAACTGACAAAACGATCACTATACCCAATGGGATTGAACTACAGAGATTTGCTGAGGCTAAACCGATACCCCTAGAGAAGCTGTCCCTTAGTTTGAAGCAGTATAGGTACTTCATTCTGATGGTTGCCCGTATGACTGAGCAGAAAGACCATCGCACAGTAATTGAAGCCATAAGCAAATTGCCTGAAGACTGTTGCCTTCTTTTGGCTGGGGATGGCCCCCTTATGCAAGAGCATATTGCCTATTCTAGAGAGCTAGATGTGACAGACAGGGTGTTTTTCTTAGGTTTGCAACGAAACATTGAGAGAATCATGAAGTCGGTTGACGTATGTGTTGTGTCGTCACATTGGGAAGGATTCGGTCTTGTCGTTGTTGAGGCTATGGCATCAGGTGTTCCGGTCGTGGCAAGTAATGTACCTGGGTTATCAGAAGTTGTAGGTCAGGCCGGTTTTCTCTTTCCTGTCGGTGACGCAGAGTCTTTAGCAAGTATATTGCTCGGTCTCTTTGACAACAACGAACGGTGTAGTCATTACGTGGAGTTGGGACAAGCCCGAGCACGGGAGTATTCTATTCAGTTAACCGCAGAAAGGTATATACAGGTCTACCAGAACATATTGTGCTCCCATAATTAGAGTTCCATAAACTGGACTTAAATGATTCGAATGAGGGGGACAAGGTACTCTTTGGGAAGCCACATTTTAATGTGGTGGCAACGCAGCCGTTTTTTGATGCCTTAGGGTTATGTGCCTAACCAGGCAAAGTACGCTAGGCATCCTCTAGTCAGTTTATGGTGCAGACAAACACCGAAGGGCTCTCATCCCATCATAATGGGTTCTAGCGTACATGGCAATTCTCTATTGAAGGAAACCTCATCATTAGTCGTGGGCAAATCACGGAAGCTCAAGGAGTGGCAATGTGCTCTTTCCTAGTAAAATCAAATGTGCGACACATTATATTGTGTTTGTTGCATTAACACTAGTATTTGGTATGGTAATAGGTATTATCTCTACAATGCGAGGAACAGATATTCTGGGACTAGCACTGACTGCCTTTTTTGCTTTTGGAGTGTTAGTGTGGTTTGGTTTTCGCGGATATTCTATTAGGCTGCAATGCCTCCTATGGATAGCGTTTACTGTACGGTTAGCATTAACACTTACTCATACGTATATATTTCCTTTGCCTGATAGTGGTGCGGATGCTATTACTTTCGAGAGACTTGGATGGCAGATAGCGGAAACTTGGTTAATCGGGGACACCTCACCGCCTTTGAAGGGAGCGTTTCTATATTCAAAAGTTATAGGATTGCTTTATTATGTTTTTGGTCGCGTGCCTCTCATACCACAGCTGGTTAATGTTCTCCTCGGAACAGGGATCGTTCTTGTTGTATATAAAGTGGTAGTATTGATGACCGATTCTCCTAAGTTAGGGCTTATGGGAGGGTGGGTTGCCGCTTTGTTTCCTACGATGAATTTGTATTCGGCAATCTTGTTGCGTGAAAACACAGTCATTCTTTGCAGTGCTTTTTCGTTCCTGTGTTTTATGAAGTGGATGCAGCGAGGAAGCAAGAACGGTTTTCTATGGGCATGGGTCTTTTTGTTATTGGCAACTACTTTGCACGGGGGTATGATTGTAATAGGCATGGCGTATGTTTCTATCGTTCTGTTTTATCGGCCTAAGGCTCAACAATGGAGCATTAGCCTTAGCGGGGTGTTGCTCGGGGTTGGTTTCTTGGGACTGGTAATGGTCCTTATTAACGTAGTTGGCACTAACAAGCTTCCAAGCAGTATGAGATTGCTTCTGGATCCTGAGTATCTTGGGAGTAGAGTCAGTGTAAGCGCTCGAGACCGTGCGGCCTATCTGGTAGGGCTGATGCCAACAACTAAGTGGGAGTTGGTATTGCAGACCCCAATCAGAGCATTTCACTTTCTGTACACCCCTTTTGTATGGAATGTCTCGTCAGCAGCCGATCTATTAGGTTTGGCTGATGCCTTTATGTATCTTATTCTATCGGTCTATTTTGTTCGTGGACTTAAATGGTTAAGGGAAAATGAGCGTGCCGAGTATGTACTCTCATTGCTTTTCTTTTTTAGTTTGCTGGTGGCCTTCGCTTGGGGAACCTCTAACTATGGAACCGCAATTAGGCATAGACATAAACTTGCATGGTTAATGATAGCGGTTGGTGCAGTCGGACTAGAATTCCGAAGAGACGGTTGTTTCCATAGAAAATCGATAACAAACGGTTCGTAATGTGATACGCATGGCATTGAATATGCGATTTACGTGGTGCTCAAGTTTATTCCTAAGGAAGCAATTGGTGTATAAGCCTCATTTTCTGAAGACTGTGGCACTTACCTTGGAGTAGTATGAGCTATCTGGGGTAATTATGAATCAGTACTATGCATAGAGGGAAGAGTCGCTCCTCACTAGAAGGCTTTTCCAAACCAGTCCAGAAGAATTAAATAACTCTTATCAAGCCGGTATGACAGGTGAGTATCCTAGTATACCCAAGTGGTACACGGTTACTATTGATGAAGTAGGATAGTTCATTTCTAGGGGCAGTATTGTGGAGATTATCAAGCCATGTTGTGTGTAGTCATGCATGGGCATCTATCGGTAATATGTTAGGGGTTTGATATGGTGTATATGGAGACGACAGTGTGAAGATCACTTCCCCGATTCGTAACGTGCTGAAGTAATATCTATATAGCCCCCTAACGGAGTTGGACAAACCGGCTC
>JAAZLW010000005.1 GCA_012799135.1 Bacillota bacterium | reverse complement strand
TGAAGGGATAGAAGATGGCAAAGTAAGGCTGGTGCCTTTGTTTGTCTTCCGCCAGCAAGGAATTGATGCTGATGGTAAGGTCTTAGGCGAATTTCAGCAAGTAAATGACCCGGTTCCATTGGCAAGAGACCTTCAGTCGCGTGCAGTCTGATGGCACATCCATTCTACCGGTAGGGGAGGCTGTCTATGCCATCTTTTCATATGTTGCGCTTGGCCATAGTGTCGGTTTACTTTTCCAGCTTCCTGTTTCTGGGCCTGAGCCTTCGTAAGCTTGATTCCAGATGGGTGCGACAAATCAATACTCTAAGACTGAAGGAAATGGCAGGCTACCTGGCCGGTCATTTGGGATGCCGAGGTTTAGTGGGAGCTGTGCTGGGATGGCTTTTGGCGAACTATTGGGGGAGTCTTTGCGGGGCCGTTCTCCTGTCGCTTGTCCCATTAGTTATCGGCACCGAGAGGCGTAGACGCGAACAGGCAAGACTGGAGATGCAGTTACTAGATGGATTAAGCCTAATGCAAGGAGGATTGCGGGCGGGATTTAATCTCTTTCAAGTCTTGGAACTGGTAGCTAGGGAGATGGAACCACCGCTGGCCACTATCGCCAATCGAATCAGTAGTGAAGTCCGGTTAGGTGTACCCATGGATACTGCTTGGGAAAGAGCAGGAGCGGAAGTGTCCAATAAGACCTTTTCAGAATTGGTGACAGCAGTGACCATTCAGCGACAGATGGGTGGTGATCTTGGTTTCATTCTTGGGACTTTGAGAGAATCATTAAGGCAAAGGATCAACCTGCAAGCAAAACTGAAGTCTGTTACCTCCCAGGGTAGGCTTACAGGTATAGTAATATCTGTTCTACCGGTGGCTCTTGCAGGAGTCATCCATCTAGTGATGCCCCAGTTCATTGAGCCTCTCTTTGTGAACCCTTGGGGTCAAGTTCTCCTGGGAGTAGCCTTTTCTTTGGAAGTTGTGGGAGCTTGGATGATCAATCGGATCTGCCGCATAGACCCTTGATGAGGTGATACTATGGTGTGGTTATTGGCTGCCTTCTGTGGAGGCTGTCTGGTATTGGTGACCCTTTGGTACGGGGAAATGGAGTCGGGCTACCTGATCAGGCAGCAGCTTGGATCAGAGATTCCTTTTGAGGGCACGCAATTGGAGCTTCTTACGCTGGTACTAAGGGAAGCGGTTGAGACTTGTGGAGAAGTCCTATGGCGCAGGCTTGCTTCCTCGACCATGGGACAAGCTAGCCGCCAACGCTTAACTGCTGCGGGCCATGCAGCCAATATGACGATTCAGGAATTGTGGGGCTGGCGCTTGGTTCTGGCCTTAGGGGGGGTCGGGTATATTTACATTTTTCGGGGGGGAGCGGGTTTGGCTTGCCTGGGCGGATACCTTTTTAGCAGGTTGCCCTATTTATGGCTGGCTAGTGTAGCTCGTAAACGGGAGACGGCGATTCGCCAAGCCTTACCGGGAATACTGGACCTGCTGGTCATCTGCACTGGAGCAGGCCTTACCTTTGATGCTGCTGTAGCGATTATGGTAGAAAAAAGTGATTCCAATCCCCTGATCGATGAGTTCATGCAGGTGCTGCACCACATGAAGATGGGCGATAGCCGCCAAGAGGCTTTAAGGCGCATGTCTGCAAGGTGTCGACAACCGGATGTGAGGTCTGTTTGTGCAACCTTGATTCAGGCAGACCAATTAGGTACGAGTATCAGCTCGACCCTCATGCTCTTGGCCAATCAGATTCGCATCAACCAGGCCCATCGCGCGGAAGCCAGAGCCAATCAGGCTCCAGTGAAATTACTATTTCCCCTAATTTTCTTCATTTTCCCCAGCCTGCTGGTGGTTCTGTTTGGGCCGGTCTTTCTAGGGGGAACCTTTTAGAGGGACCCATCAGATTACAGCCTTCGATAGCAAGCTCTTGCTTTTGTCCATATCGGCAGGAAAACCACAGCGAGTCCCGAATACATAACTTATAAGCAAATAATACAGTTCGGTCCGCTAGGGGAGCATATGGCTGAGAATGGGACCTTCCGGTCCCTAACCCTTCGAACCTGTAGGTTAGTACCTGCGTAGGGAATGCGGTGAAGTCAGTAAACAAGAGCCGTGACCTATTGGTTACGGCTCTTTTCCGCCAGGATTGCTGCCCTCCTACGCCAAGACGGCCGAACCAAGGAGGAGTTTTTTGTGCAGAAGAGATTTGACACAAGGGTAATGATGGAGATTGCGGTAGCTGCAGCCTTGTCCTTGATCTTGGGTATGCTGCGGATCTATCGGATGCCTTATGGTGGCTCAGTGACCTTGGAGATGGTACCCATCTTTGTGGTGAGTTTGCGTCATGGGATGAGGTCCGGTGCCTGGTCAGGCCTGATTTTGGGATTGCTGAAGCTGCTTTTGGATGCCTATATAATCCATCCAGTCCAGTTAGTGATGGATTATCCCTTGCCCTATGCTGTGCTCGGCATAGCAGGTTTGTTTGCCCAGCAACCCATCGTGGGAGTAATTCTAGCCACCGCAGCTCGCTATGTAGTACACGTGTTGGCTGGGGTAGTGTTCTGGGGAAGTTACGCACCAGAGGGCACGAGCCCGTGGATATATTCCCTAGGTTACAACGCCAGCTATCTGGTACCCAACGCGATTCTGGCTTCATTGGTAATCTGGCTACTAATGAAAAGCCCACTCTTGAAGTCGAATAATCGGAATAGGTAGCTACCCTTAGGGAGACGTGACGGGGGAGGACGATGTGAACAAAGGGCATTTCAATAGAGGAATGGTCTTCTGTAATGGTGAGTTTTCGCCCGAAGATGTACCCGGGCTCACAGAAGCAGACTTGGTAGTCTGTGCTGATGGGGGACTAGCGCACGCTATGGCTGTGGGTATCAGGCCCCATGTAGTGTTAGGGGATTTTGATTCCCTGGGTAATACCTATCGAGAGCTCTTGGACAAGCAGTCTAAGATCATTGAGGTGATCAATTACCCGGTAGAGAAAGATAAGACGGATGGACAGTTGGCAGTGGAATATGCTCTTAACGCAGGTGTAAAGGAGATCTGGATGTTTGGCGCTCTAGGGGGCCGCCTTGATCACAGCCTGGGCAATCTTTTTCTCGCTTATCTTTGTGTAGATCACGGTGTGCAGCTCAAGATCGTTGGCCACAAGCAATTGGTGAGCATGCTACAGGGCCCCGACACCGCTCAGATTTGCGGCAAGCCGGGAGATTACGTTTCATTGATTCCACTCAGTCCAACGGTAGTTGGTGTCACGACCTCAGGTTTGTATTACCCCTTGCAGCAGTCCACCCTTGGCCGCGGAGATACCAGGGGATTAAGCAACGAGCTTATCACTGAAATGGGCACGGTGTCACTACAAGAAGGCAGTCTGCTGCTCATACAGACACGGCAAGAGGGCTAATGCCCTAGGCGGGCAATGATCTAGGCTTTTGGTACCAATCAATTATGTCATTGAGTTGTGTACAGATAAAGCAAATAGGCGACATTTAGTCGCCTGTTTCACAACTTCGATGGTTAGGGTTCAGCCAGATAGAAGGGACATCTAGATAGCGCGGTCTACCTTGCCGCCCTTGAGACATCTGGTACAAACATACTGTCTGGAAGCAATACCCTTCCAGTTGATCTTAATGCGTTGGAGATTGGCATTCCAGCGGCGCCGGGATCTCCGGTTCGAATGGGAGATCTTGTTGCCACTGGTAGTGCCTTTATCACATACGACACATCGTCGGGCCATATTCTTTCGCACCTCCTAACTCCAGGCAAGAAAAGTATCTCGTGTTGCAGTCTTCTCCCATTATAACACAAGCTTTAACCCGGAGCAAGATACTTGGCGGAATCGCAGTTGCTTGAACACGAAAGCGCGGGCCTTTGCATGGGATAGCCAATGTGGTAAGATTGGGCGGGATACTATCTCCTCAGACTTGAGATTGATTAAGCACGAGAAACGGTAATAAGCAACAAGGAAATACCACGAACCCTGGAGAATAGTCTAGCTTAGTATTCACAGTACCATGATCGATGACAGGCATATAAAGCATAGAAGGCTACTATATAACTGGAGGGAGAGGCTTGGCAGGCAATTTTGCAACCACACTGGGTAGAGTGGAAATCTCCGACGCGGTCATAGCGATTATCGCGGGAACCGCCGCTTCCGAGTGCTACGGGTTGGTTGGTATGGCTGCCCGCAATGTGCAAGATGGGCTGATTGACCTCTTGCGCCAAGAACACTATGAACGCGGTGTGGAGGTCGAGACCAAGGGACAAGAGTTGATTATCCGACTGCATATAGTGGTGGAATATGGCACAAAAATCTCGGAAGTAGCCCATAATGTTATGCAGCGAGTCAAATATGCTGTGGAGACGACCTGTGGAATACCGGTGCAACGAGTTGATGTCCGGGTAGAAGGTGTCAGGGTGACACGGACACAGGACGAGAGTTGATCCTATGAACGAACCGAAATTGGCAAGAGGAGCGGGGTTGGGATTGGAGAGAGATCGTTTGAAGGGCAGCATGTTCAGGAGCATGATCTACGCAGCTGCTACCCTATTGAATCAGAAGAAGGAAGAAATTGACTTCCTGAACGTTTATCCTGTACCCGATGGAGATACAGGCACTAATATGGCCCTGACTCTGTTGGCAGCTGCTAAGGAAGTGGAGCGATGTGGCTCCGAATCAGTTGGAGAGCTAGCTACAGCAGCAGCCAATGGCTCGTTAATGGGAGCCAGGGGCAACTCGGGAGTCATTCTTTCTCAGCTACTGAGGGGTTTTGCCCAGGTTATGCAGGATAAACATACGGCCACATTAGCTGATCTGGCCCGGGGTTTACAGCAGGCTTCTGCCATGGCCTACAAAGCTGTTATGCGACCGGTGGAGGGTACCATGCTTACCGTGGCTCGCTATGCAGCCGAGGCAGGGAAACAGGCGGCGAGACGGGATGTCGATGTAATCACCTGGCTCGCAGCAGTGTTACAGGAGGCGAAGACTGGGCTGGCTGAGACTACGCAGATGTTGCCAGCCTTGGCCGAGGCTGGCGTAGTGGACGCAGGAGGGCAAGGGATCGTGACTGCCTTGAGTGGCGCGTATTCGGCGTTGGTAGAAGAAGAAGTTCCCGTACTGATGGCGGTAGCGCCGGGAGAGGAGCTAGAGTCTGCTCCCGTGGTGGCCACCATGGCCGGCATTGGGCCCTTGGAGTCTCTTCAATTTCGGTACTGCACTGAGTTGATAGTAAAGGGCAACGAGATTCTCTTAGGTGAGCTGCGGAAAGAGCTGGAACCATTGGGAGATTCGTTACTGGTAGTCGGGGATAGAAAGATCACTAAGGTCCACGTTCATAGTGATAGACCGGGGCAGGTTCTGGAGATTTGCCGTCAGTATGGTGAAATGCTGGAGATTCAGATTAACAATATGGCAGAACAGAACCGGCAGGCAAGTCGCCGTGGCGAGCTGGCCGGGCGCAATGGGCAAGGGCATTTACCTTCATCTGGCTCAATCAAAGGGAGTGATACCGCTTCCAGAGATGCTGAGAAACAGATGGGTATTGTGGCAGTGACTTTAGGTGATGGTTGGAGGGCCCTTTTTGAGGGGCTGGGAGTAGACGTAGTACTCAATGGCGGCCAAACCATGAATCCCAGTACAGAGGAACTGGTGGAGGCGATCGAAAGGGTACCGGCCCGACACGTTATTGTGCTTCCTAACAACAAGAATGTCATCTTCGCTGCAGAGCAAGCCGCCAAAGTGGTGGAAAAGACAGTCTCAGTGATTCCCACACCCGGACTGCCCCATGGGGTTGCAGCTGCCGCAGTATATGATGAAAACCTGGAATTTGCTGAAGTCGTTAAGAGAATGAAAGATGCCGGTCAGGCTGTGGTGAGTGGCGAAGTGACCTATGCTGTTCGAGATACCATTACTGATGGTATACGGATCAGTAAACAAGACTTTATCGGTCTACAGCAAGGTCGAGTAATGGTCGCCGGCAATGACTTGATTTCTACTACCAAGGAGCTTATTCGAGGGTTGCTGGCCAAGCGGAAAGCGGAAATAGTCAGCCTGTTCTATGGCCGGGACGTTATTCATGCCGCTGCCCGGGAGTTGCTACAGCAACTGCGAGCTGAGTTTCCCGATCCTGAATGGGAGCTCTACGAAGGAGGTCAACCTCTGTATTACTATCTTGTGGCAGTGGAATAGGTGTGCACAAGCAGTGGCTGGCCTAGGATTTTAGACACGACAAGGGAGACAGGTTGACAGTCTGTTCATGTATAGCCACAGGCGGGGGGAGGACAAATATGGCTGGTATTCAGATAGTCACTGATAGTTCAGCAGATTTGCCGGAAGAGGTCGCCAAAAGACACGATATTCGTATTGTGCCTCTATCGGTTAGCTTTGGAGATGAGCATTATACCGATGGGGTTGATCTGACTTCCGAAGAGTTCTATAGAAAACTACGGGGTGGTTCTGTTCTACCGAGAACATCTCAGCCGGCACCTGGCCAATTTGCAGATGTGTATCGGGAGGCATTGGCTGCTGGGCGGAAAGTCTTATCTGTCCATATCTCCAGCAGACTCAGTGGCACGTACCAAGCTGCTTGCCTTGCGGCTGAGATGGTAGATCCGGAGAACATTCTGGTTGTGGATTCTTTGACTGTATCTATGGGAGTGGGGTTACTGGCCTTGGCGGGAGCCCAGCATAATGCCACACTCGATCAAGCCCTCAATGCAGTAAGGGCGGCCAATGATACACTGGGACTGTTCTTTTTGGTAGACACCTTTGAATACATGGAGAAAAATGGTCGAATAGGCCGAGCTGCCTCGTTGGTGGGGAGCTTGCTAAATATCAAGCCTGTTCTGGCCTTTAGAGATGGGACCGTCGAGGTGCGAGAAAAATTGCGGGGCAGTAAGAGAGCTCAGCGTCGCATGTTGGAACTCTTCAGACAAGAAGTAGGTGACAACAAGGTGCATGTGGCAATGCTACATGCTGATGCTGAACAAGAAGCACGAGAGCTCTTGGATGAGATCCAAAAGTCAGTAGAGTGTGTAGAGACATATCTGGGCTATGTCGGTCCTATCATTGGCTCACACTCGGGACCGGGAACTCTAGGCCTAACCTGGCGGCTGGCACTGCCTGGGGAGTAATTACCCGGGAACGCCGAACACAGCATCTATTTGGTCCGGTAGGTACGGGACAATCCTACGACGGTAATTAATGAACAGTGCGGGAGGGTTGCTCCCGGTGGTTGCATCGGTTTGAGGCCGGGCGTTTGGCGAAGTGGCCCGGTCGTTTTGCTTATGTGAAAAGCACGATGGCGGCCCAAAGTGACCGCCATCGGGGGAGAGGAGAAACCGGAGGAAGAGCAAATTGGTTATCTAGTACCAATTGCACCTCCTATGCATTTGGGGGAGGGTTAAACCGTACTCCGGTATTAATGTGTGCTTTTCCCGGAAACAGTATGCTTACCGAGCGGAAAAAGTTGCCGGGAAAAATTGGATCGGCGGTGGCATGTATGCGAGTAATAACCGGTATCGCAAAGGGTAGGAGATTGGAGTCGGTTCGGGGTCTGAAAACACGCCCTACGGCGGACCGGGTGAAGGAATCGCTATTTTCTATCTTGGGTGAAAGAGTCTCCAAAGCCACTTTTCTGGACCTATTTGCGGGTTCGGGTGCCGTCGGCATCGAGGCCTTAAGCCGAGGTGCTCCTAAGGCCATTTTCATCGACAACGAACGAGCTGCAGTACAGGTGATTCGCCGCAATCTTGAACGAGTAAGGTTAGCAGATCTCGCAGAAGTCTACAATATTGATGTGCAGCGGGCTACAGCGCTACTAGCTAAGAGAGGACTGGAGTTTGGCTGTATATTCATGGACCCGCCCTATGCCCAAGGAAAGGTGCTGGAGACTCTTGTAGCTATAAATAAAGCAGGCCTGGCAGGGATTGATACACTGATCATCGTAGAACACTGTCGAAATGAAACTGTGCCTGAAGAAGTCGGTGTTTTACGGCGAATTCGTGTTCAGGCCTATGGTGATACAGAAATAAGTTTCTTGATCAGGCAGGATTCTCTAACTTACTAGACAGGGATAGAGGAATTTGTAGGGAAGAAGGGAAATATATGAAAATCGCAGTTTGCCCTGGGAGTTTCGATCCGGTCACCTACGGGCATCTGGATATTATCACCCGGGCATGTGACATTTTCGACCGGGTCTATGTAGCTGTTTTGACAAACCCAGCGAAATCAGCTTTGTTTACACCTGATGAGAGAGTAGAGATGCTGTCAACGGCTACACGCCATCTCGATGCAGTCATCTGTGAGCGATTCGATGGTTTAGTGGTGGAGTATGCTAGATTGCGGGGAGCCATTGCAATTGTAAGAGGACTGCGGGCGGTGACAGATTTCGAGTTTGAGCTGAAGATGGCCTCCATGAATCATCATTTGGACAAAGAGGTCGAGACCGTCTTCATGATGACCAGCAATGAGTACTCTTTTCTGAGTTCGAGTGCTGTCAAAGAGGTGGCTAGTCTCGGTGGCAATGTGAGTGCTTGGGTACCAAGTTGTGTTGCCGAGGCGTTGACCAGAAAATACTCTCACGCCCGCGAAGCCGAGATCAGCTAGGTTTGACCATTGTGAAGGGGGCTATTGGGTTGAATCGTAGAAACTTAGTTATTTTACTGGACCGATTACAGGAGGTGGTGGAGTCGGCACCGAAGATCCCCCTTTCCGGTCGCAGTCTGGTAGATGAGGACGAGGTACTGGATCTGATTGCGAAAATCCGGAACTCGTTACCGGAAGAGATGCGGAGGGCTGAGGCCCTTTCCTCCGAGAGAGAGCGGATCCTTGAAGATGGTCAGAGGCGGGCAGAGCGGATCATTGCCCAGGCCGAAGAACAGGCATCCAGGCTGCTGCGGGAAAGCGAGATTATGAAGTTGGCACAAGCAGAGGCAGAACGGATTATCGAGGAAGCTCGCGTGCAAGCCTACGAGATGGAGTCCGGTGCCAAAGCCTATGCTCAGAAGCTCCTTGAAATCCTGCAGGAATCCTTAGCTGAGAATCTCTCGGTAGTAGAAAGCGGGCTTGAACATTTAAATCAAATGGATTGAGCCGATGTTACTTGAGCGGGTACTAGCCAAAGCTATACGGGGAGGGGTTACTATGCCTTCTGGGCGCGATTTGGAGACCGCAACACTAGCAGGGGGCTGTTTCTGGTGCCTGGAGGCCATCTTCGATTCTCTGGTGGGTATAGTGAGTGTGCAATCTGGCTTTGCGGGAGGGACGACACCAAACCCATCATATGAAGAGGTGTGTACAGGGGCAACTGGGCATGCGGAGGTTGTCCAGATAGTTTTTGATCCAAGGGTGATCTCCTTCGCAGAGTTGCTAGAGGTCTATTTTGATATCCATGATCCCACTACCCTCAATCGCCAGGGCCCAGATATCGGAACTCAGTATCGGTCTGCGATGTTTTACCATTCAGCAGAACAGAAACGAAAGGCAGAAGCGGCGATAGCAAAACTGGAGGCTGAGGCGGTATTTGACCTGCCGATTGTCACCGAAGTTGTGCCTCTTACCGCATTCTACCCAGCCGAGGATTACCATGAGGATTACTATGAGGTCAACCCGAACCAGCCATATTGCCGGACAGTAATTGGGCCAAAAGTTGCGAAATTTCGCAGACACTATGAAGGCAAACTAAAGCCATAGAATCGATAGGTTCTTTCTTTGGAGGTTAGGCTCAAAG
>JAAZLW010000048.1 GCA_012799135.1 Bacillota bacterium | reverse complement strand
GGAGGGGAAGCAGGTCAGTAGAAGACACTGGCCAGGAGTAAATCAAGGAGGGTGAAGTAGTAATGAGGATTATGAACAACATCATGGCACTGAATGCACATCGTCAGTTGATGGCCAATCAAACGGGCTCAGCTAGATCGATGGAGAAGTTATCATCAGGGCTACGGATTAATCGTGCTGGTGATGACGCGGCAGGGTTGGCTATTTCCGAGAAGATGAGAGGGCAGATCCGGGGCCTCAACCAGGCCGAGCGGAACGCACAGGACGGGATTTCTCTCATCCAGACAGCTGAGGGTGCTTTGAATGAGACCCACTCCATCTTGCAGCGGATGCGCGAGCTGGCAGTGCAGTCGGCAAGCGATACCAATACTGCGGTTGACCGAAATGAGATTCAGAAAGAGGTTGACCAACTGGCTCAGGAACTGACCCGCATTGCTGACACAACAGAGTTTAACACCCAGAATCTGTTGGGTGGTGGGCTGGACGTAGTTTTCCATATCGGAGCTAACGAAGGGCAGAACATTAGTCTGGCGATTAATGCTATGGATGCTAACGCTCTCGGAGTTGAGGGAGTGGCTTACTCAGCAGAGTCTGATATCACTGGCCTTGAGATCATAAGTCGGACCGGAGAAGCGTTGACAGTAAGCTTCGAAACCGCTAGTGAAGCCAGTGCTAGTACTACAGCCGCGTTCGTCCCTGCAGACGACACTACTAGCACTCCTGCAACAATTACGGTTACATTGGGGACTGATGAGGACTCTGCAATCAACGCTACTCATGCCGACGTGTTGGCTGCGCTGCAGTCGGTAGCGGCTGATGCCGGGATTTTGCTTAGAACTGTAGAGGGAACTGGCGATGCGACGGATTTTGACGGCAGCGCTTCGGTGGGTGGTACTGCGCCAACCGGTGGGCCGATTACGTGGGCACCAGATGCTGACGCTAGTAAACTTGTCGGAATCGATGTTTCTACACAGCTTGCAGCTGACGGTGCTATTACCACGATTAACAACGCCATCGAGACTGTCTCAGCTGAGCGCTCCAAGCTTGGAGCCATGCAGAACCGTCTCGAGCATACCATTGCCAACTTGGGTGCTTCGGCAGAGAACCTCCAGGCCGCCGAGTCCCGCATTCGTGACGTTGATATGGCAGCTGAGATGATGGCCTTCACCAAGTATCAGATCCTACAGCAGGCTTCCACTGCTATGCTGGCACAAGCAAACATGGCACCACAGTCAGTACTACAGTTGCTTGGATAATAGCTTCAATGGTTACAGGCGGCCCTGGGATATCCTGGGGTCGCTTCACTATACCTAAAGGTTGTCGGTGATCATTGATTAGAGTCCGATGGGAGGTATTGGAGCATGCTAGAATGGGAACAATCGATCTTTCGGCTCTTGAATGTGGACGTAGATAAGCTACCTGAGAAAGAATCGCGCGAATTGGTGAAGCATTTACAGGAGCAAATGGGCAGTGTATATTGTTACTGGGTAGGTCATTGGAACAACAGGAATAGAGCAGTGAGTACACGAAATGGACGGTTTGTGGCCAATTAAGAGGTCATAGACTATCTTGGCAGATGATTGGTGTAGGGTTGGTGAAGGAGAAACGCTGATCTGTGTGGCGAATGAATGGAGACGGGCTACCTAAACGATTGTCGAAGGAGTTCTCACCCGTAACCTCTAACTTAACTATAATCAGTTATGCCCAGGAGGTTCAAAGGAGCGATCCGATGAAACCTCTTGGCCAGCGTATTCGCCAATGTTGAAGACTACTGGGGATGATCCAGGCTGAACTTGCCGGGAGCCACCTATCGAATAACACGAGACTATTTGTATGGAAGGAAGTGGTTGTGGACCGAAGCCCCGCAATGCGATTGGGCTAATTGAACACTAGATGACAAAAGGCGCCCCAGATGAGGGGTGCATCTTCCGAACCTTCGTCCCTCACTCTCTCGCCGGTTGCCAGCTTAAGATTAAGTCTGCCAATGTAAAAAGGTTTGCAGAAACAGCGAAAAAGCGCTTACAAAAACCAGATGATGTGAGGCGATTGGGCCAACGGTTCTGTGAGAGGGCTGTCGCCAGGATGATCACCTAACGGCATCCTACTCGATATTCCTCTACTGACGAACGGGGTCAAACTGAACATCATCCGTATCCGTCACTTCGATTTCGCTCCCACCAGCTCGACCGATGCCTCAAGGTGGCTACTACCAACAGGGAGCTCGACTCCCTGACTGCCTACAAGCATTTCCTAAACGAGAGAGGGAATCCTCAACGCACTCATTATCCACCCTTTGAACATCCTCCAGTCACGTTAGGAGCAATTTTCCTGGTACCACTCTTCCATAGCGGAGTCTACTACATTCCCATGGTAACAACTACGGCTCCAGTTCCACGACAGCAACCCCTGACTATGTTCGTCGAGATTGGAGTGAAAGCTAGAGCTGACCATCAGCGGATGATCGTTCCATGTAGCGTTGCCATAGCCTGCAAGCTTGGACGCCTCGTTTACCACATCCCCCATCCACACAACTTCATTAATACCCGATCCCTTATAGCCAGCCTTTATCATGAGCGCTCTTCCATAGGACATGCCAATCCCAACAGAAATCGGTTCAATTCCACGTTTCTTCAGGCGATAGTTGAGCACCCTTACCAAACTATTAATGCGGTACGCGACCCCGAAAACCTCGGCAATTTGCCACTTGAACGCCGCGTCAAAGATTCCCGAAGCGCAATCACCAGAGATGGTAATTTCCTTACAGCTCACCGCGCCATTGATGACAGCCACGACCTCCGAGATATACGAACGGTATATTCGCGCCAACGTCGGTCGCTGATATTTTGTCGGCAAATTGGACGAATCGCGGATGTCCGCAAACACTGCTGAGCAGTTCACATAGAATCCGTTCGTAAACGTAAGCTCGTCGCGGCTCGGAATGATATCGACCTCAGCGAAGTTGGTGTCGCTTGCATTAAGAATCTCATTTACGCGATCGAAGCTCTTTATGAAATCGTAGTGTTTATAACTTGCTTCCAAACGGGCCACAACCTTTCACTGGTAGTACTACTGATTGGATACTCGGCTGTCTTTACAACGTATGGGCCGGTTATTCTCTATGCACCGGATCTACTAATGACAACAGATAAAACCGCCATCGCTAGAACAGCAAGCATTAGCAGGCCAGCTGATACTTTCACCCAAAGCATCTTTCGACGGGCAATCACAGCCAGTATATAGGCCTGCTCATACAGATCTCGCTCTAATAGCTCCGCATTGAGTTCGTCAATGGTGGTGAGAAACTCATGAAATGACATCTTGCCGACGTCGCCGAAAAACGTCGGCGATGCTGGAAGGGGGCTGCCTGCTTCCCTGGTACATAGGATTTTGGTCCGCTCTAGCCTAGGCCACAGTGAGACAAGGGATGCCGTTGCTGCCAGGATCGAACATGCCAAAAATGCCAAATGAAGCCGTAACGCTGTTTTGGATATGGGACCTCTAACAATAGCGAGTCCGATTAGCACTCCGCATAAGCCCAGTATACCGAAAGCCTTCGAGTCCGCCGATGCAATCCATGCATTGGCAGTTGATGTGACCGCTTTGATTCGTAAGCTTGACGGCTGCGTGCCCTTTTCACTTTGAACAGTCATGCCTTAATCTCTCCCACACAGATGTCCTTATCTTCACCCAATATGCTTAACGTCCCCGCGTATCAGCGGCGCCGGTCGTTGCCCCTACAGAATTCGCGCCATCGCCCGTCTGTTGGATACGCTTGCTGGACGGCGAGTTGACCACGTCATAGCCACCGACTAACCCAACGTTGAAGCACCCTCATAAACCAGAGGCTCCACCAATTTGTCACCGTTAGATAGAAAGCGCTTCTGGAACCTCGTAGGTGGCAACATGAGTTATACCCAAAGACGGTCACATATCTCTATTTGGTCGTATGGGACCCTGTCCAGATCAAACCCAGAGGACAATGGTCTCATCTGTCTCCGTCGGCTCGCCTTGTCAGTTAGCCGCGGTAAATACATGAACCGCAATCGAGAAGCCGCCCGGAAACTGAAACTGAAGCGTGCCGACCGACTGCGTCTCTAAAGCTGTTGCCCGAAGCTCTTCTTGGATTCCACGTGACTGATGCCCCGCCGATGGGCGATTCACTAGGTTCAACACGTCCGCCGGGGCCGTTGATGCTTCCAGCGCCGAGGCCCCGCTCCTTCCCTACGTTGGAGCTCGCCCACACCACAATCTTCATTAATCGGTCATCAAAGAAGTAATAATCGACGGAAGATACCGTGTAGCCACCTAGCTGAGAATCTTCAGTGCTTCTTCTTACCCCTTTGATGCCTGGCTGTTCCTCCAAAGGTGTAATCCAAACGACCTAAGGCGTCTAGGGCATCACCCCAAGATAAATCGCGAAAGACGCTTTCTACCTGTACTGATACAGAAAGTAATTATAGTGCGATTATAGTCAATACATAGCAGTTTGTCACGGGCCGCACCTCTTTGCAGTATCGTTTCTACAATAACCGATGTAATCCTCTTTCTGGAAAGGATTCCTGATGAAAAGGAGGAGTCTACCAAGACTGGGAGGGAAAGAAAGTGAAGATTGAAAAGGAGCAGTAAATGGCCCTGCTCTTATGGAAAACCTAGATAGTGGTAGCATTACCCAGTTCCTGTTGATGCTCAAAGAAGAACGAGGCTATAAGCCAAGTAGCCGGAAGAGACTGGCAATGTCCATCAAGATGTTTCTACGGTTTGCCTATAAGGCTGGACTAATCGAGGAGAACCTGGCCGAGGATGTCCCCGTCATTAAGTGCCCTCAACAGGAGAGGGATTTCCTAAGCGAAGAGGAAGTCTTGACCTTCATGCGGGCAGTTGACCATTATGTGGTTCGAGT
>JAAZLW010000047.1 GCA_012799135.1 Bacillota bacterium | reverse complement strand
TGTTAGTTGTTGGCTACTATGCATAAATTAGTCCCCCATCTTCACTAGCCCGAAACCTTCTGCAATGCTTCGATGATTCTCTCCGGCTGAAACGGTTTGACCAGAAAATCTTTGGCACCGGCATTCAAAGCTTCTATGACCATGGGTTTTTGCCCCATCGCACTACAGACTATTACCTTGGCGTTAGGATCTATTTCCAAGATCTTCTTGATCGCGGTGATTCCATCCATGTTAGGCATAGTAATATCCATCGTCACCACATCAGGCCGCAACTCAGCATAGAGGTTGACAGACTCCTCTCCATCGGCAGCCTCGCCCACCACCTCAAACCCATTCTTTTCTAAGACATTCCTCAGACTCATGCGCATGAAAGCGGTATCGTCAGTCACCAAGACTCGCTTACCCATAGTTCTCCCTCCGTGTCTTGCTTCTCCCTATGACCTTATTTGTGATCAGCAACTAGGCAACCAAATCATTTAGGACTGCTGAAATATCCAGGATCAGGGCTACGGTCCCATCACCGAGTACTGCAGCACCTGCCACTCCCCTTACATCACCCAGTATCGGGCTAAGGGACTTGATTACCACTTCTTGTTGGCCCAAAAGCTGATCAACAACAAGCCCGGCCTTCATAGTTCCGGCTTCGACTACGATTGTCGGTAGGACACCTTTCCCGTTCACTGCTCCAAATCCCAGCAGCATGGCTAAATCCAAAAGGGGAAGTACTTCATTGCGTAAGGTGATAACCCGTTCTCCGTGAATGGTCTTGATGGCTTGCGGTACCACCCTCAAGTTCTCTCGTACAGACTGAATGGGAATAGCACACATCTCTGAACCAACCTTGACCAAGAGTGCCTGCACGATTGCCAGGGTCAAGGGCAATCTCAAAGCAACGGTGGTTCCCCGGCCCATTTCACTCCTTACATCTACCGAGCCGTTCATGCCCTCTAGGGCAGCTTTCACTGCATCCATACCCACACCCCGGCCCGACACATCGGTTACCTCTTCATTGGTGGTAAACCCCGGTTCAAAGATCAGCCCCTGAGCCTCCTGTGGGGTCATTTTCGCTGCCTGTTCCCGCGTGACCAGACCTACTTTGATCGCTTTTGCTTTCACTGCTTCGGCATCTATCCCCCGGCCATCGTCGGCAACCTCGATGACAACGTGACTGCCTTCATGTCTGGCCTCTAAGCGGATTTGACCGACTGTCGGCTTACCGGCCCGGAGGCGTTCAGCTTCTGTCTCCAAACCGTGATCCACTGCATTGCGAATCAGGTGTACTAAAGGATCTCCGATCTGGTTCATTAAAGAACGATCCAGCTCCGTCTCCTCACCAACAACATGCAAGTAGACCTCTTTGTTGGCTGTCTTGGCCAGATCCCGTACCATGCGGGGGAAACGATCAAAAACCTGCTTAACCGGGACCATACGCAGCCTCATGGCAGCATACTGCAATTCGGTGGTGACCCGATCCATTTGGGCGACAGCCGCCCGGGCATGGCCATCTTCCAGGTGTTTGGCCATCTCGATAACTTGAGTACGACTAATCACCAGCTCACCAACGAGATTATTTAGCTGATCGAGACGCTCTGTTTCCACCCGGACGAATTTCTCCACAATCCGGTCATGTACATCAGCCCTAGGCCGATCACCGGTCAAGGCCGGCATGACGCTCCCCGGGGGAGATATCTGGTCTCTATCAGTTGTCAATACCGAAGGTTCAGGAGTTACTTCGGCAACAATTACGTCAATGATCTCGGGGATACCGAGTACCGTCGCCTTCACTTCAGCCATCGGATGACGAGTAAACAAGAGCACGGTAAAGTGATCATCAAAGCGCTCATCATCCAAATCTTCGGCAGAAGGTACTGACTTGACCACAGTACCTAGCTTTTCGAGGGCCTGGAAGACCGTATAGGCTCGTACTGATTTCATCAGGACATTATCCCGCAGGGTAACCGTTACTCCGTATGATTGATAGCCCTTGGAGACGGCCTCCTTGATCAGTTCCCGATCATATTCATTCAGAGGTAGCACGGGAACACTCTCTTCCCTATCACTCGGTTTGGACTCGCTAGCTACATCCGGCAAAGCTGAGCCCTTTTCCAGGATGTGGGCTAATCGATCTTTTAGTTCGCCGGTATCTGTCTGAACTGAGTCAGAGCTGATTACCTCTTCGAGAATGACCTCTAGCATATCGATCGAGTCAAAAAGGGTGTTAATCAACTCCCCTGAAGCTGTGATCTCCTTGTTGCGCAGTGCATCCAAAAGATTCTCCATATGATGGGTCAAGTCTGCCAACTGCGTGTACCCCATGGTACCAGCCATTCCCTTTAAGGAGTGAGCGGCCCGAAACATCTCGGCAATCAGCTCTGGATCGGTAGGTGTTTGCTCAAATTGCAGAAGATTCTCGTTCAAGAGCTGAATATACTCCCGGGCCTCCACGGCAAACAAATCCTTGTACTCCGTTAAATCCATCTACCTTTGATTCCTCCTAACGAGCCCCACACCATGGTCACTTTACCGAACAGCGAAAACTCGCTCCCTCGGTGTCGCTATCTCTGTGATCCTTACACCGAATTGCTCCCCCACTACTACAACCTCACCCTTAGCGATCAGGATATCATTGGCTAATATTTCGATGGGCTCGCCATCCAGAGTATCTAGTTCCACGATCGAACCCGGCCCTAACCGCAAGATTGTCTCGATGGGTAAGCGGCTTCTGCCCAGTATCGCCCTAACCCTGACGGGAATATTGCGGATCAGCTCAATATTGAGATTCCCCAATTCCCCAAAACCACTAGCCCATTCTGCACCTTCGCTCAAGGAAGAATACCAAGGAGGAGCTTCAGGGCCAAGGTCAGTGTGGTGGGCTTGCCTCCACTCTGCGGCGGCAACCTCGTCTTCCGCAATGGCTGTCTCATCTTCCACATCGGGAGTAACCGACATATATGCGTCTGGTTCCATTAGCCTTTGCACTGTACCTTTAGCAAAGTCCAACTCGACCAGCTGTAACATCTCACTGTCCAAAAGACCTTCTACCTGTAACCGGAAGGAAACTTGCACTATGGGCTCGCTCACCGGCAGATCCTCACCGGGTGCAGCTAGATCCAGTTGCTCTACCTCCGGTGGCGAAATCTGAATCCTGGTACCAAACATATCCGACATGGCTGTCGCAGATGAGCCCATCATTTGGTTCATGGCTTCCGTCACCGCACTAATGTGCAAGTCAGTCAGCACTTCCGGAGGGTCAGAGCCATCTTCCCCCATCATTAAACTGGCGATTACAGCTGCATCTTTCTCCTTGATCAACAGTAGGTTGCTCCCCTGAAGGCCCTCCACATAGCGGACAGTAATCACCAGACAGGGAATTGGGTACCTCTCCTGGACCTCAGCTGTTGTGGTCAGGATTACAGAAGGGACAGTAATCGAAACCTTACGATCCAATATAGTAGAAAGGGCCGTAGCCGCTGCCCCCATGGAGATGTTCCCTACCTCAGCCAAAGCATCTTGTTCCAGTTCGTCCAGCTTACCAACGAGTAGATCGGCATCTTCATCGAAAGGTTCCAGGCTGGGCCCGCTGTCACTGGCTATCTCACTGCCACCATTGTCTTCTGAGTCCTGCTCTGTAGCTCCCTGCAGCAAGGCATCAATTTCCTCTTGGCTCAAGAAATCACTCATTGGCCTCGTTCCTTTCCATGGGCCGCACCGCTGTAATCACGATCCCCAACTTGTCTCCCAATTTCCCCGGTGAAGCTAGGAATTTGGCGAGATCGCCTACCTGTACCTCCAGGTTCTCATAACGTTTACGATCCAAGCTAATTACGTCACCAACCTGCAACTCCAGCAAATCGGCTACCGTCACTATAGTAGATCCCAGCTCTACATCCAAGGTAATCGGGGTTCCCCTCACCTGTGAACGGAGCATCTGTATGTCTTCGGGCTCTGCCCGACGTCGTAAAGAATCAAATAAACGCAAAGCTGTCAATTGCTTTAGCACCGGTTCCAGAGCTGAGTAGGAAAGACAGATATTGATTAGATCCCGAGTGCTGCCAATTCCCAGTGCCAAGGAGATTAAGACAACAGTTTCCCGTTCTGTCATGATCTGCAGAAACTGAGGATTGCTCTCGATCGATTCCAGTGTAACACTCATATCCACAATCTCTGACCAGGCGTTCTCAAAACTAACGGCCATTGGTTCAAAAAATTGGGTCGTTAAAACCGCCAGCTCGATATCGGTGAGTTCCCGGGTACGTCCCAGGGAAATGCCCGGCCCCCCACAGAGTCGGTCATAGAGAAAGAAGGAGATATCCGGGCTCAGCTGCATGATCAGGCTTCCTTCTAAGGGCCGCATAGTACAAAGAATGATCACCGAGGGGTTAGGTACTGAACGGATAAACTCTCCGAAGGTCAGCTGTTCTATGGAAGCCACACCCAGATCTACCCGAGAACGGACCTTGGCAGAAACCATTCCGGAAAGCTCCCGGGCAAATTGCTCATGGATTCTCTGCAGAGCCCGCACCCGTTCCTTGGAAAACCGATGGGGTCGCTTAAAATCATAAGCAACCACTTCAGGTTGCGCCTCTTCCTCCTGAATCTTACTGGTAGCTTGACTAATCAATTCATCGATTTCTTGCTGACTAAGAATCTCATCCAAAATTCCTCACCCTTACTCCATTCGCCCTACCCAAATGCTCGCCAAGTAAAGCCTTACTTCTCTGCCGTGGCAGCGACCAGCTCTTCCTGAAGGGTTTCGGTCTGTAGTTCGATCCTCTCCTCAGTGGTGAGGATCTTATCCACATCCAGTAGAATGAGTAGCCTTTCGCCTACTTTACCTATACCCTGGATATACTCTGCCTTGAGTCCAGCTATAGTACGGGGAGGTGGGTCGATATCTTCATCGGAAATGCGCAACACCTCAGTGACATCATCGACTATCAGACCTACTCGGTTATCACTAATATCCACTATGATTATGCGAGAATCATCGGTCATGTCCGTCGCTTCCACACCAAATCGCTTCTTGAGATCGATGATCGGAATGACTTCACCCCGTAGGTTCGTCACTCCTTCAACGAAATCTACAACATTGGGAAGCCTGGTTATCTCCCGGGGTTTGACAATTTCTCGCACCTTGGTAATCTCTACCCCAAACTCTTCACCATATAGACGGAAAATGACCAACTGCCGCTCTTGATCTACCTTGCGCTTGACTTCATCCATATTCTCCCTCCTTGTCTGTAGCTGACCTGTACTACTCATTCTAGCAGATTTTCCAATAAGATCCAACACCGGTCACCAAAAAACGACGCAAAGCCAGAGCCTGCCATGCAAGTTCGGCAAGAAGGGTACCCAATCCTGCCAGTTCTCACCAGTCTCCCCTTACTGGCTCAAAAGTCTACACCGAAGCTAACCCGATGGGTACCTCCCATTTCGTGGCCCACCCAACTGTAGTCTAGCCGGGTATTGCCTACGGCCAAGCCGGCGCCGGCTGTGATGCTATCCTTTACATAGCCGCCCCGCAACTGTATGTGCTCTCCAATACTGTATTCGGCACCAAAACCCCAATCCTTGAAGGTTAGATCACTCTGTCCACTAACGAGAAGCTTGCCATCATAAAAAGACATGGCGGCTCCTCCTAGAATCTGTGTCGGTATGGCCTCTTTCAGACCTGTTGTCCAAGTGAGTTCACCCACCAGGTCTCTGGCCAGAAGGCTAACGGTCAACGACTGATTGACCTGATAGCGCAAGCCTCCCTCCAGCGAGTATCCCCGGCATCTATCTTCCTCCAGTTCTCCAAAAAGCCCTTTGATGGTTATACCTGCTCCCCAAACATCATCAACAGCCATGGCTCCCCCTATGTAAGCAACCGCCTGTAGGTAGTCGAAATGGTCCTCCAAAACGTCACCTTCACCGGTACCTGGGATGTTGGGACTGGATACCAGCAAAAGCCCAGCCCCTATGCCGCCCTGGTCGGTTATCGGTAGAGCGGCGGCCATGAAACTCAGATCGGTATCTACCCATAGCGACGAATGGCTGACTGATAGCTCCGGCTGACGGACAGTAGCCAAAGCCGCAGGGTTATAATAAAGCCCTTCCACCCCCTTAGCTGCAGCCACACCGGCATTACCCATCCCCCAGATCCGGGCGGTAGTGCCAAACCTGAGAACAGGTAGTGGATCACCCCCACTTTCCTTGGCTTCGGCTTGGGCCCCACCCGTCATAACCAGACATAGAAGGAGCCATACAGTGATCATTAGTCTTTCTAATTTGCTGCTTAATTGACTATCCATATTGCCCATCACCTCTCTGTACGAAAATGCCGCCGCCCACGTGCTTTCGGTAAATCCGATCTTGCGCTACTACCCCCTTGCCCAACGAAGCTTGGCATTGATCGGCCCAAGTATATCTATGTACCTACTAGTATTATGTGGCAGATTCGACATTAAACGGCACCATCCTGCTTAAGGCCTTTTGCTATTGGTGGCTTGTTTTGCTAAAATTGGCTCAGGAAGCATAGAATGGAGAGCCATCAGATGGATGGAGATAGAAATGTGGGTGGAAAAAGGGTATTGATAATTCTGGCGATCATTTTGGCAGGGCTGGCTGGCTACTGTCTCTGGCTGTCGCCACCGATAGCCAGAGCCGAGGAGGGTAGTAGCGAGCCCCTAGCTATTCTCACCTCTGGTTCGCTAGATCCACCGGATGCTGGGGACCAGCAAGAGGCGCTCTCGGGATTGAGCCTACATGGTACAAAAGTCCTGGAGCTTCAATATACCGGCATTAGTGGCGCAACCGCTTATCCGGGCTTATCCACACCGCCACCCGGCTTGGTCTTAAACCAGAGATTGGAAGCAGAGGTAGAGGGCCTGTGGCCTGGGATCTGGGTAAGGGGCAGATTCGATGATGATCCGTTCTTTCCCCAGTACCTCTTGCGGGTGGACATGCCTAGGGCCTCCGTAGCCTTGGGTGATGTCGACACTGGCCCGCTATCCCCGCCCCTCTCACCGTGCACCCAAGCCCTGACCGGTGCACAAGCGACTATAGACTGGGGCGATTTTACTTTTTCCTTAGCCGCCGGCCATCCCCAGACTCTGACTCACATCGAAACCTTTACTCTATCCCCCACAGCCAGGCTCTACCAGACTCGACTGGCACCGATCTTGGCCGGTACTGAGGTTATTCGCATTGGAAACACGACACTAACACCCAGTCAGGACTACCAAATCGACTATACACTGGGGCGAATTCAGCTTCTGGGATTTTGGCCGGATGCCCAAGAAGTAGCCATCTCCTACCAGGTACCCGATACTACCTTTGCGAAAAAGCCATTAGTCCAGGGCCTTAGGGGACAGTATCAGGCTGAGCACGGCATTTTGGGGCTCTCGTATTTGTCCAGGCGAGATGTAGATACTCAGAACCTGCACGCTTACCCGTTCTCGTCAGCAGATGACATTTCCTATACATCCCGCCTTGCTTGGTCAGCACTCTCCTGGGAACAAGGCACTGAAGGCACTTCTCCCCATTGGGCAGCCGAGGTATGGCGCCGCACTTCCTTGCCAGCAAAACCAAGGGACCGGACAGTAGAAGACATGGAAGACCACACACTGCGTCACCCTCTATCACTGGAGATAGCCGATACTGATCGATGGTCCCGCCCCGAGGTCACTAGTGGCAGCTGCCTGCACTTAAGCAAGGCCACTGGCTGGAGCCCAGCTGAGGGAGTCACTCGCTCTGCCCTGCAGCTGGATTTTGTCATGGAAGGCAGTGGTGCCAGAGTAAAGACCAGACTGACCCTGCCGGCTTTTCTCAATTTGGCGGCCAGTAGTACCCTAGTGCTCACGCTAGGATTACCACAGCCCCTGCCGGGGGTCAAGATGGAGCTCGCCCTCATCTCGGGCAGTGGTGGCTCTTTTCACCAATCAGTAACTCTAGGCGGCTTAGTGGGATGGCAGGATATCGTGCTGGCCCGTGATGATTGGGTCAAAGCAGGTATCCCCTCCTGGGAGAAAATCACTGCTATCGAACTTGAGCTAACTAGTCTGCTGCCGGGCACAAGCAAGGGCCAAGTCATATTCGGCGCCCTGGATGTCGTAGGGACAAACCAAGCCACCGATCGCTGGCAGCACCTAAAGCCCCGGGATACCTTAGTTCAGCTTGAAAGCATCCCACTCCCGATTGCTCCCTGGATGCCCCCACCGGGCAATACAGCTTTATCTGTGAGTATAGAGAAGCTCAAGGAGCCTTCGCCTGCGGAGCCGCCACAGGTATGGGGACTGCTTCCTCGAAGCTTTAGCCCTAGCGAAGCTCAGTATCTAACTTTCTGGGCTCATGCCCCGGCCCCGGGCACTGGGCTGACTATCTGGCTGCTGGATGAGCACAACCAAGCAACCAGCCCTTTCCAGTTTGGGCTATCCCCGGGCTGGCATCACTATAGCATCACCTTAACCAAGCCCGCTGCCCAGCTAGTGGGAAGGACCATTGCCTCCATCGTTTTGGCCATAACAACAGCCCCAGGCACTAAATCCGCAACTATTTTTTTCGATGAATGGCAGCTACAGGGTGTTGAGGCTATGGAAGGCTATATGGCCCGGTTTGCTGCATCTGTGGAAAAGGGCCCTATCCATTGGGAGCTAAGCGGTAGTGGCCAAACCTCTGCTTTCCAGTGGGACGCCCCCGGGATGGTAGAAAACGTCCCCCACCCCAATCACCTTAAGCTAGCTGCTACCTTCAACCGTCCCGGTAATAGACACACTAGTTTCTCGGTCCTCCAAGCAGGCATCGGTGGAATTGGCGATGGTCAGACCACCCTTCAGCTAAAGGCCAATGCCTGGGATAGAACGATACTGGAAGCTCAGTTGACCCTACCTAATGATTCAGATGATCTATATCACCGCTCAACTGAGACTACCCCTACCGGCCGCTTTAGAGTGCGCACCACCCTGAATACCAGTATTTGGGAATTTTTGGCCTTTAGGCAACCCCAGACCCTTACCTTGACAGATCCGTGGGAAGCTCGCCCATATCAAGGAATGGCCGTCAGCCTGAAGCAGCATCTTACCCCAGGTGTACTACACTTGGGCAGCTGGCACTTAGCCCATGGGGAGACAGGTCAGACCCTCTCCACAGATCTAGATTGGAGTCTGTTTACCGCTCTACCGATCAACACTACCTTTCACATTTGGCGATACCAGGCCTCACCGTCAACTCCACCGGAAATGGGAGGCCTAGGGAGGCTGGAGAGCACCTGGCACGACCCTGATCACCGTTGGAGTGTTGCTGCCGGTCTTGACCAAAGAGTAGGACGGGAAATGAGGAGCTTTATGGCTCAAGGTCTCGATCTGCAACCAACCGGAAGGAAGGCCTCGTTTGACCTGGAAAATCCATCGCTCTGGAAATCCCTTGGCGAAAGCCCTCGCCACTGGCGACAAGAGGCTACCCTGGCCTGGCGCTGGCATCCAAGTGAAACGGTGAACCTTCAGGGACACTGGCAACGAGAGGCTACAAGGGAACTGGAGAAAGACCGTAGCTCAGTGGAGAATGGCGGCTCGCTTTCCCTTAGCTGGCCCTGGAGCCCTAATTGGAGAAGTAAAGGGATATTTAGCTGGTCCCAAAGACAAGACCCTGCCTACAGTACCCTGCTGAGTACCGAGTACTCTCTGGTCAGTGAAGGCACCTGGGGAGAAGCATGGTCAGGCATGCTTCTGGCCAGCCAGAAGCAGATCAGGTGGCAGGAACCTAATCCACCCAATTCCCCTCACCGAGGTAATCGGTGGACCCTAAGGGGCAGTACCGACTACTCCTATATCCCTCAAGGCTCTATCGGTTTGGGGCTCAATGTTTCGCACCAGACAGCGACTACCCCGGATCTCACCTCCCACCGGACAGTGCTCCGATCCAGTGGCCGCCCTGGTCCCCTGCTTCTTGGAGACCAGTTGGGACAGGATGGCTTTTCTGAAACAGGAATGGGAAGCTTGTTGATGCCGCGACTACCTGGTAGTAGCGGTGAGGCCGGCACCTATCTCGATACACAAATCTACTGGACCTTGGCCCAAGACGCCTTCTATCGTATGAGTCTAGGTTCTCTTACCTACCTCCCCCTAAAGGGAGGGGCTAGCAGCATGGATTACTATGGGCTGGCCAGTGTCGAGAAAGAATTGGGAGCCCTGGGCTCAGGCCGTTTGGAGTTATCGGCCCAAGTGGGCTCCCGGACTGCTTGGGCCATAGGTTTGGGGTGGGTAAAGCAGCTACTTAAAGATCATCAAGGGCTTTACCTGAACACATCTCTACGCCATGTGCAGCAGAGCGACTACCAATTTACTGACAGTCGGCTGGGCTTGGAGTACCGCTTCTAGCAACTAGTGTTAACCATTCTCCAACTTTCTTTCCAGCTCTTGGATCGCCTCAAGACAGGGTAATACTCCAATCTCCAACTGAAAGCGCTTGACCTCACCTGGTGCGAGGAACTGCAGGGTACCCCGCTCCCGTTCCCGATCTCTGCCTTCCACCAGACAGTTGGCTGGTTCCAAACCTACCACATAGGTGCGCTTGTCCATCATTTTCCACTGGATTAGCTGAGGTAGCTGCTCTTTCTCGTATCGAACATAAACTCCTAGCCCTTGACCGTTGTTATGCTTGCGATTGACCACAGCTGCTGTGACATACCCCTCAGGATCCGGCTCCACATCGTGGTAGTACACCTTTTCCCGATAACCGCCTTGAGGTGCATGAAAACTGGCATAGAGCTCCTTGCCCTCCTCGGCATCGGCATCCCTGGGTACTACTTTTCCCGTAGGTACTAACAGCTCAGAACCATCAGCTACCACGGGAAAACCTAGGTTTATATGGTAAAGCAGCATGAACTCACTAATGGCAGCTCCTTCGTTTTCTACCAGATCATCGATCCAAAGCTTGCTTTCCCCTAACCGAGCCGTCACTCGCCGAGTGAGTACTAGATTTTCACCGAAAACGGTGGTCTCCCGGACCCGGCCCTGGGCCCACATCAGATAATCATCACCATCCCAGGCGCCATCGACCCAGATTCTCTCTGCCGGCAAATTGCCGATACGGCCATGCATACCCAGTTCCTGACCTTGATCCGTACAAGCTGCCCCCGCGTTGGTCAGCCCGCAAGTCTTGACTAATCCTCCTGAGAAGCTTCGCAGCCAGCCCCTTCCCTGTGGCTCATAGTAAGTAGGTGCCACATCACCCGTAGAGGAACGCCAAGCCAATGCCTGCCCCTGATAATCCGCATGGGAAATATCCAGAGCTCTGCTCAAACATACATCGAAATTAAGCCCTGTCCCTGTGCGGAACTGGGCCATCTCCACCCCTGCCTCTCGCCCTTCAGCTAGTACTAGGCGGCGGACTCCTCCTAGCTGCTGAATATCTCCTACATGATCCAAAAGCTCCTGGCGTTGCCAATGTCGGCCAAACAAATGTGCCACACTCACTACCTCCTAACTCCGTGCAGCTAAACCTTGGTCCTTCGACATCCTCAAGACCCGATTATCTATCCAATCCCAGTTCCCTAGATAGAGCCTCACAGCTATTCCTTCCAGCCGGAGGTCTACATAATATGAAAAGGCCCGGCCAACGGCCAGACCCAGATGATCAAAATGCTAAAAAATAGGGATGCGCAGGCCCCCCCAACCGATCAGCTCACCGGCATCAGTATGGTAATTCATCTGCAAAAAGACTAGGGCTGCTTCCACTCCACCGATCAGATAACCATTGAACAAGGCGCTGTTTGCCAGGCTAACACCGAGGCCGGCATAGAGATTAGCATACTCCATCCCGATCGGGATACGGTAGATCGTCTCCACATCGATGGGATGATCTTCACTTAACTCCCCATGGAGCGCTACATATATGTTGGGCATAGCTCTGTAGCGCAATCCCAACTTGAAGCTATCTTTGGATGCAGCCAAATCACCGAATAAAGTCACCGGTTTCTCGGCTTTTTCTAACCGCATCTGCATATTTAATTTATAATCGATGGGTTCCTCTGCTAAGACTGTACCATTGTTCAAGACAAGGAAGACACAAACCAAGATGGTCAACCAGATCCAGTGCTCTTTCATTACACCACCCCTTTAATTGTCCACACATCTTTAGGATTTTCTGTTATGTTATTCGATGCCAGAGGTGAGAATTCCTGTACTTAAGTACCCGATCGGCAGGTTTATCTATCTTCATGCAGAATTAGCTAACATTGAGCAGTATCGCTTGGCTATCACAGTCCGACCTTGGGGTCCTTTGACTAGGAATGCCAGGCTGCGAGGTCGTCCATTGCAGTATAAGCAGGTGATCAGATGGTTTGTGCCAGAATAATCGTCAATCCCACGGCCGGTAGAGGCCGTTCACTGCGCGCACTAGGCGTGACCCAAAAGGTCCTTAACCGAGCCAGTTGGAAATGGGAGGTTCAGCTCACCCGAGCACCAGGTCATGCTACCGAGCTAGCCAGCCAGGCCGCGGCCCAGGGTATACCACTGGTGGCCGCTATCGGTGGTGATGGTACGGTAAATGAAGTAATCCAAGGAATCGCCGGCACCGAAACGGCCTTAGCCGTTATCCCCGGTGGAACCGGCAATGACCATGCGCGTTCTTTAGGCATACCCTTGGCACCTACCAAAGCCGCCACCTTACTATGGCAGGGCAAAATCATCAATATGGATATAGGCAAAGAGCGAGATCGCCATTTTGGCTGTTTGGTCTCTATCGGCTTTCCGGTAGATGTCATCCATCACACCAATCACAAGTCACGCTTTCTCGGTGGCTCGCTGGCCATCCTCAG
>JAAZLW010000337.1 GCA_012799135.1 Bacillota bacterium | reverse complement strand
TGGGGTGGCAGTTTAGGAAGCACAAGCTTGCCATGGGGGCTGCAGTAGTCTTGTGCATCTTTTATCTTGTTGCCCTATTTGCGGAGTTTTTCAGTCCACACGATCCTACGTTGCGATACAACAAGTTTATCTATGCTCCTCCTCAGAGAATCAGGTTCGTCCATGAGGGGCAGTTTCAGGCAAGGCCTTTTGTCTATGGTTACAAGCAGAGCCTAGATCCACAGACGCTGATGCGGATCTATACCATCGATACGAGTAAGCGGTATCCCGTACGCTTCTTCACCAAAGGATATGAGTATAAGCTATTGGGCCTCATCAATACTGATACACATTTCATGGGCGTAGAAGAACCTGGTGGCACGCTGTTTCTCCTAGGCACAGATCGATTGGGTAGAGACCTTTTCTCACGAATATTGCATGGTGGCCGGATATCTTTGACCATGGGGCTTTGTAGTGTTTTTCTCAGTTTGTTCATTGGTCTCCTTCTGGGTGGCCTAGCAGGATACTACGGGGGTACCATAGACAACATTATACAAAGGTTGATAGAGATCTTACGCTCGATGCCAACCATACCCTTATGGATGGGGTTATCTGCTGCGGTTCCTTCGGACTGGACGCCTTTGAAAACTTACTTCGCCATTACCATTGTGCTATCGATTATCGGTTGGACCACGCTAGCTAGGCGGGTGAGGGGTAGGTTTCTATCCCTGAGGGAAGAGGATTTCGTCATTAGTGCGCGTCTAGCCGGTGCTAGTGAGCTAAGGATTATTTTTGTGCATATGCTGCCGTCCTTCATGAGCCATATTATTGTGTCAGTGACACTGTCAATACCACAGATGATACTGGGCGAGACCGCCCTCAGCTTTCTCGGATTAGGACTGCGTCCTCCGGTTATTAGTTGGGGTGTACTGCTGAAGGAAGCCCAGAACCTGAATACTATCGCCGTGCATCCGTGGTTGCTGACTCCAGCTCTATTTGTCATTGGTGCCGTCCTTGCCTTTAACTTTGTCGGTGATGGCCTCCGGGATGCGGCGGACCCCTATTCCCATTTATGATCTCTGTGCGAGGAGCTGATTCCATGGGCAAAAATGATGCTCTGGTTACTATAGAGGATTTACAAGTTGAGTTCAAAACACGGGAAGGTATTGTCCGTGCTCTGAGGGGAGTAAATCTAGACATATACAGGGGCAAGACTCTGGGCCTAGTGGGCGAGAGTGGCTGCGGCAAGAGCATGACAGCTAGGGCTATTATGGGACTTATCCCAAAACCCGGGAAGATAACAGCGGGAAATATCCGGCTATATCGAGATTGGACTAGCAATCCTATACAGCTGGAGAGCTTGGATCCGAGAAGCGATACCATGGGTAAGATCCGGGGCAAGGAGATAGCTATGGTCTTCCAGGAACCAATGACTTCCTTTAGCCCTATCCATACCATTGGGCATCAGATTGGCGAAATGGTAGAGCTGCATTTGGGCGTCGATAAGAAGCAGGCTCGAGATAGGGTTATTGAGGTCCTATCTCTAGTAGGTATACCCGAGCCGGAGCGACGAGTCGATGCTTACCCCTTTCAGCTAAGTGGGGGTATGCGACAGCGAGCCATGATCGCTATGGCATTATCATGCAATCCGGCACTTCTTATTGCCGACGAGCCGACAACGGCCTTGGATGTCACTACCCAGGCCCAGATACTAGAGCTTTTGCGAAGCTTGCAGATGCAGCTAGGAATGAGTATTTTGTTAATCACCCACAATATTGGTGTGGTGGCTGCCTTATCCCACCGCATAGCTGTCATGTATCTGGGAGAGGTGGTTGAAGAAGGCAGTGTCGAAGAGGTGCTTTCTAGCCCCGCTCACCCCTATACACAAGGACTACTGAAATCCATGCCCAGATTAGGCCAAAGAACCGGCGGACGGCTCTGGAGCATCGAAGGAAGCTTACCCGATGCTTACACTAGCTTGCCGGGATGTGCTTTCCACCCCAGATGCTGGCTTGCTAGGCCCGGCATATGCGACAAACAAAAACCGTCAGCTGTGCGAGTATCGGATCACCACAGCGCTTCGTGTCTTCTAATAGGCGAACCAAGGTGAAAGGTGGAATGCCAATGTCTTCTTCAACACTGCTCGAGGCACGCGAACTTAAGAAATATTTCCCCATCCAAGAAGGTGCCTTCTTGAGGAAAAAAGCAGGATGGGTGAAGGCTGTCGATGGTGTGAGTTTCTCCATCCGTCGGGGAGAGACCGTTGGTCTAGTTGGCGAGAGTGGATGTGGCAAGACGACTACAGGCCGCATGCTCTTGCGGATTATAGAACCCACCGCTGGCTCAATAATCTATCATGATAGTTCGGGTCCAGTAGATATTGCTGAACTAGATCGCAAGGAACTGTGGAACCTCCGAAGACGGATGCAGATGATTTTTCAAGATCCCTATTCGTCTTTGAATCCCAGGATGACTGTACAGGAGATTGTGCAGGAGCCATTATACTGCTATGGGATCGGCACTGTAGCTGAGCGGAAAGAGCGAGCAATGGAAATCCTCAAAGTAGTAGGCTTGGATCCTAAGTTCATGTCTCGCTATCCCCATGCCTTTAGCGGAGGGCAGCGGCAAAGGATTGGCATTGCTCGGGCACTAATCCTCAACCCGGAGATCATCATCGCTGATGAACCTGTTTCTGCCCTGGATGTATCTATTCAAGCTCAGGTGCTCAATCTTCTTCAGGATCTCCAGGCCCAGTTCAACTTAACGTTCTTATTCATTTCCCATGATCTTAGTGTTGTGGAGCATCTTTGCGACCGTACCCTGGTCATGTACTTGGGGAGAATTGTGGAGATGGCGGATACCGAGGAGCTATTTGATAATCCTCTGCATCCTTATGTGGAGACATTGCTTTCGGCAGTACCTCGGCCAGAGCCAGGGTTTCGGTTTGACGAGCAGATACTTGAAGGAGAAGCAGAGGGCTATCAGGGCGAGAGTAAGGGCTGCACTTTTGCCCCTCGCTGCCGCTATGCTAAAGCCATCTGTCATGAAGAAGTGCCTGAATTGCGGGAGATGGCCTCGAATGGGTCTTCCCATGCTGTACGCTGTCATTTGGCAGAGAGTCTAGAGCTCAAGGGTGTTGGCTCCGCTATATGCCGAGATGCAGCAGGATAGAGAGAGTAACTGTTAACCGAAAGAGACGCTTGTGCAATAAACAGGGTCTTGAAGCCTCCTTTGCTCAGTCAGTGATGACCGAGTGGGGAGGCTCTTGCATCGCCTACAATCGAGCGAACGGCATATCTTGACCTTTGGCCTCGGGTTTGGTGCCTCTCCAGAGAGCTAGGTAAAGACCAGCGCCTAAGGGCACCTAGAGTCTTGAAAATTATCATCAACTAAGCATGTTAACCTGCGATAAGTTTGATATAATGTACATAAGAGGAGAATAATGCGAAAAGAACCTTCGGAGTCATTAGTCAGTGCCTTAAGAGACTCCCCGATAGACTTTGGGGGAAGAGCCATATGATTACTTTTATCCAGGGGAAAGGGGGCTGTTTCTTAGAGGGGAGCATGGTAAGAAGAGCATGATCAATCAGGAGGAATGGAC
>JAAZLW010000046.1 GCA_012799135.1 Bacillota bacterium | reverse complement strand
TTTGGATATGAATTCGTCCAAAAGGCCAAGATGCGGGAGATCAATTTTGGTGAAAGAGACATTATGGGAGAAAGGATTACCGTGGCAGGCCATGAGGATGTGCGCAAGGGCTTCATGATTTGCCAAGGTTGCGGCAAGATCCAGCGGGAGAATGCTCGACCTAACCATACGATGACCTGCCGGGCAAAGAGGCAACCACTGACAGAACCATACAAAGAGTGCATGTTTCTCTACCGTGAGTTTGTCACCGAGGCTTTAAGGATCTTGGTTCCTTCTACTACCATGGAACCAACTAAGGTCTGGCAGGAGTCCTTTGTGGCCGCCTTTATGCTGGGAATGAAGGGGTATTTCGGCAATGTCGATCACCTTCGGGCTTGTATCAGCGAGGTGCCGATTCCCGAATCTACCTACCGTAAGCAGTACTTAGTCATTTATGATTCCGTTCCCGGTGGTACCGGCTATCTCAAGCAGCTAATGCGGTCTGAGACAGCCATGATTGAGATACTGGAAAAAGCCCTTACTACTCTGGAAAACTGCAGTTGCAGAACTGATCCAAACAAAAATGGCTGCTACCACTGCTTGTTTGCATACAGGCAAAGTCGTAGCATCGGGGAGATCTCGCGTAAAGAAGCCATGATCATGCTCAAGCGAATCCTCACTGGCAAAGACAACATAGAGAAGATCCCCAAGTTAGCAACCATTCCTGTCAATGCGCTATTCGAAAGCGAGTTGGAACGGCAATTCATCGGAGCGTTTGAACTGATGAAAAGTGACCAGATGTCGATTGAGATCAACAAGCAACTAGTCAATAACAAAGAAGGCTATATGCTTCAGGTTGGGGACTGCCTGTGGGAAATCGAGCCTCAGGTCACTCTCGACCAAGAGTCTGGGGTTCTGGAGCCATCTCGGGCAGATTTTGTCCTTCGACCCAGACGTCCCTCGCAAAACCAAAAACCTGTGGCTGTATTTACTGATGGCTTTACTTTTCACAGAGATAGAGTACACGATGATACCCTGCGCCGGGCAGCGATCGCCAGGACCGGACACTACCGGGTTTGGACCCTCACCTGGAAAGACGTGCAACAGGTTTACCGCAACCAAGGTGATTACTATACCAACACACTTGCTTGGAACACTATGCCCTCTGGCATGAATATGTACCATTCTATCGTACAAAACGGCAAAGCAGAGAAGCTGCAGCCCAAGGATCTGAAGCCATTTGAACTGTTCCTGCAATACTTAAGCGATCCCCATGCTGAGACTGTGTTTACAACCCATGCCAATGCTTTTGCCTTTTCCCTACTGGAGCCTAAGAAGATGCAGAATGAACAAGCATTCTCTAACTGGGCAGATACGGTGCACCCGATCACGGAAGCTCTAGGCATAAGGGATGAGCAGTTTGTCTTTGGCGACACAATCTTCGGATGCTGGCACCCACAAGCCCAAGACACCTTGAGTATCTGGGCGGGTCTATCTAAGCGCCATATGACTGAGAAAAAGGATAGATATGCTACCACAGTGGTATGTGTTCTTAACGACGAGACAGAAGACCGAGGAGGCACCTACGAAGCCGACTGGAATGGCTTTTGGCACTTGGCCAACATGATGCAGTTCCTATCTAGCTTCGCTGCAGTTACAGCTATCGGGCTGAAAGAGGCTATCTATGCTTCCCTTTCGGTCACAGTTGCCGCCCCTGAACCCGCTGCCACACTGGAAGGTGCCTGGCAGGATGTTTTGGATTCACTGTTTGACGCTGTCGCGAAGATATGTGCCCGGAAGATGGAAAGGCTAAGTCTTCCCCCACCTTCAGTGGTTGGCTATGAGCTAG
>JAAZLW010000045.1 GCA_012799135.1 Bacillota bacterium | reverse complement strand
CTTTAGCGGTAGGGGTACAACGCATGAGCCGTCGCAATGCCATCGTTCGCCACCTGCCGGCAGTGGAGACCTTAGGCTGTGCAACAGTGATTTGCTCCGACAAAACCGGTACCCTTACCCAGAACATAATGACCGTTAGGGAGGTCCGTGTGGCCAATGCAGCTTACCAAGTGACCGGTGTAGGGTACAGCCCGAAAGGAGATATCTTGACAACAGAGGGACGCCGGCTATCCACAATAGACGAAGACCTTGAATACGCATTATTGGCAGGAGTCATTTGCAATAATGCTCGCATCTACCCTCCAGTGGAGAGAAGAGGAGGCATTAAGGGACTTTGGCGCAAGCTAAAACCAGGAAATGGGAATGATCGCAAAGATGCGGAGTGGAGCTTGGTTGGAGACCCTACAGAAGGTGCTTTGCTGGTGGCTGGAGCCAAGGCCGATATATATAGGGAGGATCTGGAGTTAACCCATAGGGTTATTGGTGAGCTTCCTTTCGATTCTCGCCGCAAACGCATGACCGTGGTTACCCAGGTACCTGGCCAGATTCCCATCGCCTGGACAAAAGGTGCTCCGGATGTCGTTTTGGATTTGTGTACTCACATCCTAAAAAACGGACGTGTAGTTCCTCTGAGCTTTGGGGACAGACAGAAGATCCGGCATCAATATGAAGCTATGTCCAGCTCTGCCCTGAGGGTATTGGCAGTGGCCAGAAGACAGTATCCGTCCGCTGCTCTGGAAAGACCACTGCACCGGCGAATCGCAGAGAGGGAAGTGGAGCGAGAGCTCACCTTTCTGGGACTGGTAGGGATGATCGATCCTCCCCGCCCCGAGGCAGTGAGAGCCATCGCCTCTGCCAACCGAGCTGGAATTCGAACCATCATGGTCACCGGTGACCACGTTAACACAGCTGTAGCTATCTCCCGGGAGTTGGGGCTCTTGCCGGGGGAGGGCCTAGCTCTTACGGGAGCTGCCCTGGATAAGATGGATGATCGGGAACTGCAAAATGCGATCGGTCGAGTGAATGTCTTCGCCAGGGTACAGCCTGAGCATAAGGTCCGCATCGTGCGAGCTTTGAAGGCCCAAGGGGAGATAGTAGGGATGACAGGAGATGGGGTCAATGACGGTCCAGCCGTGAAAGAAGCTGATATCGGTATTGCCATGGGCAGAACCGGAACCGATGTAACCAAGGAAGCGTCAGATATGGTATTGGCCGATGATAACTTTGCCACTATAGTAGCAGCTGTTGAAGAAGGTAGAGTCATTTATGATAATATCCGCAAGTTTATCCGCTACCTATTAGGCTGTAACGTAGGAGAAGTGCTGACCATGTTGCTGGCCACAATCGCCGGTCTGCCTTTGCCGCTCTTACCTATTCAAATCCTCTGGATGAACCTGGTCACCGACGGCCTGCCGGCCATAGCTCTCAGTATAGATCCAGGTGATGCGGATATCATGAATCGCAATCCCCGTTCTCCTCAAGAAGGTATCTTTGCTCGAGGTTTGCACTTGAGGATCGCCTCCCAAGGGTTTTTAATAGGGATTTGCACACTGGTTGTCTTTGCCCTGGAGCTGTTCTTGGGAAGCGGAAGCCTCGAATCTGCCCGGACCATGGCTTTTACTGCTCTGGTCATGTCTCAGCTGCTGTTTGTGTTCCAGTGCCGTTCTGAAGAGCACAGAGTGTGGGAGATAGGTATCTTCGGTAACCTCTGGCTAGTGGGAGCCGTGCTCATCTCAATGGCGATGCATTTGGGGGTGCTGTACATACCGATGTTACAGCCGGTTTTCAAGACTGTGCCCCTGGTTTTCGGCCAGTGGGCATTGGTATTGTTCTTTTCCGGTTGGAGCACTATTTTTGCCGATATTGTCTTATCAATTTACCAACATGCACGGCGGCGTTTGGCCTGGATGCGGGTGTGAGGGTGTGAGAAGGAGTTCGGGGTAGCGGGAAGAAGGTACGTATAAAGACATCAGATTCGAAACCGTATGGGGAAGAAGCGAGGCTATAGTATGGGCTTATGCAGTATGACAGGCTATGGGTATGGACAAGCAGGGCACGAGGTAGTGGTTACAGTCGAGATGCGATCTGTCAACCACCGCTATGGTGATTTCGCTATCCACTTGCCTCGGGAATATAATTTTCTGGAGGAGACCCTGCGCAGTGTAGTTGCGAAAAACGTAGGGCGCGGCAGAGTGGAAGTTTCAGTGACTATAGAGGATTTTCGAGAAGATCCGAGAACGGTGAAGGTAGATTGGGGGTTGTTGCAGGGATACAATCAGGCAATTGCGCAGATAGAGAAGCGCTTAGGCATCGAGCCTACCAGTCGAGCGGATTACCTGCTTTCCTTACCGGGCGTGTTGGAGCCGGTGGCGATGGATCACAAGGATGCCGAGTTGCTTGAGGGTCTGGTAGTAAGCGCAGGGCAAAAGGCAGCCACGGCTCTGGTAAAGATGCGGAGGGTCGAGGGGCAAAGGTTGGCCGCAATACTGCGGGAATATGTTGAGTTTCTGGAGGATAGCCTGAAGGGTGTTGCCGCATTGGCCCAGACTCTACCCGAAGAGTACCGGGAACGGCTGGAAGTTCGCATGGCAGAACTGGTGGGAGACATCCCCATTGATCCCCATCGCTTGGCACAAGAAGCTGCTATCCTGGCGGATCGTGCGAATATTGATGAAGAGCTGGTACGGCTCAAGAGTCACCTCGTCGAGTTTCGGTCAAGCCTTGCAGGGGACGAGCCTGTTGGCCGCAAACTGGATTTTCTGATACAGGAGATGAATCGAGAAGTCAATACTATTGGTTCCAAATCCAGTAATGTGACTATATCGCGGTGGGTTGTAGAGGCAAAAAGTGTGGTTGAGAAGCTGCGGGAGCAGGTTCAGAACGTTGAGTAAGGGGGTGAAGGAGTTGACACTGCCAAAGCTTACACCTCGGGAGAAATTGCAAGCCCTTCAAAAAGCTCAAAGGATGAGGAGCGAACGGGCACATATTCGGGGAAAGCTGAAATCAGGTGAGCTGACCTTGCAGGAAGTCCTCGATGATGCTGATGATGATGTGGTAGGTCGCATGCGGGTCTCATATCTCTTGCAATCCCTGCCCCAAATTGGTAAAGTAACTAGTAGACGCATTATGGAGGAGATCGGTATCCACGAAAATCGGCGTGTTCGGGGTCTCGGAAAACGTCAGGTCGAGGCTCTTTTGCGGAAAATGGGATAGGGCACTTGGGGGGACAGGATTTGAGTATTAAATTGGCTAATATAGGATTCGGGAATATCGTTGCAGCCAACCGGATTATCGCCATCGTTAGCCCGGAATCAGCGCCGATCAAGCGAATCATTCAGGAAGCTCGGGAACAGGGAATGCTGGTTGACGCCACTTATGGGCGCCGAACCCGAGCAGTGATTATTACTGATAGCGATCATGTGATTCTCTCGGCTGTTCAGCCCGAGACAGTAGCTCACCGGTTAGCCAGCAAAGAGGCTGTGGCAGAATCGGTAGACTAGGACAGGACCATGATGGCGGCTTTGGGGGACTGATGGTGGGACAACGGGGTTTTCTTTTAATCCTTTCTGGCCCGTCGGGGGCTGGTAAGAATACAGTGTTAGATGCGGTGAGGGAACGTTGCCCTGAGCTTTTGTACTCAATATCGGCGACAACCCGTCCTCCCCGTCCGCTAGAGCAGGACGGCTGCGACTATTTCTTTCTGTCGAAGGAAGAGTTTGAAGAGCGGATAGCGGCAGGGGATTTCCTGGAATGGGCGGAGTTTTGCAGTCACTATTACGGTACACCCCTGGCTTATATCCGTGAGTCGCTGGATCGAGGCCAGATAGTAGTTATGGATATCGATATTCAGGGGGCCCGGCAAGTCAAGGCAAAGATGCCGGAGGCTGTATTTGTTTTTCTATTGCCGCCGACGATGGCTGAATTGGAGAGTCGTCTCCGGGGACGATCCTCGGATAGCGATGCAGCCATTAGGAATAGGTTAGATAAGGCCCTAACAGAGCTTCGAGCTGGGATAGAATATGATTATGTGATCCGCAATGACGACATTGACGAGGCTGCAAGGAAGCTCCTGGCCATCATTACTGCTGAAGGCTGTCGGGTGCGGCACAGCGAATATTTCGATTCGCTCAAGGATATAGTGGGGGAACAGGGAGTGATGAAGGAAGATGATGAACCAACCACCGATTGAGGAATTGCTAGACACAGTTGATAGTCGTTATACCCTAGTGGTCACCGCCGCCAGACGGGCACGGCAACTTCTGGAAGGTAGCCCCCAACTAGTTGAGGTAGATTCCACTAAACCTGTAACCATCGCCCTTTGGGAGATTGGTGAAGGGAAGACCATATCAATGAGGGAGAAACGGAAAGGCCAATAAGACTCTGGGCCCCGGCCACCAAGGCTAGGGGCTTCTTCATAGTTGATTCCTGGCTCGTTCTGAAGTAAGCGGGATCTGACCGGGAGTGCTCACGAGACAGGAGGCTTTGCTTGTGAGAAAGTATGCGGAAGTGATAGTTGATCTTCCGAGTAGGGCCGTTGATCGGCCTTTTCATTATTTTGTTCCACCCCAGCTTCAGGATTATCTCCAGCCGGGTCATCGGGTCATTGTTCCCTTTGGTAGCCAGACCTTGGTAGGTTACGTGATCCGGATAGTTGATGAAAGCCCAGTCGATGAAGTGAAACCGATCTTGCGGCTGCTAGATGAAGAACCTTTACTCACCCGAGAGATGGTGGAACTTGCTCTATGGTTAGCCGATCATACCTACAGCCGATTGGTGGATGCCCTCCGCTGTGTTTTACCTGCCGGCATACATGTCAAGAGCGAAAAATACGTCATTCTGAAAGTTGCACAAGATCCAATCGATAGGCTACTGCAGGAGCTTGAGACTCGGGCACCCCAGCAGCGAGCGGTGCTGCAGTACCTCGTGGAGGCTCGAGGGGAAGCACTTGTCGATTCTATTTTGGAGGCTACAGGATGTGGGCCCGGCAGCATTGCGGGGTTGGTGGATAAGGGGTATGCTACACTACGGTATCGCTGGACAGATCCAGCGGTGAGGGTCAAACGCGTTCAAGTGTACCGGCTGAATCTATCAAGAGAAGAAACTAAGAGTTGGATCGAGGCTAATCGAAGCCGGGCACCCAAGCAAGCCGAGGTAATGGCTTGCCTCTTGGCGGGAGGTGAGCGGTTTACCCAGTCGACACTGGCGACCAAGGCCAAAACAACGCCTGGTACAGTCCGAGCTCTCGAGGAAAAGGGGCTGGTTCGGCGTGACTGGAAGGAGATCTATCGGGATCCCTTTCCAAGTCAGATAAGGAGGAGCTTTGCTCTGCCTCCCAATCCTGATCAAGCCCGGGCTTTGCAACAGATAACACAAGCACTGGATGATGCCCGTTACGGAGTATTTCTGCTACGGGGAGTGACCGGTAGCGGCAAGACAGAGGTATATCTACAAGCCATAGCTAAGGCTCTGGAGCTGGGAAAACAAGCTATCGTACTGGTCCCCGAGATCTCGCTTACTCCCCAAACTGTTCGGCGATTCAAAGCGCGATTTGGGGAACGGGTGGCGATTTTGCACAGTGCCTTAAGTCCCGGGGAACGCTTTGATGAGTGGCGAAGAATACGCAGTGGTGATGCGGACATAGCTGTGGGTGCTCGCTCTGCTGTGTTTGCCCCTTTTGTCAATTTGGGACTAGTTGTAATCGATGAGGAGCATGAGCAGAGCTACAAGCAAGAAGAGATGCCCCGCTATCACGCCAGGGATGTGGCTCTTTGGCGGGCTGGTAAGCACGAAGCAGTGGTGTTACTGGGCAGTGCTACTCCCGCGATAGAGTCCACCTGCCTGGCAGAGACCGGGATATACCGATCCGTGCTTTTGCCAGAGCGGATTGAGAATCGTCCCCTGCCTCAGGTAAATATCGTGGATATGCGAGACGAACTCCGGCGTGGCAATCGGACAATATTGAGTCAACAGCTGCGGGAGGCTATTGGTATCCGTCTTCGTCGCCGAGAACAGATAATCATTCTGCTTAATCGGCGAGGTTATGCTACTTGTGTTCTATGTCGGGAGTGTGGTCATGTTCTGCAGTGTACCAACTGTCGAGTCACCCTTACATACCATGAGCCGGACCAAAGCGTCAGATGCCACTATTGTGGGTTGGAGCTGCCTGTTCCCAAGCTGTGTCCCGAATGCCGGAGCCACTATCTACGACGTTTCGGTGTAGGAACCCAACGGGTGGAGGAGGTCTTGAGGCACGAATATCACGGTGTTAGGCTGCTTAGGATGGACATGGATACGACCCGTTGGAAAGGAGCTCATGGGGCAATTCTGGGGCGGTTCGGCAAAGGCGAGGCTGACATTCTGTTAGGCACGCAGATGATCGCCAAGGGGTTGGATTTCCCTAATGTCACTTTAGTGGGAGTGATCACGGCGGATACGGCCCTCAATATTCCAGATTTTCGGTCAGGAGAGCGTACCTTTCAACTTTTGACCCAAGTAAGCGGCCGGGCCGGGCGGGGTGATAAGGCAGGTGAAGTCATCATCCAAACATACACCCCGGATCACTACAGTATTCAGGCTGCGGCGCGCCAAGATTATATGGCATTCTACCGTGAAGAGCTGGCTTTCCGTCGGGAGTTGAACTATCCACCCTATAGCTTCCTGGCACGTATACTTATATCGGGGCCGGTGGAGGAACAAGTGATCGACACCGCTCATTTGGTTACAGATCACCTGCGGGCATATGCACATGCCAACCAACTAGAAGAAAAGTCGTCCATATTGGGTCCATCACCTACTCCCCTTTCCAAGGTGCGAAAGCGCTATCGCTGGCACATACTACTGAAGGGTGAGGAGGCTTCGGTGCGTCAGACTCTTGCCTACCTGATCGCCGCTCCGCCTGGTGCTCACGATTGTAGTGTGAGTATTGACGTTGCTCCTTGCTCTTTGCTATGATCTTGTAAGTAGGCAGCAGTGAACTCATTAGGAAATGCTGAATAGCTTGGAGGAGAGGATGGGACACGTGGCGATTCTAGAAATAGTTAAAGAGGGGGACCCGGTCCTGCGTCAGAAGGCCGAGCCTGTGACCCAAGTGACCAAGAGGATACGCAAGCTGATCAAGGATATGCTGGAAACTATGAGCCTTGCCAATGGAGTGGGTCTGGCTGCCCCACAGGTTGGTATTGGTCAGCGGATTATCGTTGTGGATGTAGGTGATGGTCCAGTGGCTCTGATCAATCCTCAGATTGATGAGGCTTCTGGTAAAGCAATCGATGTGGAAGGCTGTCTCAGTATTCCCGGAACCTTTGGCTATGTAGAGCGGGCTCAGGAGGTGACCGTCTCTGGCCTCAACGAGTCCGGCCGCTCAACCCGAATCAAAGCAGAGGGACTATTTGCTCGCACTTTGCAGCACGAGATCGATCATCTGGATGGGGTGCTGTTCATTGACCGGGCTATAGAGATCGAGATTCAAGCTGAGGAATAGCCTTAGGTGAAGTGGGGAGGTGATCAACGTGAGATTAGTCTTCATGGGAACCCCGGAGTTTTCGGTACCAAGCCTGAGAGCACTCCTTACCGGAGAATGGGAGATTCAGGCAGTGGTTACCCAGCCGGATCGGCGTCGAGGCCGGGGTCAAGAGGTGCGCTATTCGCCGGTCAAAAAGATAGCCCTAGAGGCGGGGCTGCCTGTGCTTCAGCCGGAGAAAGCTACAGACCCGATCTTTGTGGAAAAACTGAAGGAGTTCAACCCTGATGCCATAGTGGTAGTAGCCTTTGGTCAGCTGATTCCTTCAGTGATTCTGGATCTGCCGCCCCATGGTTGCATTAACGTGCATGCTTCGCTTTTGCCCCGATACCGAGGGGCTGCACCGATACAGCAGGCGATCATAGATGGTTGTTCCAAGAGCGGTATAACTACGATGCTCCTCGATGAAGGCTGGGATACCGGTGACATTTTGCTGCAAAGAGAGGTTACGATAGAATCCTTAGAAACAGCCGAGAGTCTAGAAAAGCGTCTGGCGGTCGTGGGTGCCGAGGTGCTGATAGAAACCCTCAACCGCTTGGCTGAGGGCAGTCTGGAGCCGACACCACAAGCCGAAACGCAAGCAACCTATGCACAGAGACTGACGAGAGAATCTGGTAGGATTTCTTGGGATGCTCCTGCCGGTGAGATTATCAATTTGGTCCGGGGCTTGGTTCCCTGGCCCGGAGCTTTTACGATGCACCGAGGCGAGGTGCTCAAGGTATGGGAAGCTTGTGGGAGTGAGCAGGAGACTATGAGCGCTCCCGGTACCATTGTCGGTGTTGCTGGGAATGGCATTATAGTAACCACCGGTTCCGGTTGCATTTCTCTAGAGGTGGTACAACCCCCAAATCGGGCTCGTATACGGGGTCGAGACTATGCTAACGGCTATCGGCTTGAGCCTGGGGAGATCCTAGGAGGGCCTCCGGATGGTGCCTGATGAGAAAAAGCGGGTATTTGTGGCGCTACTTTCAATTAGCCTCATGGTGGTGGCAGGGGTAGCAGGAGTGAGCTGGTATCTTTTCCGGAGCGGCTCGGAGGTCGGGCGCTGGGCGTGGTTCGCTGTTATTATCCTCTTGAGTGGCTTCTTGGTATATGCCGCGGCGGGAATTGTCAGTTTGTTGGTCTCTTTGATCAGCCATCAGAATATCTCTATTCTAAGCAGGGCTCGCGAAAGAGTCGCCTTCGCCTTTCTGCCACTGGCACTGCGTTTGGGAGCTCTGCTGGGGATAGAGAGAGACCGGATCAGGGCCTCGTTTATTGAAGTCAATAATCAGCTGGTTCGACAGCGACAAGAACGGGTACGGCCACAGGAGTTGCTGATTCTGGCCCCGGTCTGTCTACAGGAAGCGGAATGCCCCCGCAAGGTAACCAACGATATTCGACAGTGCCGCCGTTGTGGCCGCTGCTCTGTGGGAGGATTGTTGGAATTGGCCGATGCCTATGGGGTGCATGCCGCCATCGCCACCGGTGGGACCAAGGCCCGGCAGTTGCTGCAAGACCTGCGCCCCGAAGTGGTGATCGCCATAGCCTGTGAGAGGGATTTGGTCAGCGGCCTACAGGACAGTCGGCAGATCCTGGTAAGGGGCATCACCAATCAGCGACCCCATGGTCCCTGTTTCAACACTCAAGTAGATCTGGAGAAAGTGAAGGCAGCACTGGAAGCTTCGTTGCTCCCGTAGAAGCCAAAGGGGCTGCGAAGGGATCCAGGGAGGCTCAATACAGGTCTCTAGCGGGCATTGAGAGCGCGTTTTCTGGACAATTGGGCAGGGGTTAGTATATAGTGATAGTGGTGCTGAAGGTCGAAGGAATGGGAGCCAAACTCGCCGAAGCGGAAGACGGCTAAGAAGGAGGGTGTTTACGTGTTTTTCCCTTTTTATTTTGATCCAACCTATGTTTTGCTGATCCCGGCTTTGTTGTTGGCCATTTACGCTCAGGGGAAAGTCCAGACGACGTTTAGGCGTTATATGCATGAACGCTCTCAAGCGGGTATGACCGGTGCCCAGGTGGCTAGGGAGTTGCTGGATGCCAATGGTCTGTACGATGTGCCCGTTGAGCTGATCGCCGGTACGTTATCTGACCACTATGATCCCCGCAGTAAGAGAATGCGCCTTTCTCCGCAGGTTTATCAGAGTACTTCCGTGGCTGCCTTGGGGGTAGCTGCTCACGAGACAGGGCATGCTGTGCAGCACGCCGAGGCGTATATCCCTTTAGGTATTCGCAATAATCTATATCCTGTGGCTAGCATTGGCTCTCAGATGGCTTTCCCTTTATTTTTCATTGGTTTTATTACTTGGTCCCAGACGATTATGAATGTAGGGATATGGCTGTTTATCGGTGCTTTGGTTTTTCAGTTGGTGACTCTGCCGGTAGAGTTCAATGCCAGTCGCCGCGCCTTGACCATGCTGGAAGGTGGCCGGTACTTGACTCGGACCGAAGTACCCAAGGCTAAACAAGTGCTGAAGGCTGCGGCATTGACCTATGTAGCAGCTGCCGCGATGGCTGCATCGCAACTAGTTAGGTTACTACTTTTGCGTGGTGCCCGTGACGACTAGCCACAGGCAATTGAGTAGGCCTCAATCACCTGAGGTTATGCCTGGGGCTCTGCCAAACAAGGCACACTTTCCGTAACGGTGGCCTATGCTTTCAGCAATGGTGAATACAGATAGAACAGAGCAACGGCAGAAACGTGTTTCGCTTCTGCCGTTGCCGGTGGTTACCACCTAGCCGCCTGGGCGGCGGGCCGGTTGAGCGAAGTGACCAGCCTCTAATACGTAACCTCGCCGGAATGCGACCGGTTCATTCCACCCGCCGGTTCCTAGGCAAGCCTATTTATATTATGAGTCGTCTTGTCTAAAGATATTCTCCACCCTCAGTCAGTCGAGCACAGCGATGGTCCCCATTCTTTGGTTCTTTCCCATAATGTTGCAGGAATATTCTCACATATGTCGAAAAGCGTACCAAGTGGTTTGAGCAATGGGGTAATGACCTGCGTTTTGGGTAAATTGAACCTTAGGAGGCAAGAGTGATGCTCAAGATCCTCATAGCGGATAACAATGTTGGGCTTTGTGAGACTTTGGAGGCTTTTTTGGAGCGCCAGGAAGCAATGCAGGTGGTGGGTATCGCCCATGATGGTGAAGAGACCCTAACCTTGATCGAAGAACAGGAGCCGGATGTTGTCATTTTGGACATAACTATGCCACATCTTGATGGCTTAGGTGTGATGGAGCGCCTTTCCCGACTACACCTGACTCAAAGACCTAAGATTATCGTGTTGACAGCCTTTGGAAGAGAGGATATCATCCGGCGGTTTACTGATCTTGGTGCTGATTACTTTGTGGTGAAGCCCTTTGATCTCAATGTATTGGCTGATCGTATTAGGCAATTTGCCGGGGACGATACAGAGGATTCCCTGGTAAGGGAGCCGGAGCTGGAACTCAACCAATCACCTCGCACAATGGCACGCTCCACGGTTAACCGAGAAGCCATGGTCACGGAGCTATTACATAAGATCGGTATTCCTGCCCATTTTAAGGGGTATAATTACTTGCGGGATGCGGTGTTGGTGGTTCTGGAAGAAGAAGGGCTTTTTGGTGGGTCCTTAACAAAGGAGCTTTACCCTAGGCTGGCAGAAAAGTATAATACGACTCCGGGAGGCGTAGAGGCAGCTATCCGCAATGCTGTCATAACCGCTTGGGATCACGGCAACCGTGCCTTCCTGGAAGAACTGACAGGAAGAACGACCAAAGGTCGATTCCCCACCAATTCCTTAATCATTGCCAAGCTAGCTGATCAGCTAAAATACAAGGCTCGGCTGAGCAGCTAAGAGGTGCAGGTTTCTACGGGCCCAGGCAGTTACCGCATCCGAAACACACAATGTAAACAACCCATGGCCAAAACAGTAGTTTGGCCATGGGTTGTTAATCACGAAAGATGGTCGGGGTACTCGGATTCGAACCGAGGGCCTCTTCGTCCCGAACGAAGCGCGCTACCAAACTGCGCCATACCCCGCAAACCAACCTTGACACGGTTTATTATACCTTGAGTGACTTCCCTTGTCAAACCATTCCGTGCAGCGCGAGCTGCTCACACCTGCTCTAAGGCCGTGTTGGTAATCTTCAACTCCTTTTGAGCAAATGAGTAAAACTTCCGTAAGGTCTTGCGCAATCGCCTCTGGTAACTCGGTGAACTGTGCTCCACAAAGGCCTGAATGTCTTTTTCCTCCACCCGTGAGAGCAGAAAGCGGAGAAAGCGGCTGGCATCACCAAGGTAGTACTCCTCTGACTTGATCCCTTCATCTAACAGGAATTCGATATAGGCTGTGAGAAAATATACTCTGCCCTTGCTAGCCATGTAGATCTTGCCTCCTGGAATCACTTTGGATAATAGTCTGCCCAAATGGGGTAGAAGAAAGTTGCAGGAAGGCTGCTGCTAATGGCCGGGAGAGGTATTGGCATACTTTGCCACTTTTGGCG
>JAAZLW010000004.1 GCA_012799135.1 Bacillota bacterium | reverse complement strand
GACTGGCCAGATAGAATCTTTAGGATCATTTCTCGGCGTTTTTCACTCATGGATTGATCACCTTAACACCCTGCATCCAGCATACGTCGAAGGGCGATTCGGGCCCATCCCGCTACCTCGCTTCTTACGCTGATCTGGTTCCTGATCTCACCCTGAAGAAGACTCTCCAAGCACCATAGAATATCTTCAGGAGTTATTTTCATCATATCGGGGCATGGCCCGATTCTCTCATCCAGGGAGAGAATCTCCTTGTCAGAGTGCTCCCTAGCCAGCCTCTTGACAAGGTTGATCTCGGTACCGATTCCCCATCTGGAACCGGGGGAAGAGGCCTGTAGGTGTTGAATAATCATCTCCGTGGAGCCACTGGCATTGGCCTCTGTAACCGTAGCGTGGGGGCATTCGGGGTGTACTATTAATTGAATGTCAGGATACTCTTGCCTTAGCTGTTGGATATGACTTACGGTAAACTGCTCATGGATAGGACAATAGCCATCCCACAGGATCAAGCTTGGGTCGATACAGCCCGTTAGTTGCTGCTTGCTACGATCCCAAACCGCCATTGCATCCAGACCAATACCTACTTTTACACCGGTGTTCCGCCCCAAGTTTTGATCAGGTAAAAAGAAGACTTTCTTGCCTTGCTCCATCACCCATCGAAAAGCCTTTTCACAACTGGAAGAAGTGCAGGTTAAGCCACCTTTCTCTCCACAAAAAGCCTTGATCTCTGCCGATGAATTGACATAGGTAACCGGAATGAACTGCTGGTGAAAGTTGCTTTCTATCACTTCCCAGCACTCTCTGACTTGCCGGCCAGTGGCCATGTTGGCCATCATGCAACCTGCCTGTGGAGCCGGTAACAAGACAGCTTGCCCAGGAGAAGTGACTATGTCCGCTGTTTCTGCCATGAACATAACTCCCAGAAAGAGGATGTACTTAGCCCTGTGATTTTCTGTTGCTTGCCGTGCCAAGAGGAAAGAATCGCCCCTGAGATCAGCATATCGAATGACGTTGTCCTGTTGATAATGGTGACCTAGTATCAGAAGCTCATCGCCTAGTTGTTGGCGAATGGCTTCGATCCGTGCACTGACAGGGTCATTCTCCAGACCTTGTTTGGCCACAGAAGCTCCCGGGCATCTCTTCACTACATGTATGGCCATACTGATTCTCCTAATCTATCCTTATATCTAAGCCAATATCTAGGGGAGGAGCTGAATGGGTAATCCACCCTAAGGAAATCACATCAACACCGGTAGCGGCTATCGAGGCCACTTGAGCCGGAGTAATACCTCCTGAGGCTTCAGCTACAGCTCTACCCGCAATAATGGACACGGCCTCTTTCATGTTCTCCGGTTCCATATTATCTAGCATGATGACATCCGCGCCGACTGCCACTGCTTCTCTGACTTGATCAAACGTCTCTACTTCGACTTCTACTTTCAGCATGTGGCCAATATGTGATCTTGCCCGTTTGATGGCTTCGGTCACACCGCCTGCCACTTTGATATGGTTGTCTTTGATCAAAATCGCATCATCAAGGCCAAAACGGTGGTTCTTACCTCCGCCTATGCGCACCGCATACTTTTCCAGTATGCGTAGCCCCGGTGTTGTCTTGCGGGTATCAGTAATCGTAACATCAAAGGGTTGGGCGGCTTGTACAGCTGTGTATGTAGCAGTGGCAATACCGGACAATCGTTGCAGGAAATTCAGAGCTACCCGCTCACCGGCTAGAATACTGCGAGCGTTACCGGCAATAGAGGCGATGATGTCGCCTTCTCTGACCTGATCTCCGTCACTGGCAAGCAGCTGGAACTCAAGATCCGGGTCAAGCAAGTGAAAGACTCTGCCAGCAATCTCCCCTCCGGCCAGGATACCCGGGGATTTGATGATCAGATCGGCTTGCGCCGGTAAGAACGAAGGTGTAGTAGCTTCGCTCGTAATGTCTCCTCTACCTATATCCTCTTCCAGAGCTTGTCGCAGGATTTTTTCAACTAACATATTGGCACCCCTTTCACCATAGCGTCAAACAGACAGATGTCGCCATCAGTACTGCTTTCCATTGGACTAAGAAGACGGGGAAGTCAAAGAGGAAGTGGTTTGCTTGTGTCTACTCTATTATGTGTCTATACACCTGTCTTGTCAACGAGGAAAGAGGATCAAGGTACTTTAGGTCAAGCAAACGGAAGGCTAATCCAGGGCACGCCCTAGTCATACAGCCTGCAAGTTGCGCTTGATTTCCAAAGACGAACCGGATATAATATACGCATAAGCGGATGTGGCCTAGTGGTATGGCAT
>JAAZLW010000347.1 GCA_012799135.1 Bacillota bacterium | reverse complement strand
TATTTAGAACAGAACGTACTGAGAAGAGTGAAACCGAAGTGATCATCATGGTCACTCCGCACATCATCGAGGAGGAGACATAAATTGCCTAAGCTGTGTTGGATATCCGTCCTGCTGGTTATACTGGTATGTATCGCTCCTCCCTGTGCTGCCTTGACCATTGAACCGGCCTTGGAGAACCCGGTTCACTTGGCCAATGTCGGAGATGCTCCTTTAGTGTATCTGTCCTATTCATCGGATTTAGAGGAGGTCCTAGTGGCCTATAGTGAATATGATGCTTATGCAGAAGGCTATGGGGGATTTGTAATTCGATATGGTGGCGAAGAAGAAGAGACAACCCTGACAGCGATCGTGGCAAAGGAGATAGATCACGTAGGTCTAGGTCTCGCCATTCACTGGATAACAGGCCCCGAACCGGTTTGGCTCATGGATCTAGGGGGGTCCTATCGTGTTGGGCCGGTGGGTATTCATCTCGGTATCCACGATGTTCCCTTTACCAAGTGGAAGGACATAACGGAGGACGCGTATGTCTCCGCAGGTGCCTCCTTTGATCTATCGGAAACTATCACCATTGGCCTAGATACTCGCTTTCTAGATGAACCCGTCTATAAGGGTCATGCCCTGTTTAAGCTACGACCAGACCTTAAGGCTCAAGTATACGCAGTTTACCAGGGTTCTGATTGGGATGCTGTTGGCGTTAATGCCTGGTTATCTAGGGGTGCCCTCTTGTTTCACGCAGGCTATAAGATGAATTGGGATAGGGAGAGCTATTTCAGTATGGGCATAGGTTTTAATCTATAGGAAGCCAGGACTGACTATTTGGCCAGAGTGGTTGTTCTCACAGGGTGACTAGCCCAATCTGACGAAAGTGTCGATCGAATGCAATCGCGGTATCAATACCGAGGCGTTTGGCCACTACAAAAGTAGTGGCATCAGTGAGAGAAAATGCCTTATCGTGATATTGTATAAGTAATCCTATAGCTTCTCTTTCATCCTTGGGGGTAACCCACTCTATTACCCAAGAAGTATCTTCCAAGAACTTAAGGGCGTTTTCTTTCCCGGCTCTGCTTACTAGCAAGGCGTGTGTCTCTGCTCTAACATAGTTGGTAATCACGAGAATACGTCTTTCCTGTGCAGCGCGAAGGAAGCTTTCTTTCGCTTCGCTATGGTGGTTATCTTTTACATTCATCGCCGCCACAATCCCTGAAGTATCGATAATCACAGGTTTCAACTATAATTCCCCCAGATACTTATCGTGACTGTCGGCTAAGTCCTGAGGTCCTTCAAAAGAGCCCATCAGTTCAAGAAAACTGCTCTTTTCATCAAAGGTAGGGATACTCTTGCCTTGGATTTTCTTGAGTCGGATTTCGTCGCTATCCAGAACCAAAAATAACTTGTTTCCTTTACTCAATCCAAGTTCCTTTCTCACAGGAGCTGGTAATGTCAACTGGCCTTTGCTTGTTAGGGTTACAATATATGGCTCCATAAATTTGCTACTCCTTTCTTGTAAGTAATGCCTTACCC
>JAAZLW010000044.1 GCA_012799135.1 Bacillota bacterium | reverse complement strand
TTTGGATCGACTAATCTTCGGCTTCTAGATAACATCTTGGAGATGACTAAGTTTGCCTTTGGCCTGCCTGATAACTGGATAAATGAGGAGATCAAGGAACCATTGCAGCAGCTGCTTAAGGAAGATAAGGAACCCTACAGGAGCTACTCTAACTTGCGGATACTGAAGCCCCGAGCCGAGCAACTGCTTGCCATGAAGGTTCTAGCCGCTAGACCAGAGCCAGCTAAGGATTTTGTGGACGCCTATCTGTTGTGTAAGGATCTAGGCGTAACTACTAAAGCAAAGCTGTTGGACATAGTGTCGGAGTACATTCCTCTTAGTCTGATAGGGGAAAGGCAGGTTAACTTCATCAGATATCTAGGGGAGGACTTGGGCTATGATTGGCAATAGGTGCCTCAGCCAGCTGTTTGCGTACCCAGATGAAGATATGGGCATAAATCAGCTCCTGGAGCTACTTAAGTCCAGAGACAGACAGTTCATGATTGGCTGCGGGATGAAAGGCTAGCCTTCAAAAAGCCTTACTACCATCTGCGCCGACTTAGTGATTTCGAGAAAGTGAGATTACAGTTTACTAACCCAGGCCCTTTTCGAGCCAGAAATGTCTATTTTGACTTGGATGGCATCGGCAGAGTGTAGATTAACTCCACGGGGCGGAGTACGGGGCCGAGTCTAGCAATCACCGCGTTAACGGAAAACACCTCGTTTCCTGATGCAAAACCGGCAGCCACATTCGCACAGCCAGGTGAATTCTCATGGTGAGGTCGTCGCTCTCAAAGCGTTGGGGACGACTCCATCACCTCTTGCACCCATGCCGCTATCTTGGGTTGTATGTCGGTGGCTCCCCGTCCATATACGAATAGGCCCTCACGCATAACGGAGGTAGGGCATAGCTTGGCGATGTCACTTTCAACCCGCCCCGCGCCGCCTCCGCCGTGGGAACAAAAAGGTGCAACGATTTTGCCGGATAGGGATGTGCTATCCAAAAAGGTCGCCACCGGAGGGGCAATTGTGCTCCACCAGTTGGGTGAGCCAACAAAGATAACGTCGTAGGATTCCATGTTGGCACACATCGCCACCAATGGCGGTCTGTGACCTGCTTTGATTTCCTTTTTGGCCTGGTTCACGCAGGCGTTGTAGCCCTTAGGATAGGGTTTTACGGGCTGTATTTCAAACAATGTTCCTCCCACAAGCCCGTGGATTTGCTCTGCAATACTACGTGTATTGCCTGACCAAGAATAATATGCGATTAGGATATTTTTCATGTAATCCCTCCTAGACTTTAGTTGTGATCTACAAGTGCGCGCGGCACATGCGGTGTTTCCAAGGCACCGCTTCTCTTGGTGTCTCCTTTGACCAAGTACATCTGCAGACAGCTGCAAGCGCTATGTCGTCAGACCTGGCAAGTGTCCGAAGAAGGGGGGGCCTATAGCTCCAGACGTAGGTAGTTGACTTCTTCACCCCGCTATGTCTTAGCGATTCAGACGTCCCACAAAATCCGACTGAGTGGCAATTTGTTGAAGCAGGCAAAAACTGTATGCTACTATTATGCTACAACTTGCAGTCAGCTTTAGTCAAGTGGCTTTCTATGAGTATGCTCTGGTGACATACAACAAGAAGCATAATAAGGAGGGTTACTGCGAAGAGGCAGGTGATAGGATGCGTAATACATCCACACCGATATCCTAATCGGCGAAGCGGTTTAGACCTGCCTCTCGGGTGTTGGAGAGAGCCTCGTGGTACTCGGATCGTTTGAGCGGGCGATTTAGTTCGGGAAATTTGGCTGCCAAATGGGCCGGGCGGTATTGGCCCATTACGTTGACATAGGTGGTAGGCGAAATTTCCTGGGCGATGAACT
>JAAZLW010000043.1 GCA_012799135.1 Bacillota bacterium | reverse complement strand
GACAAAGAGATAGAAGGTGCTGCCTTGCCCTTCATGAATATCCAACACCATCCCTGGTTGGACATCATCCACTAGTTGGCGGAGCATGCTCACCTCTGGTGGCTCATTGACACCACCGAACTGGCGATTCATGTCAGCTACTATCCCATCATCACTAATCACGGCACTAAACGCACGATAAAAGTCCCACACACCCTCAGAGTCACCCGCATTGCCCGGAAACACCACGCGACTACCTACCAAGCTACTCATCAATTCAGGATGATCCCTTAAGACCTGATTGACTCGCTGTTCCACTTCTCTGGGGCCAGTGGGTCTGCCGGGAGGTACTAGGCTGGCAAATACTATGTCTTTTATGCGAGCAAGGACGAAACCCGGCTCTTTGAGCAAGATTTCCTCTCCCCGATCTAGTAGAAGGTCTTCCAAAGACATATGATCTGTTAGGGTAACTGCTTCACCCAGTGCGTACTCTAAACAGAGTTCATAGCCTTGCCAGCCGAAGGGATCTCTTAAGGGCACCACATATAGGGGATTATCTATATCTAGGTCCCTTAAGAGCAGCAAAGTAGCCAAAACCCCTGCTGGTTCGCTGGTATGGGCTCCCGCGGTAATTACCAGAGGCTCTCCCCCGCTGCCTTCTTTTTTCACTACAATGATGGGCTGACCGGCGAAATTCTTGCCCAGAACCTCGTAGCTAATCCCATGGTCCTGCAGCCAACTGATCAGATCCTCTACAGTACGGATATCTGGGAGATCTATCGATTCATCAAGATACATATCTCTTACCCCCATCTCTACAGAAGGGGTAGCCCCAGGACAAACAACCAAGGCTAACCCCTTCATGTTTTTGGCTCCTTGCGGTTACCATTTCTGGTCGGAAGGGATACTTCGCTCCTTAGTCTGTTATGCTAGCGTCCCACAAGAAGATGTATTCATCCCGCCGGGGTGTCCAATCGAGCCGCTTACTTACACCGTAGATCGATGGCTGCCGCCATAAGAATACCCAAGGAGCATCCTGGTAAGCGATCTCCTGCCCTTCTAAAATCAATTCATATCGCCGATTCTCATCGAAGGTCTTGGCCAACTCATTGAACACTTGGCGAAATTCCTCATTCTCCCAACCGGTGACGCTAATCTCGGGTAGGAGCCAAGTTAGTTCACCCTGGCCGTCAAACCAGCCACCTAGCCCAATGAAGAACATCTCCGATGACTCGCCACTAAGCCACTTCGAGGTAAACACAGACCAGTCCAATGCTTCTACCTTAGTCCTAATACCTACTGCCTGTAAGTACCCGGCAATGGCCTGCGAGGCTTCCTTATCCTTCAAGTATCTGCCATTGGGCGTCTGCAAAGTGATCTCCAAACCCTTGGCGTACCCGGCTTCAGCTAGGAGAGCCTTTGCCTTCTTGACATCGTAAGGATATGGCTCAAGACCCGGGTGATCATTGGGCGGCATAGCAACAGCACCATATGGTTCGGCCATACCACCGAGTAGTGCCTGATTGATCGTATCCAGGTCTATGGCATAGTTAACTGCCTGTCTGACCCGAACATCATCAAATGGAGGCCGATCACAATGTAGACCAATAAAGATATCCCGACCACCCTTGGATACAGCCACCTTAGTCTTATCAGTCTCGATTCGCTTGGTTTGATCAGGGGGAATGTTGACAATCAAGTCAACAGCTCCCGTCAATAGCTCAGCAATACGAGTCGATGCTTCCGGAATAGGCCGAAAAACGACTTCGTCGATCTGGGGTTTGCCATTCCAGTAATCCTCATTCGCGGTTAGGGTCAGATGATCATCCCGCGCCCATTCCACAAACTTGTATGGTCCGGTTCCGGATGCCCGGTCGAAGAAGGCAGTCTTCTGGCCCTTATAGACACTAGGATCGATTATCAGGACTGTCCGCAGAAAATGCGGCATCAACGGTGTAGGCTCTTTGGTCACGATGTTCACTGTGTAATCATCAATGATCTCCACACGATCAAACGGAATATCCCTGACCGCCCGATGTGATGTCTTTACCTCAGGATCGAACATTCTTTCAAAGGTGACCTTAACCGCCTCGGAGGTGAATGGATAGCCACTGTGGAACTTCACCCCTTGACGGAGTTTGAACTGCCAAGTGTACTCGTCCAGTGTTCCCCAAGAAGTAGCCAACACGGGCTGCAGCACCATGTTCTCATCCCGCAACATTAAAGGTTCCAGTACGTGATGCATGACGTTCAGGCTAGCCGTACTGGAGATGAAGGTAACATCGATACCCTCTGTATCTACCCCCTGGGCCACAACTGCCCGGGTCTTAGCCGGTTCTGCCTGCCCCATAGCCGCTCCCAAGACAAACACTACAGCTAGTGCCATTAGGACCACAATGGCGGTTTGTCGTCGATTCATAGAAATCCCCTCTTTCCAGTGGTTGCTCAGTGCTCACAATCCTAACATGTCTTGCCCTGATACCGAAGCCTTGTCCTCCCCTAGAAATCACGCTCATAGGGAGTCAGGGCAACTATCACGATTTCCTTAAGGAGTTCGACAAAACCCATGGAGGCTTCACCGGAAATGCCGTCCACTGCAAACACTGCAGTACCGGTTCCTCCATCCCGCAGATCTAGATCGATGGCCAGCCTTAGCATCTCCCCCTCTTCCTCCGGCTCCAGGATAATATCCGGTCTTTCGGCACCAATGGCCAGGGCCGAGGTCAAAGCATATGCACCCCAGTTAGATACGGAGATTGGATACAGGTAGGTGGTCGCTGTCACAGTCACGATACCGCCGCCACACCCACACTGACACTCTCGGCCATAGGGCAGTATGTCACTGGCCTTCTCAAAGACTTTTCCAAACCCGATCTCATTGCCTCCGTCACCGAGACCGACAGTCAGTTTACCACTATTGGTCATGGTATCAATTAGGTCATCGATAACTGCCCTAGTCCCCTTGCGGGAATTCCCGTTGACGGAATGCTGTACACCAAAGTCATTTACTCCTGCCTTTTCTATGGCAAAGGCAATATCCAGTTCTTTACTCAATCGGCTATGCTGAGCACCTGGTCCTCTTTCCAACTCAATAATCGGGACTTCACAGCCGATCAGCTTGGCTTCGGCTACAGTCCCTTCCATATTCTCCAGCTCAGTATAAATATTGACATCATACCCGAGTTTTTGCAAAGCCCGTCCTAGCACAATGCTGCCTAATGGCCCATCATTTTCTCCCTTGGGCAAGTGACCCGGCACTGCAGCCCCTGTGAAAATCCCAACTTTTGCCCCCGGCTGATCCAGTACAGCCTTAGCCACATCGTAAGATATGGGATTTTCCCCTTTCACTAAGTCATAAAGATCAGACATTTGGCTGCGGGGCATGCCTTTGGGGCGGATCGCAACATTAACTAAGCGGTCAATATTATCACAAGCGATTTTCAATTGGATTACACTCCTTCTCTTGCTATAGCTTCTGGTAAGATATCAATCTCGCTCTACTTGGGGCCAAACTCATCCTCCTTCCCGTCCCCCAATCTAGAGTTTCAGTTTCGGATCTAGGTAGTCTCTTAACCAGTCTCCGAAAAGGTTGATCCCCAGGACTGTAATCAGAATCGCAAGTCCTGGGAAAGTAGCTAACCACCAGGCATCGGGAAGGTACTCTCTTCCTTCAGCCAACATCATGCCCCAGGTAGGGATAGCCAGATCAACGCCAAGTCCTAGAAAAGACAATGACGCCTCACTTAGTACGTTGCTGGCCACCGCAAAAGAGGCGACGATGATCACGGGGGCAAAGATATTCGGCAAAATGTGGCGGAAGATTATCCAGAAATCCCGGTTTCCAATAGCTCGGCTAGCCTCGATAAACTCCCTTTCTCGTATAGACAGCGTCTCACCCCTTACTACCCTGGCAAATGAAACCCAACGTCCGAGCCCCAATACCATGATCATCTGCCATAACCCTGAACCTAAGGTGGCCAGTAAGGTCAGTGCCAGCAAGATAAAAGGAAAAGCAAGTTGGATATCCGCTATACGCATCAGTATAGCATCCAACCATCCGCCGTAATAACCGGCAAGCAAGCCAGCCGTGACCCCGACTATCGCCGATATGATGGCACCGGATATACTTACAGCCAGCGAAATCCTCGCCCCAAAAACAATGCGAGTAAAAATATCTCTTCCCAAACCATCGGTCCCCAAGGGATGAAACCCAAAGCTACTGCCATCCATTGGCCGACAAAGGCGATCCTGCAGCATGATGGCATTGGGATCACCATAGCCAATATGATCAGCCAAGAGGGCACTTAGGCAAACGAGGGATATGATAATGATTCCTACCAACCCTGATTTCTGCCTCTTAAGGCTGCGTACTACTGGGCGAATAACGGAAGATCCATGGGATAGTGACATTCTAGCTCCCCCTTCCCATTAGTATCGGACCCGGGGGTCCACTAATGTATAAGCGATATCGATAAGTAGATTGACAGCGACAAAGACGAGGGCTAGAAAGGCCACTACTGTCTGCACCAACGGAAAATCCTTTGTCATGATAGCCTGCACCACTAACCGCCCTACACCTGGCCATGAGTATATGGTCTCGGTTATGACGGCTCCACCCATAAAGGAGCCTATCTGGATACCCACCATGGTAAGTACCGGACTTAAGGCATTACGCAGTACGTGCTTAAAAAGGACAATATTCTCTTTTAGTCCCTTAGCCCGGGCTGTCTTAACAAAGTCCTGATGCAAGACTTCTAAGGTAGAAGAGCGCATTAGTCGCACATTACTGGCAAGAGGAAATACAGCTAAGGTGAGAGCCGGAAGCACTAAATGAGCAATTGTGCCTCGGCCTGATGCGGGGAACCAACCTAAGTTTACTGCAAAGACGAGAATCAGCATTATTCCTAACCAGAAACCAGGTGTCGCCTGACCTACTAAAGCTACCCCCATGAGTAGCGTATCGAGCCAACTGTTGCGATGCACCGCGGCCATAACTCCCAAGGGAATAGCTAGGGTTGTGCCAATCAGCAGGCTAATGGAGGCCAGTTGGATTGTAGCCGGTAAGCGTTCCAAGACCAGCTGCAGATTCGGCTGGTTAAAGTGGAGGGACATGCCAAAATCCCCGACAGCGGCCCTAGCCAGGAAAGAACCGTATTGAACCAGCAAAGGTCTATCAAAACCCATTCTGTGCCTAAATTCCGCAATCTGCGCTTGGCTAGCTCCTTCGCCAAGCATCAGAGCCGCAGGATCACCAGTCAAAAACATAGCCATAAACACGATAAATGTTATACCAATAATCACTATGATGCCTTGGACTAGCCGAGAGAATATGAGATTAGACACCAAACCACGTCCTTTGCCATGTATATGCTACGTAGAGCCTGCTTCAGCATTTAGCGTAGTTTCTAGATACCGTGCTGATTCACCACAAAACCCTTACCCTCCATGTTTGTTCCAGCACCTGTCCTGGATGAGTGGACCCGACTCACTAGGTGAGCCGCATTCATTTAAAAAAATGATCCCACTAAGTCAAAGGGATCGATGGTCATACTAATAACGAATACCAGACCATTGATTGGATGCATTGCTGGAATCCGGGTGGATTGCCTAATTATTCCCTAGATATCGGCAAGTTCCTGCCTATGCATGCCTGAAAAACGCCGGGAGGGTGTTAATACTTTGTTACGCTTGTCTCTATAGTCAGGCTTTCCAGGCCTTACAAAACAAATAGGGAGATCTGGCACTCTGCCAAACCTCCCCACATAACCCTTGTCTCCTCCTGTAAACTACTTGACATACGGTATAGTCATCGGGCCCTCCGGTAGGACGCAGATCCGGATATCCTCAGAACTCCGCTTCTCAACCAGCTCTTTCACCAATGCGGCAATATCGTGACAAGGCCGCAGATGAGCTGCTGTGATCTCTTCATCGGTTAACCCATCTGTATAGAGGTAAATG
>JAAZLW010000042.1 GCA_012799135.1 Bacillota bacterium | reverse complement strand
TAGAAGCTGTTATCTTTGCTCCATCTTGCACATCGACAGTTGCCTTGGAATTTATTTCACCATAGAGAAAGCTGATACTAAGTCTCTCAGTACCTGTATCCTTTACCTCGGTTTTTGCCGTAGCTGCAGCATCGGCCTGCAAGACAATATCACCGGTGGCGTGGAGCACAGAACCGTTCTCCAGTGCTATTTCCGAAGCAGCGGCTGCCTCGGCCAAGGCCACAGCTGCTTCCAGACTGTACCCTATTCTATTGTCTACGTTTTTCAAGACAAGAGAAGGCAAACCGTCCAACTCGTATTGGGCATCTGCCGATGCCTTTAAGGAAATATCCTTCCCCTTCAGCTCCGCATTGGCGATCTTGATCCCGGTGCCAGCCTGGGCCTCTCTTGTTGTGACATGATCGCTTTGAGCAGCGGTCAGGGAAATATCGCCATCGCCACCTGTGACGGTACCTCGGGCATCGATCAATGCCCCGCCAGTGATTTCTATCCTTCCACCGGCTTGCAGAGTCACATCACCGCCAGATGAGCCATCACCCTTCCCCTGAGCAAGGACTTTCCCTGACTGAACGAGAAGGTCATTGCCTGCCTCGATCTGGATTGTATTGGCATCCAGGGCATCGCCACCATTGGAGGCAATGATCCCCCTGTTTATGACATCGCTATGGGCAGTTATTACAATACTACCGTTTTCCGTGGACATCGCTGAACCACTTTCAAAGCCAACGGTATTGACTACATCTCTAAAGTCTGGACTGGTTCCGGCAAATACCGCTCCGGAGGTAATAACACCCGTGTTTTCCACATCACCACCAGATATCCGAATACCTCCGATGGCGTTAATGGTACCACTCACTGTGATCAAGCCGCTTGCATTAAGGGGGACTTCGCCTTCTAGTACCTGGGTGACTGCTAAACCCTTTGGGTTGTTTGGTGAGTCAAAAAAGCTTTCCATGAATCCGGTTGTAGGGGAAATGGCTGTCAAAGACCCGACATTCAATGTGCCTTCCGAACCCACTATCAAGCCGTAGGGATTGAGGAAATAAACATTGCCCCCGATCTGTCCGTTCTGTATGGAATTTAAGACGCCGTTAATGGAAGATCGTTCTGAATGAACAAGATTGAGGAGGTTAGCAGCGCCAGAGGGAACATAAAGGTTTACAGTGTGTCCCGAATCGACGTTAAACCGGCTGAAGGAATTGAAGGCATTCTGATTAACTACGGGGTCTGTGGAGATATTCGTTGCGAAGCCGTCTTGGGAGATTGTTGTGTCTGTCTTGCCGTCGGCTATGATTGCTTCCTTAGCGTAGGCTAAGTTGGAAATAAGTAAGCACAAGCAGATTGCCACCGATATACCCTTTTTGACGGTCCTCCCAAGTCTTGTGGGATTAAACTCCACGATAGCTTTCAAGCTTCGGCATGCGTGAATACAGGCAGCACTCTTCATTGCAGGCCCACCTCCACATTATTCTTGCAGTGAATCCACAGATACCATCGGGTTCAACTAGAGCAAGAACGAAAGCGTGAACACTGGTGTAAATACACTCAGTCGTGGACGCGGTTCATCTCTGCCCGCAACCAGTTCCTATCTGGAGAAGACTATTCTTCCGACCGGGCAGAAGATGAAACACTTCACCGCGACTTATGGAGTTGTAAACAATTGTCATTTAGCAGTAATTGATGTCGTGAGCAACCCCTTTTATCCCAAAAATGCAACAAACCCCAGAGAAAATCCCTGACCCGAC
>JAAZLW010000323.1 GCA_012799135.1 Bacillota bacterium | reverse complement strand
GTTAGGGGTATATATCTATCGGCTAACAAGAAGCAAAGACTCGCAGTGCCATTTGAGGACGAACCAGTCACCGGCATTAAGTAGCTCATGCATATAAGATACGGGACTATAGAAAGGATCCTGCCCCTGGACAACAGTGGCGGGATCCTTCATCGCGGGGCAGCGGAATCGTTGTTGTATTGCTTTCTCGTCATACTAATCTCTCGCCCCAATAGGACTCTATCATTCATATCCGGAATCTTCGATAGATGTCGAGTATCATTGAGAGAGAGAATGGAAATTCGACCGTCTCCATCGAAACGCAAGTGCGAAATGGCGCAATTATCGTGGTGAAATCTAATTGACGCCAAGCTCGGTATGCATAGAAGGTGATGCAACAAGCTATTACCACAGCCACCGTGGATCACCATAACGATCACCTTGCCCAACTTGGTGAGAGCAAATTGTCGGATTTGCTCCGCGACCGGTTTCATTCGCACGTAAAGCTCCTCATGCGTTTCATAGGTCCAATGTCGAGCCCATCCGTCTTCGTCCACATCATCAGGCAGGTCGTGAAAGGGAAATCTCTTCGCCATCTCGCTTCTTGGCAGTCCGGGCTCATCCCAGCAAAAACAGCGTTCTGACAACTTCAGCCTAACTTGCGGACGAAGGTCAAAGTATCGACGAAGCACGTCGGCGGTCTCCAGCGCTCTTACTTGTGGGCTACAGTAAAGCTCTGCAGGGCCAAGATTCTTCAGCCTTTCACCAACTCGTTTTGCTTGTTTCCTCCCAAGCGCAGTTAAAGAGCTATCGGTTGATTCTGTCAGAGATGCATTATGCTCTGATTGACCGTGCCTTACTAGATATAGCTCCAATCGGTTCGCCTCCAAACATAGCCACTACGTCAGTACATAAGTTGTTACGACTGGCTTGTGGTCTGATGGAGCAATGTCTCCGTGGAAATAGTCAACCACACTTGTATTCATGACACGGATGGGCCCCTTGTGAAACTGCCAGTCAATGACCTGCGGGAGAGTCCCTAGCGAAGTTGGAATTGCGGGATGCGTCGGCACGAGAGGCGTTCCCAAAGCCGAGAAACTATCTTGTAGACCACCGGATTTCAGTACCCTAATCGCGTTCACTGAATCGTTTAGATCCCCCATAAACAATACTATTTCTTCTTCGAAGGACAACTTGTTTAGAGCATCAATAGTCTTTCGCGCTTGCTCAATTCGGGGGTTAATACCTTCGTTTTTCTCACGTTCGGTCCCTTGATAGCTGTAATGGGCCGTGGCAACCATTAGCGTGCGTTGCAACCCCCTCACTCTCAAGCGTACCCAAAACAAGCGACGGAGTGGCTCCAGAATCCCAATTTGCTCTGCCCCATACGACACCAACTCAAACAGGTGCGTATTCCAATAAATGTTGCTCTCGTTGCTCCATCCTTCAAAACCGTCATCGACACGGCTATGATCAGGAAGCACCACGTCAAGCAGATTCCTAGTCTCCAATCGAAGCTCTTGAAGACAGAGTATATCTGGACTAGAAACCTTGATATACGATTCGAGGGCCTCTTTTCGTTCTGGCCAACGGACGTCTTTCCAGACATTAAATGTTGTAGCTACGAAGCACACAGGCAAGTGCATGGCCATGTCACCACCTTAGTTTGGTTTAGTAAACGCGAATCTCAAAAACCTCTGCGCATGGCGCTCCGTTAGTTGCGGCAATCTCAAGACGCAACCGACTCGCCCTTATGGCACTAAATTCATGTCTTCTTACCCTTTGATAATTGTCATTTACTTGCACGATCTCTTTCCATTTTCCGTCAACATCCGCTAAGATCCTATAGTCGCGGACAAGTTCGGGGACAGTATTTGCGGAGGCTCGTTCTAAGTTCAAAAGGTTGCGATTTTGATTGGAATTAAACGTGATCTGAACCTTACTGAACGTTTTCTCTTCCGCCCATTCTAATTCGAGCCACTCAGGGTGACCCGATGCGATTGGTTTTGAAATCCAGCCATTGGGCCCCCCGTAAGGGCGGCTATAACCGTTTGTGACGCAGCTTGGTTGGTAAGGTGACTCACCATCGGCGCAAAAAGCGGGGATCCACGGCATCATCTGCCAAAAAAGACCTTCGTCGTACGGACGACCTTTAGAAGCAATCACGCAGGTAAGTCCTTTTTCCGTGCTCTTGATCAGTACATCAGGCATACTGGGAAGAGTCACAACGATAATGCCAACATCAGTCGGCACGCCGCTCACATCAATTGAAACATCTTGCTCCCCTGGCTCCAACGATATTTCCTTTTCCTCGACTGAGATTTCCGGTATATAGTTCTGTGGAACGCTAGGTGTCGATAGTGAAATGACCATTCGTCTTGCTTTTGCTGACCGCAATCTCAAGATGATGGTATTCAATCCGGCAGTAACCGGAAAGGTAAGAGCCAATGGTTGATCTATATCAGACCATTGATCTCCGTCTAGTGCAAAGTCGTGTACAGATGAAGCTTGGATTACCGCATACCTGGCAATGTCCTTATCGTCATTATTTCTTAGACCTATAACCCATTGGTCATCAAGAAGAAGTTGTTGCTGAAGTGTCTTGAGATGGCCATTGGCCACATCGTGAACTGTGAGTTTATGACGATCCGCAATGGCCGCAGCGGTCCCGATTGCCTGCCCCATCGCCCCCAAAGTCATCTGCACCCTTATACTACCAAAAGCAACGCGACTTGCACTTGCGATGCGTCCTGCAAGCCACAAATTATCTAAGTCCTTGCTCACAAGAGACCGATACGGAATCTCATAAGGCCCTTTTAGCCAATGGTGTCTTGAGCCTCGGCCACCAGCGTCGTAAAAACCCTCGGGCGGATGAATGTCTATCGGCCATCCGCCGTGAGCCACACAATCGTCAAAAGATCGTTGATTGACGAGGTCATCTTCCTCGATGACATATGGGCCAATAAACCGACGTGACTCTCGTTTCCCAGGTATGCTACCTACCCATTCTAGTTGCAGGGTTTCTGCCTCAGGGAAACGACCGGAATTCTTAACGTAATCCCACGCCCCGTAAGCAATTGCCAACAGTTCATCTCTAATGGCCTCGTTCTCGCCGACTGTATCGAGCTCCCCACCCCATTCGATCCACCACCAGCAGCTACTGGTATCATGAGGGTTTGCTCGCCTCTTAAGAATCGGCGGTGGGTTATCCTTGAAATCATGAGCGATAGCCGGTGGAATAAAACGTATAGGATATCCTGCATCCTTGGTTGAGAACATAATGGTCGAGCCCATCGTCGCTTTGTTGCTTTCCTTGGGTGCCATTCTCTCATTGTAGAAATTTCTGCCTTCGCTACCAATCCTAAACTCCGCGCCGGCTTGATAAGCGACAACCCCGTCACCACTTGCATCGACGAATCTGGGACTCTCAAATTCGAAATGGCGTTCACTCATCAGTTGGTGACCACGCACTAGTTCTACCGAACGTGGGCCGTCCATTTTAACTTCAGTAACGATCGTATTAAGATATAGGCTAATGTTGGATTCTACTCGCACCGCGTCCATCAAGACCATATCCCACAAATGAGCGTTTCCATCCGGGTTGACGTATTTGTTCTTCAATACAAGTTCTTCCACAATTCCACCTTCGCGAGCGTAACGGATATTTCTTGCGGCAGACGGATGTGATGCTGGAGGCCCAGCCGCGCCGTTAAGCCAAACCCTGACCTCGGAACTTGAATTCCCCCCCAACACAGGCCGGTCATGAACCAGGGTTACTTCAAGGCCCTGGCGGGCAGCGGCGATAGCTGCACAAACACCGGCAATGCCAGCACCAACTACAGTAAGATCAGAGCTAACCATTTCATAGTTCATGGCGAAAGACCTCCCCTGTCCAATCAAAGCTTCATTAATAGTGGATCGCACCTAATCGACCTCAACCCTTGATTCCGGTCATGACAACCCCTTGAACGAAAAAGCGCTGGAATATCAGAAAAATGATTACCATTGGCAACACCATAATGACGGAAATAGCCATCGCATAGTGCCACAGCTGTACTGATTCACCAATCTGTCCGACAATACTGTATAGACCAAGAGCCAGTGTCTTTCGTAGCTGTTGGTTCAGAAAGACCAAGGGCTGTGTAAAGTCATTCCATACTCCTTGAAACGAGAAGATCGCTACCGACGCGAGTGCCGGTTTGGAGAGGGGCACCATAATATGCCACCATATACCAGGCTCAGAACAGCCATCAATTCGAGCAGCCTCTGACAATTCTTTGGGAACGGTGCGATAAAACTGCCTCATGAGGAATACAAAGAACGGCTCGGCCGCAAAATAAGCCGGGACAGTCAGTGGAAGGAAGGTGTTAATCCATCCAAGATTCCGAAATAGGATAAACAAAGGAATCAGCTTTACCATGCTAGGAACCATCATGGTGCTGAGTAGTATTACAAAAAGCACATCCCGTCCCGGAAAGCGAAAATGTGCGAAACCGTATCCAACAAGGCTGGCCGACATAACACTTCCAATTACAACAGCAACGCTAATTATGCACGTGTTTTTGGTAAAAGTCGCAAACGGCAGATACGCCCAGGCTTCAGCATAATTGCTCCACCTAGGTACTTTCGGCCACCATACTGGAGGAAAAGCTGAGATCTCGGGAAGAGTCTTTAACGAAGTCGCAACCATCCAGTATAGCGGAAACAAGAATATGAATGCGCCAATGGTAAGCACCATGAGCCTAATTCCTCTCCCGGCAAACTTTGAAGCCTTAGTAACCCTTTTATTTCTATTACGAATGCTGAACAGCTTCACCATTCGCACCCCCCAATGCTGTCGCAGTCTTAGGACTCATAGTGAACCCATGATGATGACAAGCGAAATAGCAAAATAGTCATGCCTAATACAAGCAAAAACAGTATCATTGCTAATGCCGAAGCATAACCCATATCAAAGTAGTTAAACCCTTGTCTGTAGATATACAGGCTATAAAACAGGGTTGAATTCAGTGGTCCACCACCGGTCATGATATATGCGAAAGTGAATACTTGGAAGGCATTAATAATCCCAATAATGCTGTTATAAAGTATTACAGGACTCATGATCGGGATCGTTATTCTACGTACTAGTTGCCATCTAGAGGCTCCATCTATCCTAGCCGCCTCATACAGGTCTTCTGGAATTCCCTGTAAGCCTGCCAAGAATACAACCATCGGTTGACCAACATGCCACACATTCAACATGGCTATCGCTGGCTTAGCCCATGTTTCGCTCAACAACCACATAGGAGGTGATAGACCGGCGGACTTAAGCAGATAGTTTACCACTCCGAGTCTAGGATGGAGCATCCATGACCATAGAATTGAAGCAGCCACGTAAGGAACAACTGTCGGTGCATAAAACGCAGCTCTAAATAAAGCGGTACCCCTAGAACTTACGCGCAAAAGAAGAGCTAAGGCGAAGGCCAAGACGAGCCGTAAGGGGACACTCAGCGCCACATACGATGCTGTATTAGTTAGCGATCGCCAAAACAAGCCATCCTCAAATATAGCTCTTGCATAGTTTTTTAGGCCAATCCACGTTGGTGGACTAAAAATGTCAAATTTGGTAAATGAGTAGTAAAATACTGACAGAACTGGGCCTGCCATGAAAACCAACAGTCCTACTATCCATGGAAGGATGAAAATGTATCCCCACATGGCATTACGCCTATCGGTTGACAGTCGCAATCTGGATCGCAGATTGCAGACGTTGACATTCGACTTCAATCGTGTTCCCCCTCTCCAACCAAAAGCACCGAGCGAAGAAATCATTTGAGTTCTATAGTAGCGGTTATACCCTTACTAGAGAACGTAAAGATATAACCGCTAGACTGATCACGAGATTACTTCCAATAGTCATCCAAAATGCGTTGGACTCCTTCTGAACCCCAAGCTAGGGCTTCCTTTGGAGACATTCCTTTGCGAATTGCCAACTCGGTCATCTGCTTGATGGTGTCCAGAATCTGAGGTTGAATCGGCAAAGATGGTACTTGTTCCCTGTGTTCGAGGGTCTCCAATACTACATCCCAATGTGGATTGCTTTCTGCAAATCGCGGATCATCATTTACAACTGGCACCGCACTAGGCCGCTTCTGAGCAAGGAAAAAATCCAGACTGCCTTTTCCGGCGGTAGCGTACTTGATAAATTCCCATGCCTCTTCGTAATGTGCTGCGTCCTTCGGTATCGCGTAACCCCATCCACCGGATACTGGCTGGCAAAGCCTAGCATTAGGATTGTTCGAATTGTGTGGTAATACTGCCACACCGTAATTCTTTGTAGGAGCATTTGCATCTAGCTGGGCAAAATGCCACACTCCCGAGATATGAGCAGCTACCTGCCCAGTATAGAATAGACCAGTGACATGCCATCCGTTACTCGTAGCATCGCCCAGATAGCCTAATATGCTAGGGAATCCTCCATACAGACGATCCGCAAATCCAACCAACCATTCCATTGCTTCAATTCCCTCGGATGAATCGAAGCTAACGTGTCGTTCGTCTTGTGAGAAAGCACGGCCATTGTTCAGGTATAGCCACACCAGAAATGGGTTGTTCGAAATAGCCGCAGGGTTAAACCCAATACGTTCAAAAGATCCATCTGGATTCGCAACGGTAAGTTTCTCGGCGAAAGCCTCAAGTTCATTCCATGTAACCGGGGCCTGGGCCGGATTCAGACCAGCGGCCGCGGCCTGGTCTTTATCCCAGAACAGAAGATAGCTTCCACTAACGTCTAGAGGCAGGCTGTAGGTCCGACCACCTAAGGTAAATGCTTCATATTCAGACGGGTAAAATACAGCATAGGGATCAAAGCTGTCTCTGTCCATGTAGGGATCTAGTTCCAAGAGAACTCCACGACCAGCAAAAGCGTGAAGAAATGAAGCGTTCACCTGAATGACATCGGGCGGCAGTCCACCTGCGATGGCGGTCAGATACTTCTCCATTAGCCCCTGTTGCGAAACCAGCTCCGCATTAACCTTAATGTCAGGGTGCGCGGCCTCGAAATCCTGCACGACCTGTTCAATTAATGGAAGTCTGGCACCGTCCCACACATGCCAGAACGTAATATCGGTCCGCGCAAGTGCGGCACTCGCCAAAACAGCAACCAAAAGGACTGATAAAGCAAACATGGCTTTCTTTCCTGTAACTATTTCTAGTCTTGACCGCATAGTTATCGGCCCTCCTTTTCTTGAATGACCATTACTCTTACGTAGCAGCTTTCGCATACCTAGATCACTGAACCACCTCCTGTCACGCTCAGTTATGAACCTGATGCACTTGATTCCCTTGTGACCAATACACCATTGACTGCTATTTGGATGGGGGGGTATACTCTCTTGGCCATGAGATCAAGCAAGAGCTGGGCAATCAGCCTGCCATAGTGCTCATAATTGACGTGAATGCAAGTAAGACCGATTCCAGTCTGTTCATAAAGCAAATCTCCAAAACCAACTACTGCGACATCTCCTGGAACAGAGAGTCCCGCTGCGGCTACGGCTTTCATCACACCGTAGGCCATCAGATCATCAAATGCAAAGACTCCAAAAGGTGGCTTCACGCGTCCTAAGAGCTGTTGGGCAGCGCGGTAACCCCCCTCCCAGGTATGGTAGCTCTCATCGACAATGACAAGTTCAGGATCGAAACTCAACCCTGCCTCAGCCAATGCCATTCGATAGCCCAAGAGTTTGTCTCGACTCGCAGGCAGATACTGTGGCCCATTAACCATTGCAATCTTTGAGTAACCCGTATCAATTAGGTGGTGTACAGCTTCACATGAACAACGTACATTATCAATAATGACAGCCGCAGCATCGTTCGTTTCACGGTACCGATCAAGCAATACTACCGGAATGTTCATAGATTGTGCGGCTGTAAAGAGCTCATCGCGGGATGGGCCTCCACCTATAATCAGTCCACCAACTCGTTGCGCTTGTTCGGCAGCAAAAAACTCTACACTACCCTCGGATTGTCCGTTAATTGGCGAAACGGTAAAATCCACGTTGTTTTGTCGCAGAACTGACTCTATACCACTCAATATTCGAACAAAATACCAGTCAGTCGCGGGATCCATAAGAAATCCTAAGCGGACATCTATGTTCTTTTGACCCGAACGCGAATCCATCTTTCGTCTTCGACGGGGCTTATATCCTAATGCTTCAACTGCTTCCAGGACCACATCACGGATTTCTGGACTGACTGATCGCTTACCACTCAACACACGAGATACAGTCGCGGTTGACACATCAGCATGAGCAGCCACATCAGCCATAGTTACTTTTCCCATAGTTTCATCACCATTCCCCGACAAAACCATTTTTCGCCCTAAACGAGGGGCACACCAAGCAGTCGGTTTGAGTAAGTTTCTTCGTTTTGCTTCCTTTTCATGCTGTAGTTTCTCCGTCTTTTCCAGAACTCCTTCTTTCTGGCCTCTCTTTTCTCAGAAATGAGGTTTTTGTTGGTGCTCTCCACCCCTAGACACCATGCTCGTTATTCATTGACCCAGAAACTTTCCATGGCGAGACGTCCTTTCTTGCAGGAAATTACCGATACATAACGAATTCTCTTGGTTGTGAGGTTAATGAGCATTGCCGCCAGCCAACAATGGCGACTGTAAGTCACGACTGCTGAGACTACCTGGCCTATCGGCAGGCTCGCAAATTCAGATGCTTTCATAGGAGGTTGTACTATTGAAAGGTTATAAGGCTGATATCGTAGTAATCGGTGGAGGTACTGGCGGAGTTGCAGCGGCATTGGCTGCTGCTCGCATGGGCAACACGGTTATTCTAACAGAGGAAACAGATTGGCTAGGAGGCCAACTGACAAGCCAGGCAGTTCCCCCCGATGAAAACCCATGGGCGGAAAGCATCGGTTCTACACGTACTTATCAACAGTATCGGCAAAGAGTGCGGGAGTATTACCGCCGAAATTTCCCGTTAACTCCTGAGGTGCGAACCGCAGAATACCTAAACCCAGGTAACGCTTATGTTAGCCGCCTATCCCATGATCCAAGAGTCTCAGTAAGTGTCTTACAAGACATGCTTTCGCCATTTCTTCACTCCGGTAGGCTCAGTCTCCTCCTCAAGTATCAACCCATTTCAGCTGATGTAGATCGTGATCGTGTTAGATCGATCATGCTTCATTCCCTTGAGACCGGTGAGAATGTGCTTGTGGAGGGTAACTACTTTATCGATGCAACCGAGTTGGGAGATTTATTGCCGCTGACTGGAGCTGAGTATGTCATTGGCGCCGAGTCTCAAAAACAGACAGGAGAGCCACATGCCGTATCTGGTGACCCCGAACCTTACAACATGCAGGCAATGACCCATTGCCTCGCTTTGGAGTACCTTCCTGGGGAAAACCATATGATTGACAAACCGGAGACATATGAGTTCTGGAAATCATATAAGCCACAATTCTGGCCGAACCCGCTTCTGAGCTGGACTGTTGTTCATCCCGAGACTCTTGAGCCAAGGAATACGATCCTTTTTCAAGATGAGAAAGCACCAGGTCAGACATATTCGTTATGGTCTTATCGTCGACTTATCGATAAGGATAATTTTGAATCTGGCTTCTATCGAAGCGATGTTAGTGTCATGAACTGGCCACAAACAGATTACTGGCTCGGTCCAATCATAGACGTTGATGATGAGACAAAAGCTAAGCATATCGAAGGAGCGCGCCAGCTAAGTCTATCGATGCTTTATTGGCTTCAGACAGAAGCACCTAGACCGGATGGGGGTATAGGTTATCCAGGCCTAAGATTACGTCCCGACGTCATGGGAACAGATGACGGATTGGCCAAGTACCCATATGTGCGAGAGTCGCGACGCATCCGAGCTGAATTTACTGTGCTTGAGCAACATCTAGCCCAGCACGTTCGAGGCGAACATGGTGCTGAACGCTTCCCTGATTCTGTTGGGATAGGCTATTTCCGTATCGACCTTCACCCAAGCACGAGTCAGGTAACATACATTGACATACCCGCATGTCCATTTCAGATTCCCCTAGGGGCACTTATTCCCTTGAGACTCGAGAATCTATTGGCTGCAGCCAAGAACATAGGTGTTACTCATATAACGAACGGCTGTTTTCGGCTTCATCCAGTCGAATGGAACGTCGGAGAAGTCGCCGGGACTCTAGCCTCTTGGTGCACGAATAAGCACTTGGAACCTCGGCAAGTCCGTAACACCCCACAGTATTTAGCTGAGTTTCAATCACTACTTCGAAAATGTGGGATAAATCTCGAGTGGCCTCCGTCTACTCCTGCGGTCGTTCCAAGTGGAGAATACGGTGCCGGTGATTCAAGTTTGGTTCTGCCTATTGGTTGAGCTGAGTGTAACCTTTTAATCTCTATTTCCACTCAGAGAATAACCCCCACCTTAACCGATGGGGGTTATTCAACAATCACTTCGATACCTCGCTCCTTAAGCTTGTCATATCATCACCTTAGTCAAGAATCAGTCTAGCACTACCTCTTTACCGGTGCGAGCCGATTCATAGATGGCCAGGATGAGTTCTACAGCTTTACGTGCTTCCGCTCCGGATATGAGAGGCTCCCTGTCTTCCTTCACAGCACTGATCATATCCTCGACCAAAACATCATGGGTCAGTGGTCCTAGAGCACTAGGATCACCGGATATTCCCGGACTCTTGGCATCATTAGTGGTTCCGATGTTGGAGCCGCCTTCCAGCGTCTCCCATACCTTGATGCGTTGCTCTTCGAGTACAATTGTCCCCTTCTCACCATGAATTTCCAGCCTGGTATCCATGCCAGGGTAAACCGTGGTTGTACCCTCGATAATCCCAAAGGCACCATTCTCAAACTCTAGGCTAATGACCGCGGTATCCTCCACCTCTACGTCCCGGGCTAGTGTCCCTGCCCTGGCAAAGACTCTTTTCACATCCCCCATAGACCACAGCAAGAGATCGATACCGTGTACTCCCTGATTCATAAGAGCCCCGCCACCATCCAGCTCCCAGGTCCCCCGCCAATCGCCACTATCATAGTACGCTTGGTCACGATAGTACTTCAGATAAGCACTGCCTAGCAGCAACTTGCCCAGCTCACCGGCATCCAAAGCTTGCTTTATCTGGATAGAGGTGGGGAACGTGCGGCGCTGAAATACACCGCCTAGCTTCACCTCAGCTTCCTGACAAGCCCGAATAGCCGAATCCATCTTCTCCAGAGTTATCTCCAGAGGTTTTTCACTGAGGATATGAACACCAGCTTCAGCGGCTGCTTCAATATGCTCACCATGAAGGCCACTGGGAGTGCATACACTCAGGATATCTAGTTCCCCTTGCTGCAGCATCTCCTTTAGATCTGAATAGACCGCAGGCTGACCGAATCTAGCGGCAAGCCTTGCCGCCTTCTCAGGCACTATGTCGCAAACCGCAACTAGCTTCGCCCCCTTAGCTCTTG
>JAAZLW010000322.1 GCA_012799135.1 Bacillota bacterium | reverse complement strand
GCGGCAGGCCGAAGAGAAGAAAAAGGCAGTTATTACCAATCTAGAAAAGGCAAAGAGCGAGCTTGATGGTGCTCTTAAAGTGGCAGCTCAGCTTGCCCACTGGCAGGCTGCCGCTAAAGATGCTGAGCAGAACCTGAAAAAGTTACAGCAGTGGGAAGAGCTCGAAGCAGAGAAAGACAAGAAAGAGAAAGCCGCTAGAAAAGCAGCCAAGGCGGTTGAAACTATTGAGAACCAGCTGAGAAAGGCAAAGGAAGATGTAGACAGGCTGCAGGACGTATGGGTGTCCAGTCAGGCTTTAGCCTTGGCCATGTCCCTTGAGCCGGGGAAACCTTGTCCGGTTTGCGGATCCATTGAACACCCTCGGCCTGCCCATAAGGCTATTGGGGAGGAAAAGGATGGAGCGGATGAGAATGAGTGGGTTCCGTCTTCAGATGAGATTGCAGCTGCTAAGAAAGTAGTGGAATCCCTGGAAATGGAGTGTAGCCACCTGCGCCGGGCTGCTGCAGATGCGGCGGAGGCCCTGGCTGCTGTCAAAGGGCGTCTTGTAGGATTGGATGTTGAAATGAGTGAGGGTGAAAGCTTGCCCCAGCTCATTTCTAAGATCAAACATGAGCTTACCCAGGCCAAGGCGCAGGCAAATACCGCGGCCAATGCCGGGGATAAAGCGGAGGAGCTAAAGCAAGAACTGCACAAACTAGAGAAGTACTTGGCGAGTGCGGAGAAAGGATTGGGTGCTGCCCAGAAGGCTAGAGCAGAAGCGGATGCTAAGCTTGCCGCAGCTAAGACAAAGGTTGAGGAAAGGGAGTCGGGTGTTCCCGAGAATCTGCGCTCCCTGCAGGCATTACATCGGGCATTGGCAGACAAAAAGAAGATGCGAGATAGCCTACAAAAGGCGCTCGAGGAAGCCGAAAAGGCGGTAGCGGCCGGGGAAAAAGCATTGGCGGTGGCGGGGTCCGAAAAGCAGGAGACTACGAGATATGCTGAAGAAGCAGAAAAGACTAGAGACAAGCATCTGCGGGAGTTTTTGGCTACGGTGACTAAGGCCAAGTTCCGGGATGTAAAGGCCTATGAAGCTGCCAAGCGACGGGAGCCCGAGCTCAATGTCTTGAAGGAACTTATCGAGGATTACGATGGGCAGTTGCATGCCGCCAGCGCACGGCTGGATCGGGCAAAGGAAGCGGCTAAAGGGGTGAAAGAGCCTGATCTTGAAGATTTGGAGTTAGAGGCGAAACGTTTGGATCAGGCTTCAACTGATGCAGTGGAAATCCGTGCCCAGCTGGAAAAAGTAGCAGAGGATAGAAGAAAGCTAATAGACGTCTTGGATGAGTTGCTGCAGGAAATGGCTGACTTGGAAGAGCAATACGGTGTACTAGCGCGAATAGCCGATGTAGCTAACGGCAAGAAGCCAAACAAACTAGGGATGAATTTTGAGACTTTTATTCTGGCAGCCATGCTTGATAAGGTGGCGGAGGCTGCAACCCGCCGGCTGCATGTCATGAGTAAGGGACGGTATAGTCTCAGGCGGACACTGGAGCGGAGAACAGCCCGCAGTGCCGGAGGGCTTGGCCTCGAGGTCTTTGACATGTATACAGGCCGTGAGCGGAGTGTGACCACGCTTTCCGGAGGTGAAGGATTCATGGCGTCCCTTTCGCTGGCCTTGGGTTTGGCCGATGTAGTACAGGCTTATGCCGGTGGCATTCATCTGGATACCATGTTCATAGACGAAGGTTTCGGGGCTCTGGATCCTGAATCTTTAGACCTTGCTCTGGACACCTTGATTAATCTACAGCGTGATAGTGGAAGGATTGTGGGTGTGATTTCCCATGTCCCTGAGCTTGAGGAGCGGATCGATGCCAGGCTTAAGATAGAGATGACTGACACTGGCAGCTCAACTAGGTTCATTGTAGGCTAAGGCAAGCAGAAGGATTGGTGTACGTAGAAAGACGGTTGCCAGAGAGAATGGTGATAGCCTTAAATAACACTTGCAGAGGAGAGATTACATGGTATCGTGGGGAGTACTAAGTACAGCACGGATTGGTTTGCAATCGGTGGCACCAGCGATTTTGGCAACGCCAGGTGCTAGGCTTGCGGCTGTTGCCAGCGAGACCCCGGGGAAAGCCGAGAAATGGGTAAAAGCATTGAGCGAGAGTTCCGGTCATTCCCTAGATGAAGTCAAAATCTATGATACATATGGAGCTTTACTAGAGGACCCCGATATTGATGCAGTCTATATTCCGCTTCCCAACAGTCTCCATTCAGAGTGGACGATACGGGCAGCAAAAGCAAAGAAACACATTCTATCCGAAAAACCCATGGCCATCGATGCTAAAGAGGCCAGGCATACTATCGATGCTTGTAGGGCTGAGGGTGTGCTTTTCATGGAAGCGTTCATGTATCAGTTTCACCCTCAGTACCGGCGGATTCGAGAGATCATGGCATCGGGTCAGATCGGCCAGCCACGCCTCATTCGCTCAGCATTCACTTTTCCCTTGAGTAATCGGGCTGACATACGTTTTAGCCAGGCCTTAGCCGGTGGTAGCCTGATGGATGTCGGCTGCTACTGTATCCATAGTGCCCGCCTCTTATTCGGGGAAGAACCTGTCTCAGTGTTGGCTTCTGCCGAAATGGAGAATAATGTCGATACCACCATGACCGGGGTACTCAACTTTAGTGGTGGCCGCGTGGCCCTGTTTGATGTTAGCTTTTCGGTCACTTTCCGCCAGCTAATGGAAATCGTCGGGACAGAGGGTGTCATCTTAGTGGAACGGCCTTGGAAAGCAGAAGGGGAGGCGGCCAAGCTTTCAGTGGGGCCAACTCGTGGTTATGAGAGAGACTATGTCACTGAGACACTGCCCCTTGTTTCTGCGTATCAGCTGGAAATTGAGGTTTTCTGTCAAGCAATCAAAGGCCAGCATTCACTCCCGATTGATCCAGAGGATGCCCACAGGAATATGCTAGTGATTGATGCTGTACGGAAGGCGGCCAAAACCGAAAAGACAGTGTACCTAGATCGCTAACCGGGGTAGTGCGTCGGAAGGGAGGGTTAACGAAAGAACCCCAGGCTTTACCGTATTTCGAGAAGGATCAGAAACTGAGAGCCATAGTCCAACAATTGTATCTAGCCACTTGTCCCTCATCATGGGGTAGAAGGAGATGCAATTGATAAGCTATATGAGATAATGGAAACTGATCAAGGATTACTAAGGGGTTGGCGGAATCAACTTAGGAGGCACAGTAATGAGGGCATACGAACGATTGTTGAACTATGTGCAGTATGATACAGCGTCAGATGAAACGAGTGATACGTGTCCCAGCACACCTGGGCAGTTGGAGTTTGGACAAGCTCTGGTGGAGGAAATGCAGGCCCTTGGGATCAAGGATGCGAACATGAATGAAAACGGCTATGTTTTCGGCACCATTGAGTCGAACATCGAAGATTGGTCAGGTCCTGTCATTGGTTTTATTGCTCACATGGATGTGGTACGCGATGTACCCTACAAAGACGTTAAGGCCCGTGTAGTTAAGAACTATGACGGTGGAAACATTCTCCTTTATCAGGACGAAAATGTTATCCTAAGTTCCAATGAGTATGATTCGCTGAAAGCCTATGTGGGGTGCGATCTCGTTGTGACCGACGGGACGACTCTATTAGGCGCTGACAATAAAGCAGGGATTGCAGAAATACTTACCATGGCAGAGATGTTACTCAATCACCCGGATATCAAGCATGGGACTATTAAAATCGGATTTACCCCTGATGAAGAGATCGGCCGAGGCGCGGATCGCTTTGATGTAAAGCGGTTTGGTGCGGATTACGCCTACACGGTGGATGGTGGTGCTTTTGGTGAAGTGGAATACGAGACCTTTAATGCAGCTACAGCCAAAATCACTATTAGGGGCCTGAATATTCATCCAGGCACCGCCAAAGGAAAGATGAAGAACGCCTCCTTAATTGCCATGGAATTCGACAGCTTGCTTCCTCCTAAAGAGCGACCAGAACACACCGAGGGCTACGAAGGGTTCTACCACTTGACAGATCTAGATGGCACTGTAGAAGAGGCCCATTTAACCTATATTCTCCGTGATCATGATTCTATGAAGTTTCAAGAGAAGAAGGATATGATCAGCCAAGTGGCAGAGAAGCTGAATCAGAAATACGGAGTGGGAACGGTTCAGGCTGAGATCACTGACAGCTATGCTAATATGGCGGAACAGATCAAGCCCCACTGGCATCTGATTGAGACTGCTTACAAAGCGGTCAAGGCAGCAGGTGGGACCCCTCTGAGTCGTCCTGTGCGGGGTGGAACGGATGGGGCAAGACTGTCGTTCATGGGACTTCCCTGTCCGAACTTGGGAACCGGCAGCCACAATCACCACTCAAAGATGGAGTACGCTTGTGTGCAGGCTATGGATGATTGCGTATCTGTTTTGATCAAGATTGCAGAGGAATACGGTCAGTC
>JAAZLW010000321.1 GCA_012799135.1 Bacillota bacterium | reverse complement strand
TGGTTTCTGTGGCGATGGCACTAGGTGCCGCGGTGATTGCCTTTGGCACCAACCCAAACTCAATACAGGACATTACCCGCCGAGAGAATTATCTGACTGTCATCACCTTTCTCCATGCCGCTTGGTTAGGGCTGGTGCTTGCTCTATAGCTCTTCATGGTCTAGCTTGCCTAGGATAGGCACCTACAGTATAATTAAATTAAATAAGAAATGATATATCCCGATTCGCTTAGCCGGGTTGCAGGCTTCTTGAAATATCTTGGTGGTGGGGAGGCGATCGCGATCAACGTGATCTGCGGACATTACGAGCACTCAGGTTTCACAGGCAAAGCAGTAGTCGTCAGACTTGACTCAGGATATGAGTGGGTCTCGTGGGAACAGGCTCAGTATGTACCGTGCTGGAATGTGGGAGGGCCACTTTTTACAACAGAATGGCTAGAAACAGGAGGAACAGCCCCGGCGGGGTATAACTATGAGCCCATTCATGACAAAGATCTAGAGTTCTCTCACCCAAAACTGCTGCAGTGCTCCGATTTGCATGCCTTGGTGCAATGGGACTACCAGTTGGTCAATACCCTGGGCAAGAGCTTCCTTAATGGAACCAAGGGTAGGGAGACACATGCTATCCACCCTGGTGGATACGCCGTGAGAGTGTTGGAGGCTTTTCCGGGAATGGGGACATACGGTGGGCGTGCTACTGCTTGGGAGAACTTTGAGGTAATCTTCCTGAATCCGCCGCGGCTATCACCGGTGGACTACCTAGAAGAACGGGTTGCTACTTTCATGAATCTCAAAGGCGATACCTGGGATTATGTTTGGGACGCAAGTAGGTATTGTGCCCAGAAAACGCGTCCATGGAGGTATCTGTGTGAGGAAATACCTTCCTACCCGGAATGGAGTGAGACCATAGTCCGGATTCACTTAAGAGGCTATCCCGATGTGTTTGCAGCATTCCCTCAAACCAATGACAGATTTCCACATCACGAAAGCTGTGGTAGGTGTGACAAGCATCACCCACTAGTGTTCTTATGGCATGATTACCCCCTGTGGATGCATTGGCCATGTTCTCCAGATAGAGAGTTCGTAGTGGACAGGCCTGCAACACCAGAGGATGTGATAGATGCTTGGACTCACTCATCTGTCACAAGTGGTGGCCCTTTCTATGACTGGGGAAGAGAGATCGACTGGAAGCCAAAACCAGGAGATAAGTGGCATTTTCTCTATGGAATTGCACCCAATCGGGACGAGGAGCTTCGTGATCTTGTAGATGCCTGGCTAAACCCAGCGGCAATATCATGTTCCGAAGATCTTACGGTGGATTATGATCTGGGGCAGATGATGTATATCATTAGGGGGTCTGGCAAGGGGCCGACTCAGCTTACCCCCCAGAGGGTGCTGGTTAATCCACTTATACGTTGGGAGAAATGGGAAGGGGCGAAGCCCCAAGCTGTTGCGCTTTCAGAGGGGCGACGGTATTCGGTTAAGGTGGAAATGGGAGGCGATGATCTGTTTCTTTCAATTCCAGGAAAGTTTGAGAACCATCTTATAGTCGAGCTTGATTAAGCTTCTTGCCGCAGGTTTATTATCTACACATAACAATTCGCCTAATGTGAATGCGGGTAACGGGATGATAAAGTTACAGCTCATTCCTGGTAGGTAGGTTGCTTTCTCAGAATCATCTCCTAGAAAAGTTGGTTTTGGCAGTATATTTATCCAAACCTCTCTAGATTGCCAACATGCTAGCCTTATCTATAGTTTTTGGATCTTGCACAAGGAAAAATTTGTATGTATAATTGATTTAACTTAAAAAATAAAGATGATGAGTGATGAAAATGGCAAAGCTGAAAGGCCATAACGCTGCAGATATAAAGAATCGCAACCTGTCGGTTATTATAAGAACTATAAAAAAGGCAGAGATGATTTCCCGGACGGAGCTGGCCGATGAAACCGGTCTAAGTAACCCAGCGGTGGGGAATCTGGTCGCTGAGCTTGTTCAATTGGGCTTAGTTAGGGAAATGGGTAGTGTCAATCAACCTGTTGGGCGCAGTCGCGTGCTCTTAACACTGAATGACGAGAGTGTGCAGGTAATTGGCATTGAGATAGCTCGTAATGGCGTGTACGGAGTGCTCGCAGATATGAAAGGTACTCCTATTGCCACGAGTGAAAAGAGTTTCGCACCTGGCTCGACCTCGGATATCGTATTAGGTGCTTTGTATGAGGTGATCGGAGAGACGTTTACATCGACCAAGCAACGTAAAGCACCGTTGATCGGCATCGGTATTGGAACCCCTGGTCCAGTGAATGTGGAAAAAGGCAAGGTGTTTGAACCACCGAATTTCCCAGGCTTACAGAATGTTTCCCTTAAGCATATCATCGAGGAGCGCTATCATGCTCCGTGTTACCTAAATGACGACGCTCGTACGAGTGCCTTGGGTGAGGCTTGGTTTGGTGCTGGTCAAGATGTTAGTAGCTTGGTCTTTATTTCTCTGGGAGAAGGGATAGGATCAGGTGTCATTTTCGATCATCATCTATACGAAGGTACCCATGACATTGCCGGGCAGATCGGCCATTTTACGGTAGAACCTAAGGGGCGACGCTGTGATTGTGGCAATATCGGTTGCTTGGAGACCTTGGCTTCAATTCCAGCGATAGCCTGGCGAGCGCGCACATCTGGCGTGGTTGATGCTTGCGATGTATCTGACGGAACAGTGGTTTTACGTCTAGTAGATGCCTACCATTCGGGGGAACCAGGAGCGAGAAAGCTTTTCGATGAGACACTTGACTATATCGTGACTGCGGTTGTATCGGCCATCAACTCCTATGATCCCGAGATGGTTGTCTTGGGTGGGCGACTTGTAAGAACCTATCCCGAGATGGTCGATATCGTAAGGCGAAGAGTAGTTGCCCGGTGTTATTACCACATTGCCAATGATCTCCGAATCGTGGCAAGTCAGCTTGGTCCGAAAACCTCAGCTTTAGGAGCTATTGTCCTGCTGTTACAGCGTTTGCTCTATGAGCCAGTGGCGACATTGGAAGCGGCGGTACGTTGGTGAGGGTGGATGGATGTGGCAGTCAGGAAGTTGGGCTAGGTAGGTCATAGCCACACGAAAGGATGACAAGAACGGAGGTTTGTCCATGACTTGTAAGTATGTAGCAGGAATTGACCAACAGATCCACATGATCGGCAATGCACATCTTGACCCGGTTTGGCTTTGGAGATGGCCTGAGGGCTTGGGTGCTATGCGGGCGACTTTTCGCTCAGCACTTGATCGCATGAAAGAGACAGACGGCTTCGTGTTTACCTCTAGCCAGGCGGCTATGTATGAGTACGTGGAGAAATGCGATCCAGAGTTGTTTGGTGAGATCAAGGCAAGGGTAGCTGAAGGGCGCTGGGTGATCGTCGGTGGCTGGTGGGTACAGGCAGACTGTAATATCCCTGGCAACGAGGGGTTT
>JAAZLW010000320.1 GCA_012799135.1 Bacillota bacterium | reverse complement strand
GGGACATAAGCTCTCGGTCCACTTGCAGCAGTGGCTCACACTCAGCTCCATTAGCAATAATAACCTCAGCACTGGTAGCTAGTTTCACGTGGGTGGGAAAACCAGCACCACCCGCTCCCACCACCCCGGCTGCCCTGACGGCTACCAGTATGGCCTCCCGACTCATTTAGTTCACCCGACTTTCTCTGAGCCAACTGCCTAACACCCCTAAGCTAGCCCTAGTCCTCCCGCAATGGTCACATTGTGCTGCCGGGTATAGGTCTGGGGACCGCAAATCCCCTCACCGGTAGGACTAGCGATCGTATGGGCAAAATTGCTATTGCCTTCGATGCCCAGTGAAGCAAAGGAGGGGGCATTAGCCACCACTATCGTGGTGCTAAGTTTGCGGGCATAAACGGCAATCCGGTCTACATCACGGGAATGAATGATGGCAGTATGTCCGAAACCCTGCTCTGTGGCGAAGGCCAACTCCAATCCTTCCGAGAAGCTCTCCACAGTAACAATGGGCAATACCGGCAGCATCTGCTCGATCTTGACCAAGGGATGATCATAGCCCACCTGCATAATGGCACCCTCAGTACCCGGAGGTGGGCTGATGCCTGCCGCCCGCAAGATCGCCACACCATCCTTACCTACCCAATCACCCACCACACGCCCATCCTTAGTCACCAGTTGAGTCACTTTCTCCGCTTCGGCACCCTTGAGTAGATATGCTCCATGCTTTTGCATTTCCGCAACCAGCTCGGCCACTATAGGCCGCACCGCGAAGACGGTTTTCTCGGATATGCAAAGGACATTGTTGTCAAACCAGGAACCTCGTAGAATGTCCTGAGCGGCTTTGGCAATATCTGCTGTTTCATCCACTAGGACCGGTGGATTAGCCGCGCCTGCAGCCACCGCCTTCTTGCCACAGGTGAGGGCTGCCTTCACCACACCAGGGCCACCGGCCGCAGTGACCATAGCCACCAAAGGATGGCGACAAGCAGCGTTAACTACATCCAAAGTCGCTTCATTGACTGCCACCAGACAATTCCTAGGACCACCCGCAGCTACGATCGCCCGGTTCAGGATCTGGATCGCTTCCCGGGAACAGTGCTGGGCCCGAGGATGTGGGCAAAAGAAGACTGTATTACCCCCTGCCAACATAATGATGGCATGATTGATCACAAAGGGGGTAGGATGCGTAGTCGGGGTTATCGAGACAATCAGGCCGTAAGGTACCCTTTGCGTGATTGTGATGCCATGGTCTCCACCCTGTATCTTGGGAGCCAGGTCCTCAGTCCCCGGAGATAGGCGGGCAGCATTGATGTTCTTCTGGATCTTATGCTCATAGCGCCCTAGACCCGTCTCATCTACTGTCTTGCGGGCAAAATCCTCAGCATTAGCCACCCCCGCCTCCCGAATGGCATCGATAATCCTCTGCCTCGCTTCAAGAGACATGGTGGCAAGCTCTTTCTGTGCTGTCCAACCCGCCTGGGCCGCGGCATCAACACTGGTAAAGATTCCATCTTGACCGCTTTCTGCTGCCCCTTTACCGGCGTCACCTTTTAGTTGCCGCAACACCTCTTCTACAATTGTCGCAATACGTTGTTCATCAACCTGCATAGATTACGCGTCCTTGTCCCAGCCATAGCCTTGGTGAAAACCAAGCCAGGCCTTGTCAGGACACAAAGCTCCCCCCTTCCGCAAGATATGCTATACCTAGACGCCACTTAGTCGGCGTGGGGGAGGATAGTCCTTTCCAGATCACCATGGGGACGGGGGATCACATGGGCAGCGATGACTTCGGCCAGCTTGCCCGCGGCGGCGGCCCCGGCATCGACTGCTGCCCGAATGGCACCTACATCGCCCCTGACCATGACCGTGACAAATCCTGATCCGATCTTCTCATACCCTACCAGCTGCACATTAGCTGCCTTGACCATGGCATCAGCCGCTTCAATTGCTCCTACTAGACCCTTAGTTTCGATCAAACCCAATGCCTCTCCCATGCTTGTTACTCCCTTCTGTCTTTGGCTGTACTTTACCCATCTTTCTGTATGAAGCATTTCACTACTTCTTGATCCGGCCGGGCGATGATCTTGCTGGCATAGACTTCAGATATGCGGTTTCCGGCAGCAACAGCAGCTTCTACCGCGGCTGTCACCGCCCCTACCTCACCGGCGATCTTCACCGTCATCATCCCTCGTCCGGAACGTTCCAGATCCAAAAGCTCTACTGTAGCGGTTTTTACGGCTACATCCGCCACCTCGTAGGCAGCAGCCAAACCCACCACTTCAATCAGTCCTAAAGCGTCGCCCCGCATATTCCACCTCTCCTCCACCCCTGCTGTCTAGTGCTGTATCCAGGTTACCATGTCTAGCCTCGCTGTTCTGCCAGTACTTGCTTGACTACCTCGGTGATTATCCGTTTGAGTTCGGCCTCATCGGTATTGCCAATATTGGCTCCCCTCGGCTGTGAACCTGCCTGATTTGCTTCAGGGAGATCACAGAGAGCCGGGTGACTACCCGTGACACCGAGATTCCTTCTCACTTCCAAGAGCCTTTCCACATTCTCAGGGCTGATCTCCCGCTCCCCACCCATGAGCCTAGCCAAGAGACTGATCTTGGCCCCCATCTCCAGAGTCTCCATTTTGAAGAGGGCATTATAGACATCGGTCCCGACGGTTAGGGCCCCATGATTTTGCAGAAGAAAAGCATCATGACAGGGTAAATAGGGCAAGATAGCCTCAGGGATCTCCTCTGTAGAGGGAGTACCATATTGGGTAAGGGGTACCCATCCGAGATTAATCACAACTTCCGGCATAATGGCTTTCTCCAAGGCAAAACCGGCCACAGCGAAGGCTGTAGCATAGGGAGGGTGGGCATGTACTACCGACCTAACATCGTCTCTGGCTCGATAGACAGCTAAGTGCATTTTGAGCTCAGATGATGGCCGCCAAGTTCCGCTGATCACCTTGCCATCCATGTCAACGGTGACAATCATGTCTGGGGTCATGAAGCCTTTACTAACTCCCGTGGGAGTAGCCAGTACTAGGTCATCACTAACCCGAATACTGATATTACCGTCATTGGCCGCAACAAACCCTCCATTGTATATCCGACGCCCGACCTCAATAATATCTCGTTTAAGCTGGAATTCCGATACCACTTTACAGCCCCTTTCGGTAGCAACACCACTATATCTGTGTTTTGTTGGGATCTAGTCTGTTTGATTGATAGTTTCGCCCAGTTACTATGGCATTCCTGCCCTATAAGGAGAAAATGATCTACGATAATGGCAATTTTCACCGAGTATCCAAAGAAGCCAACCTCCATACAATGGTAATAGACAGTAAGAGCCAAGGGGGATAAGAATGGAAATCTGCCGGTATGCCGAACCTGAAAAGACAGCGGATCACAGCTATACTTACTTTTGTGCACTCCATGGGTATGAGATGGGATTGGAGCTAGCCCACTGGTGCGAAGGCTGCACAGAATATGCCACCGAATTGGCTGCTGCCACCAACCGCAAACAGTCCCGGAGCCGAAACCGGGTACCCTGCGCTGTTTGCCGGTTCCGCCCCACCTGTAGGCTGCGGCACCAGAATCAAATGGGCTGTCCCTTTTTCAGTCAAAAATAAAAGGGGCCCAGAAGGCGCTCCCGCATCGATCGATACCCTGGCGCCTAATCTTCCCCAATTACCTGAACCTCCAATTCCAGTTTCACTCGGAATTTGTCCCAAACGCGGTGCTGCACCAGGTTAATCAGCTCCAGGATTTCTGAAGCGGTAGCAGAACCTCGATTAATAATAAACCCACAATGCTTCTCCGATACCTGGGCCTGCCCCACAGCCAACCCTCGCAACCCAGCTTCATCGATCAGCTGACCAGCATAGTAGCCAGGGGGCCGCTTGAAAGTGCTACCGGCACTGGCAAAATTCAGTGGTTGCTTCTCTCGCCTAAGTTGGTTTAGCGCCTCCATTTCGCTTTTGATCACCTGCTGATCCCCCGGCTCCAGCTGCAACTCCACCTCCAGGACAATATGTCCATCGCTTCGCACCCGGCTGGTTCTATAACCCAGTGCCAGGTCCCCTTTAGAGAAATAGTGCAAATGACCCTCCCGATCACAGCAGACAACCTGCTGGATCACATCGGCCATTTCCCGGCCATAGGCTCCAGCGTTCATGGCCACCGCACCACCTAAGGTCCCTGGGATACCGGAGGCAAATTCCAAGCCCGCCAGGCTCACCTGCCAAGCCACATGGGCGAGTTTTGCCAGGGAGATTCCAGCTTGAGCCCATATCTGAGTGTCCTTCACTAATACATCATTGAAATTATCTCCAAGCTTGATCACAGCGCCCCTGAAGCCGCCATCTCGCACAAGTAGATTCGAGCCATTGCCCATGATATACACAGGTAGATGCTGATTACCCAGAAATTGCAAAGCCTGGCACAGCTCCTCTACCGATCTAGGCAACAGCATCAGGTCCGCAGGCCCACCCACCCGGAAGGAAGTATGGTTCTGCATGGGCTCATCTGTACGCAGGCGAAGCCTGGGCATAGCCTTTCTTATCTCATGTGCCAGCTGTGATTTGTGCAAAGTTACCCCTCCAGTGCCTTAACCGTAGATCCTCTCGCCTACCCCCCAATTGTAGGTCTCTTTGGATAGCTTCAAGAGCAAATGAGTATCTGTTCGCAGGATACCCGGTATGTCTTCTAGTGTATCCACCAAAAAATCCAGTAATCTCTCATTGGAAGCCTGGACCACTTCAATGATTAGATCGTATTTGCCCGTAGATAAGGCCAGATAACGGACATCCGTCATGCTGGCCAATGTACGTACTATGTCTTCCATGCGCTGCCTTTCTACTTTAATCCCAATCATAGCCGCTGTGGTGAACCCTATCTTGGCAGGATTTAGAACGGCTGCCACCTTAAGGATTCCGCTATCTAGGAGGGATGTTACCCTTCGCCGGACTGTACTTTCCGTAATACCCAGCTCTTCGGCCATAGTCACAAAAGTAATCCGGCCATCCTGCTGTAGGTACCGGATGAGTTTGAAATCGATTTCGTCCAGCCCCTCAATAGCCTCTTGCTTAGGGGGCGGCGATGTGATTTGGTGTGGCCAGGGTGACCAGTCATAGGCTTGTTTGCAGGTCTTGAGTACCATGGAGGTTTCTGTCTCAGTGAGGCCTTGGATAGCGCCCAAATCTCTAGCGAGAAAACTGACTAGCTCCTCTTGTGAGGACAGGGTGGCAATGGTGAGAATATCTGATGCGCCTGTTGTGTAAGCCACATAATGGGTGTGCTCGAGTGCTGTTATCTGGGAAACAACTTCCGTGAGTCTGCCCCGCTCCACCCGCAGCCAAGTTATAGCGACAGTATCCATTCCGGTTCTCACCGGATCAGTGATTCCCACAATGCTGACTATGCCTCGGCTCTCCAACCGCTGCATGCGTTTGCGAACAGTGCCTTCGGAAACACCACATAATGCCGCTAGGGCAGTATACGAGCTACGTCCATCTCGCTGAAGATGCATAAGTATCTGGGTATCGAGATGATCTAGCCTGCCGTTGCTTGCCAAAGCCAATCAGTACCCCCCTTCTCTGTCGCCAGACACGCGGTCCGGTACTATCGATTGTATAAGCTTCGCTCACTTGTAGCGGATAAGAACTCCGTCTTTCGTGCTGGTTTCCTTCAAGGTATTACCTATATGACCCGCAAACTCCTCCTGGTAAGATCACAGTCTTGGTTGATGATCACGCTAGAGCCCATGTGGATAGAGAAATTCTCTCTTTCGTCAACACCCTGTCACAGTTTTGCCACATTTACTCTGTATGATTGAAATTGACGAAAGAAACCAGTCCCCGGATAGGCACAGTATCACTAACCTGTGTACCTGGCTCCCATACCTATCTTGCCCCAGGGGACTAAAAGGAGGGATGCCCCCGGTAGCCTCAAAGGCAACGCCCCTGCACAGGCGTTGTCCCAGTCTCTTAAATGCAGATAAGTAGCTAGACAAGTGGGGCCCGGTGATCAAGCCGGGCTTTTCCCATACCCCTAGGCAACTAAAGCTCCTTAGCGCGGGGTAGGGCCAGGCTCTCCCGGGTGATCACTAAGCCTTAAGTAGGTGTCCAAGCCTACCCTGATCGCCTCTGCCTGCCTCGTCAGATAAGCATCATCTTGCATCAACCGCCGATCCTCAGGGTTGGAGATAAACCCAATCTCCACCAAGACCGCGGGAATAACGATATTGCGCAGAACATAGAAATCAGCAGCTCGGGCTTCCCGCTGTACTGCCTGCACCGAGTTAAGCTCTTCTTGGATAGATTCTGCCAGGACTCGCCCTTGTGTTTCACTTTTTTGATAGTATACAATGGCACCGCGCCGCCAAGTGTCTCGATGCCAGTTAACATGAAGACTGATCACTCCACAGGCCCGTACTCGCCCAGCCAGCTTCACCCTACCCTTAAGATCCCGTCGATACCGACTGGCTCCATTCGGCACAAAATGTGATACGTCACTATCATCGGTTCTGGTCATGATCACCTGATACTGATGTTTTTCTAAGACTTGCCGTAGAATATGGGCCATTTTCAGATTGATGTCTTTTTCTACAATCCCCCCACCACTGGTGCCACCATCTATACCGCCATGACCCGGGTCGATTACCACTAGTTTATATTCAGGTAGGAGGTTAGCCAGGACTATGCCGAAAATCGCCAACCATACCAGACACAGAATCACGGTCATCAACATGCGCCGCCGAATGACCACAACATACAAACCGATCAACCTTTCCGCCGCTCTTCTTCCAAAGATATGCGACTAATCAGGAGAGCATGACCCTGATACACTCTCTCGCCATACAAGCTCACCAAGTCTCTTCTTATAGCTGCGCCATGAAGGGAAGGGCTCTTGGGAATTGCGAAAGCGAATGATCGACAACCACCAACCCCCCTTGCCAATCCGGCCTCCAACAGGTAAAATAGGGCTAGAGAGAAAAATTGAGCTAGTAGAGGCATCATATGCCTGGAATTTCAGGACAGGAGACAAGGAGAAGATTCTGAGAATCTAGGGGTTCTTTTGGTTACCCTGGATCTTGGGATCTTCTTTTTACTGTCTCCAGTGAAGGCGATCAAGACAAAGAGAGGTGACATGGGTGGGCACAAAAACCCATTACGATGTAATCATCATTGGTGGAGGCGTAGTTGGCACTGCCATTTTGCGCGCTTTATCCCGCCTGCAACTAAGAACTATGCTTCTGGAAAAGGCCGTCGAAATCGGCTGGGGCACCACGAAGGCCAATAGTGGCATTGTCCATGCCGGCTTCCATTCAGAACCGGGCTTATGGAAGACAAAGCTGAGCATAGCCGGTAATCGCATGTTTGACCGGCTTTGTGATGAGCTGGATGTACCTTTTTGGCGGAATGGCCTGATGATGGTGGCTCGCACTCAAGAAGAAGAAAATATTCTAAGACACTATTATCAGCAAGGATTGGAAAACGGTGTTACCGGCATGGAGATGCTAGATGGAGAGGCCGCTCATCACCTGGAACCCAACTTGGCACCAGAGATCTCCCTTGCCCTACGGGCACCTTCAGGCGCAGTTATCGCTCCCTTTGAACTAGCTATAGCCCAAGCAGAGAACGCCATAGCCAATGGAGCTGAGGTACATACCGGTCTTGCCGTTACTGACATTTCTCATGATGAGGATCGGTTCATTATCACTACCGATGATGGAGACACTTGGACTGCCACTTATCTAGTCAACTCGGCGGGCCTTTTTGCCGATGATCTGGCCCGAATCTGCGGCCTGGATGTAACACCGATCATCCCCCGCAAAGGCGAGGAGTACCTTTTTGACCAGCGAGTCAGCGATCTGGTCACCCATACCATTTTCCCGGTTCCTACACCGACATCTAAGGGCATTTTGGTAATCCCTACGGCTGAGGGCAATCTAATGATCGGCCCTACTGCCTTGGAACTGCCTCATAAAAATGATTTGGCTACAACCGCACAGGGTTTTGATGAGATCTTCTCTTTTACACAAAAGCTAGTCCCTCGCCTGAACCGAAGGGACATTATTGCTTCTTTTGCAGGCATTCGAGCCGGATCCCCCACGGGAGATTTCATCTTCGAGACATCCCATGGTGGCAAGGCTGTTCATCTACTCGGGATAGAATCGCCGGGGCTCACCGCCGCACCGGCTATTGCCGAACATGTCTGCCAGATGCTGGCAGAGGCAGGGCTTCCCCAGAGTGAGAAACCGGAGTTCAACCCACGCAGGCCCAAAGTGATCCGCTTTAAGGAATTGTCTGATGCCCAGAAGGAGCAGGTGATCCGGGAGAATCCTCTCTATGCCCACGTAGTGTGCCGCTGTGAAACCATCACCGAAGGCGAGATAGTCGATGCCATCCACCGAGGAGCGAGAACCGTGGATGGAGTCAAGTTCCGCACCAGAGCGGGCATGGGCCGCTGCCAAGGTGGTTTTTGCACACCCCATGTTGTTAAGATCCTCGCCCGAGAACTTGGCGTAAGTCCCCTGGAGATCACCAAACGGGGTAACGGGAGTCGATTGTTAGTAGCTGGAGCAAAAGAATTCCTGAAAGGGGGTAAGGTCCATGACTAAGACCCATCACACAGATGTAGCCATCATCGGGGGCGGTCCGGCAGGACTAGCGGCGGCTATCGCTGCCCGGCGAGC
>JAAZLW010000319.1 GCA_012799135.1 Bacillota bacterium | reverse complement strand
CCAAAGGTGCTGCTGTGCTGATCAATGAAGGTGACGAGCCGATAAATGTGCCCAAAGGGACATTGCTGAAGACCGGTGAAGGAGTGGTTTTTCAGACTGATGAGCCCGTAGTTGTCCCTGGTCGTAGCACTGAGTATTTTCTCGATGTGGCCGCTGGAGTACGGGCTGGGCAGAAGGAAGTGGGTATCACCGCTTCTAAGGCCGGTGAAAAAGGAAATGTAGCAGCCGGGAGAATTCGCGTGTTTGTCGACAGTACCCTGGGGGAGAAGCTGGTCGTACGGAATCCGGAACCGGTCCGGGGCGGTATGAGTATCAATCAGACTAAAGTCACCGAGGAGGATATTAAGCGGGCCTTGGGGGTATGTGCCAGGCAGGCAAGCCTTAAGGCTCGGGAAATCCTCCAAGCAAAAGCTGATCAAGAAAGCAGTGTCTTGATACCGGAATCGATTATCGTGGCAGAAGACAGTGTAGAGCCCGAGGTAAACGTCGGTGATGAAGCACAGACAGTCAAGGTGGTGGCCCGTTTTCATGCTCAGGGACAATCCTTTCGCAGACAGGATGTTGGTGAGGTGCTGGAGCAAGAGCTGGAAAAGCAGTTGCCTGATGAGCTGGTTATCTATCAGCCTAGATTCGAAATCCAGCAACTGACAGCTACTCTCCAGGAGGGCTGGATCACGCTGGATGCTGACGTAAAGGCTCCGGTACACAGGCGGCTTCTAGCAGCAGAACTGGCTAGACTCCTGGTGGGGCTTCGGCGGCAAGAGGTGGAGCAACTGGCCAGGGCCCTAGATGCAGACTCGGTAGTGATCACCCCTGAGCACGTAGAGCGTTTGCCGAGGTTTCCCCACTGGATTAAGGTGGAAGTGAAAGTGCCTGAGGCCGCGGTGGTTAGCAACCAGCCTTGACCGGCGGTTGGGAGGAGCAGCAAATTGGAATACAGGTTATTGGGCGCCACGGGTATCCGGGTTTCCAGGTTATGCCTCGGCGCCCTTACTATTAGCCCATTACAGCGGGATATGTCCATAGAGGCAGGGGCCGAGGTAATCAGTGCCGCTTTGGAGTTGGGTGTCAACTTTATTGATACCAGCCAATTCTACCGGGTTTACCCGCCGATAGCGCGGGCCCTGAAGCTGTACTCGGGGCGAGACGATGTGGTAGTTGCTACCAAGAGTTATGCTTACGATGCCCCCGGCATGCAGGTGGCTCTGGAAGAAGCGCTAAGAGAGCTGGACCGGGATTATATCGATATTTTCATGTTACACGAGCAAGAGTCCATGCTGACTATTCGGGGGCACTGGCCAGCAGTTGAATATCTGCTTAGGGCCAAAGAACGGGGATTGGTTAGGGCTGTGGGGATCTCGACTCATACCGTTCGGGGTGTAAGGGCCGCGGCTTTGGTGCCGGAATTGGATGTGATCAGTCCCTTGATCAACTACACCGGCATTGGCATCGTCGATGGAAGCAGAGATGAGATGGCAGCTGCCATCGAGTTTGCCGCTACCTGCGGTAAGGGCATATATGCCATGAAACCCTTCGGGGGTGGCCACCTTATGGATCAAGTCGAAGCTGCCCTGGCGTATCTTCTGGATATGGATAGTCTGGCCTCTATTGCCATTGGGATGAAAAGCAGAGCGGAAGTCGAGATGAATGTGCGTTTGGTCAGTGGACAGGCGGTGCCCGATTCTCTTAAAAAGGCTGCGACTGCCATCCCCCGACGCTTACATGTTGATGATTGGTGTATAGGTTGTGGCAGGTGTGTGGCAAAATGTCCATCAAAAGCCATGATTCTTAAAAACGGCAAAGCACTGGCAGATCCCTCTCGCTGTGTCTTTTGCGGGTATTGTGGAGCTCACTGCCCTGAATTTGCCATTAAGGTGATCTGAGATGCGGATTATGGGTCTTGATCTGGGAACAAAGACTATCGGTGTGGCGGTAAGTGATCTATTGGGATTGACAGCTCAAGGGATCAAGGTGATTCAGCGTCACACCTGGGCCGATGATATCCGGGAACTGCAGCAGGTTGTTTCAGAATATGAGGTAAAGCAGTTGCTTATCGGTCTACCTCGACGCACTACCGGAGATTTGGGGCCGGAGGCGGAAAGAATTCAACAAGAAGGGGACAAGATAGGAGGAGCTCTCGATTTACCGGTGATCTATTGGGATGAATGGTTTTCCACAGTATCCGCGGAGCGAGTGCTCTTGGCAGCTGATGTGAGTCGCAAACGCCGTCGGCAGGTAATCGATCGGATAGCGGCTGCCATTATTCTGCAGAGCTTCCTCGATAGCCAAGCGCACCGGGAGCAAAGGCATAGCGACACGAAGCAGCCATAGGAGCTACATAGAGAGGGGGCAGAGCGGTGGTTGAGGTAAAGACTACCGCTAGAGCTATGGATGAGCAGATTATCACTTTGATAGACGAAAACGATAACGAGCATGATTTCATTGTTCTGGAAGTAGTGGAGATCGATGGGCTGCAGTATGCGATTTTGCTTCCCCATGAGGCCCCGGAAGAGGGAGTTGTGGTGCTGAGACTAGATAAAGACTCTGACGGGGAGGACGTGCTGGTGAGTATCGATGATGAGGAGGAATTTGAAAAGGTCAAAAAAGTACTGGATAATCTCGATGAAGAGGAGTAGATCGGCCGCCGGGTGTTGCGGGGTGTTGAGTATCCTTTGCCAAATCGCAGCTTGCCCTTTATAATATGGGAGATAGGAGGAACCTTTTGCTTATCTGGAGTGAGGGATCATGAAAAGGACAGAAGGACAATCTAGGCTTGCACAGATGACCACGACTCGTTGGGAGCTGCCTGGCCTTGGAACTATCTGGACTCTCAGCTTGCGTACCCTAGGCAAACTTCTATGTATTGGCCTGGTCTTGGGTCTGGCCGCGGTCATAGTAGCGTCTCGGGCGATCTTGCCTCCTAAGAATGCGAAACTGGCTGCCGCCTCTATCATCCATGTGTCACCGGGCAGTAGTAGCCGGGATATTGGGGATCTGTTGGCAGAGGCAGGGGTGATTCGTAGTAAGACAGCTTTTGCGGTAGCGTCCCGGCTCTTGGGTCTGGAGCAGAGGTTGCAGGCGGGTGATTATCGGCTGAGTCCGGGTATGGATCTACTGCAGGTCATGCAGCATCTAGAGACAGGTCGGGTTGTGACGGTGCGGGTCACTATCCCTGAGGGTCTTGCTGTAGAGGCTATTGCCAGCCGTTTGGCAGCGGCTGATCTGGTGGACAAGGAGCGCTTCGTAGCTTTAGTGCAAGATGATCGATTGATCTATGGGGACAACAGTCCCATCGACAAGCCCACCCATAGTCTGGAAGGGTATTTATTTCCTGATACGTATTTCTTCGTTCGCAATCAGCCCGAAGAGGAGATCATCAAACGGATGGTCCATCGGTTTACCCAGGTGGTTGGTCCTAAGATGGAACAAGCTGAGCTACCTTCGGGTTTCTCGTGGCATGAGATAATTACCTTGGCATCGATTATTGAGAAGGAAGTCATGGTTCCCCGGGAAGCGCCTTTGGTCTCTGCTGTGTTTTGGAACAGGTTGCGGATTGGCATGCCCTTACAGTCCGATCCTACCGTTCAATTTGTCATGGAGCGTCCCCAAAAGAAGCTGTACTATTCGGATCTGGCTTTAGATTCGCCTTACAATACCTACAAGTACCAGGGGTTGCCACCGGGACCGATCGCTTCCCCGGGACTGAACTCCATCAAGGCTGCATTGGAGCCAGCTAATGTGGATTACCTATACTTTGTGGCCAAGGGCGATGGGACGCATGCCTTCAGCCGAACTTTTCAGCAGCATACGGCAGCCCGCAGGCGGTATGGAATGTAGTGGTCTTGCGTGTCAGGAGGGGACGATATTGACACCCAAAATGGAGCTCTTGGCTCCAGCAGGCAATCGAGAGAAAGCGGAGGTCGCCATAGCCTACGGAGCTGATGCAATCTATGCCGGCGGGGAGGCATTCAGCCTTCGGGCCGGTGCCGGTAACTTTAGCCTCTCAGAAATGGCTGATCTGGTGGACTATGCCCACCGGGTCGGTGTAAGAGTCTATGTAGCGGTAAACAGTCTCTTGCATAACGAAGCACTGCCAGGGCTGGCGGAATATCTAATCGCCTTGGAGGAGACGGCTGTTGATGCAGTGATATTTTCAGATCCGGCAGTCTATGTGATCAGCAAGAAGGTTGCCCCCAAATTAGCTTTACACATATCGACCCAGACGAGTTTGACGAATTGGCAGGCAATCCGATTCTGGCAAGAGATGGGGATTAGTCGGGTGATTTTGGCTAGAGAGCTGTCTCTTGAGGAAATTGCGGCCATTCGCCGACAAGTCACGGTCGAGCTGGAGGCTTTTGTGCATGGCGCTATGTGTGTATCCTATTCGGGTCGGTGTCTGCTTTCGAATTTCATGGTAGGGCGGGGTGCCAATCAAGGAGACTGTGCACAGGCCTGTCGATGGCGGTATGCACTAATGGAAGAGAAGAGACCGGGACAGTATTATCCTATCCTGGAGGATGAACATGGTAGTTATATTCTCAATTCCAAGGATCTCAACATGCTAGCTCATCTGCCGGAACTGGCGGCAGCGGGCGTCAATAGCCTGAAGATTGAAGGCCGCATGAAAAGTGTTCATTACGTGGCTACGGTGGTCAAATCTTACCGACAGGCTCTGGATGCCTATCACGCTGATCCGGATGGCTATCAAGTTAGGCCGGAATGGCTGGAGGAACTCGATAAGGCCAGCCACCGCCCATATACCACCGGCTTTTACTTTGGCCCCCCGGGTCCCGAAGGTCAATCTTACCCATCTGGTGGGTATATTCGCACCTATGATTTTGTCGGTATGGTGCGGGAGGTCACCGGGAAGGGGAGTCGGATTGACGTACGGAACCGGATCAGAGAGGGAGAAAGATTGGAGCTGGTTACACCCCAAGGCTCTCCCGTATCCTTTGTGATTGAGAGGATGTGGGAAGAGACGGGTAACTTCCTGGGGGAGGCTCATCCTAACCAAGAGGTTTTTATCGAATTGCCGGTGGAAGCACCGGTGTTTTCCTTGCTGCGCAGGTGAGCTACAGAAACAGGCTAGAATACGGATTTGAGCATGGACAGGCACGAATCCCAAGAGGCCACATAAGATAAGAAAGACTCCAAGTAAATGGGGGTGGCCTCACGTTGATTCCGCTGTTGACGGCAATAGTCGGGTTTTTGCTGCAAGGATTTGTTTTTCTCATTTCCTATGTGACCAATAATAATGCCTTTCCGTTACCTCTGTCCGAAAAAGAAGAGGCAGAGCTTCTGGACAGGCTCCAGACTGGGGATAGCGAAGCCCGCAACATCCTGGTCGAACGGAATCTGCGGTTAGTGGCACATATTGTCAAGAAATTTGAAAACACAGGGGAGGAAACGGATGACCTGATTTCCATCGGCACCATTGGATTAATCAAAGCCATCAATACTTTTGATATAGCTCAAAAAACTCGCTTGGCAACCTATGCGGCTCGCTGTATTGAGAATGAGATCCTTATGCACTTGCGGTCAACCAAGAAGAGCCGCAATGATGTGATGCTCTATGATGCCATTGGTGCAGATAAAGAAGGTAACGAAATCACCCTAATTGATATCCTCGGGACTGATCCAGATGAGGTCTTGGAGCGTGTCGAGCTCTCTGTGGAACAGGAAAGATTGCGAGAGATGTTGATGAATCTGGGGGCCCGGGAGAAGAAGGTATTGGAGCTCCGCTATGGCCTGGGTGATGGGGTTCGTAAAACCCAGCGGGAGATCTCCCGCAAACTAGGTATTTCCCGTTCGTATGTTTCCCGGATTGAGAAGCGAGCTATTACCAAGCTGCAGCAAGAGATGTTGTCTGAACAGATACATAGTTAAGTGGATTGGTGACTCCCGGCCGGTAGATGGGGCTCACCACTCTGGGCTTCAGTCAAGCATGTGCGGGAGGAACTACACATCGATGATCAAATACCTTTGCCCCGATGAATGTCTTGCATCTTTACTGGATGTGGATTTGGACAAGCTCAAAGAGAAGGGTTACAGAGGCATTATCCTAGACATTGATAATACACTGCTAGCCTGGGCAGACGATGAGCTTGATCGAAGTGCCGTAGCGTGGGTAGAAAGAGCCAAGGCTGCCGGTTTCCAGCTTTGCCTCACATCCAATGCCCTCAAAGAACGGGTAGTGCGGGTGGCCGATGCTT
>JAAZLW010000354.1 GCA_012799135.1 Bacillota bacterium | reverse complement strand
GGAGCTCCTGCCGTCCATGATGAGGTGAAGGTAAATTCGGCGCACACCGTTTTCCGAAGCTGCCCGCGCCACCGCAATACCCTCGCTCATGTTTCCATGTGAGCTCTTGTCAGAGAGCACCATCACGACGTGAGCAGCTCCGTCACGTCCTGTGACTTTCTGACAGGCGCGAATCAGCACGTTATTGTCAGTTATGGCCCCGTTTTGGATTGCAGCCGCAATACGCAACTCATCCTGAGGTATTACCCTCCCGGCACCGACTGTGAGATGCCCTGTTTCAGAGTTGCCGGACCTACCTTCCGGAAGGCCCACTGACTGCCCTGAAGCGGCCAGCTCAGTGTAGAAGCCCTCGCGCTTCATACCGGTGAATGCATGCACATCTGCAGCAGCTATCGGATTAGTCGTTGGATCATTAGGCCCTATACCCCATCCATCCATTAGAACAAGAATGCACTTTTTAGGGTTCTCATTTGATTTCGGAACAACCAGAGGAATCCCGGTCATGTCTTCAGGTATATTAATACCCATTACGTTAAGTAAGGTTGGCGCTACATCCGCCAGCGTTGGATTAGATCGCCGGCACCGATTGACCCAAGTCTCGATAGGCACTACTTTAGCGCCAATGATGCCAAAGGGTACCGGAGACACAGTGTGCCCCAGGTTCGGGCTTCCGTCGTCGTGGAAAGCACGCTCAAGCAACCCGTGATCAGCTGTAACCGCCACAACATACCCATTCTGCAAAGCGACGTCACGTATGGTAGCAAAGGCATTATCCACTGCAATTGCGCATTCTACGTTTATCTTCCAGTTATCGATATGACCAATTATGTCACCGGCAGCTAGGTTTGCAAAGATAAAGGAGTACTCCCCGCATGCTAGGGCTTCCGCTGTAAGCCGGGCCACCTCACCGGTGCTGGTGCCAGGGTATTTGATGAAATCCTCAGGTTCCGGACTGGGCACGATTATCCTGTCTTCGCCTTCATAAGGCTCGAAGCGTCTTCCGCTGAAAAAATAAGTCACGTGGGATGCCTTCTCTGATTCCCCTACCCTCAGCTGGCGTAAGCCCATCTTGCTCATAATGTGGCCAAAGGTATTCTCAGGCCGGATGGTAGCGAAAAGCGCCTCCACTTGTGGCAGTTTTTTCTGGTGTTCTACCAGGGGAACGAAGATCAGATCGCGGAAGCGTTCAGTGGGAAACTCGTGAAAAGAAGGGTCGCAAAATGCATTAAGCATCTGTGCTTGGCGGTCTCCACGTCGAACACAAAAGAACACGCAGTCCCTATCAGTTATCCGATTCTTACTGTCCCCCATGACACGTCTGACCAACGGAGGCATATAGTAGTCGCACTTTCCCTGCTGATACTGTTCATTAAGTACCTGTGCCAGCTTACTGATTTCCATCGGCTTAATCCTCCCAGTCAAAGCAACGAGTGCTGGATTGAATTCTTAGATGCTCTTCTATTGCTTCACTTGCTACTCGAAAGATTTCTTCTTCAAGATCGAATTCTGTATCCGAAGGCAACGGTTGGTTGTCCATGTATGCCACTTCTAATCCATTTGCCATTCCCCACAGCGTTACCACATCTACAGCTGCTGCCTTCAGCTCCGTTAACACCACGTCTGCCCCTAGATACCCGAAGGAGTCTAAATCCTCCTGCAAGGCAGCGCGGTTAGACAGTTGATTCGTGCTTGCCACAACAGCGCAGTGAAACGCATCCTCCAAATGTCGGGCCATGCAGGACAGACCGGTGAGACTGGAAGTCGTGCACAGTATGACTCGCTTGCCTTCAACATTCGACAGCGGCCTGGGCCGAAACACAGTCCTTACAACACTTGCTCCCGGGTTTATCTTCCGAACCGCATTTTCCATGGCACAAATTTCATCTTCACCGACAATT
>JAAZLW010000318.1 GCA_012799135.1 Bacillota bacterium | reverse complement strand
TGATCAGGCAGCTTACGCAGCTTACATAGGAGGAACCAAGATGTACGAGTATGTATCGAGCGTTGATCCCGAGGTAGCCGCAGCTTTGCGACAAGAAGTGGGTCGACAACAAAACAGTATTGAGCTGATCGCTTCGGAGAACTTTGTGTCGCGGGCGGTATTGGAGGCAGCTGGTTCGGTCCTCACCAATAAATATGCCGAAGGCTATCCTGATAGACGCTATTATGGCGGATGTCAGTATGTTGACATAGTCGAAGAACTGGCTATCGAGAGGGCAAAAGCGCTTTTTAGTGCAGAGCATGCTAATGTGCAACCCCATGCCGGTGCCCAAGCCAACATGGCAGTCTATTTCTCAATCCTATCACCAGGAGACACCGTATTGGGAATGAGGCTAGCTCATGGGGGCCATCTCACCCATGGCAGTCCCGTTAACTTCTCCGGCAGGCTGTTCAATTTCATTCACTATGGCGTTGATCAAGTGACAGAGCAGATTGACTATGATGAGCTGGAAAGATTGGCTAAGGAGCATCGACCGAAATTAGTGGTTGCCGGAGCCAGTGCATACCCGAGAATCATCGATTTTGAGCGCATACGCACCATTTGTGATGGCATCGGGGCCTATTTAATGGTAGATATGGCTCATATAGCGGGTCTGGTAGCTGCTGGTTTGCATCCTTCACCTGTACCCTATGCTCATTTTGTGACTACAACTACTCATAAGACTTTGAGGGGACCGAGGGGCGGGCTTATCCTCTGTAAGGAAGAGTTTGCCAAGACCCTGGATAGAACCATTTTTCCTGGCACTCAAGGCGGTCCCTTGATGCACATTATTGCAGCTAAGGCGGTGGCACTAAGGGAAGCTGCCACTTCGGAATTCGCGGCATACCAACGACAGGTGGTGGAAAATGCTTCGGCTTTGGCAAAGGCCCTCACGGAGCGGGGGTTAAGGCTAGTCAGCGGAGGCACTGACAATCATCTGATGCTGGTGGATGTAAGGAGTCTGGGACTGACAGGTAAAGTAGCAGAAGAGACTCTAGATTCCGTGGGCATTACTGTCAACAAGAACGCCATACCCTTTGATCCAGAGAGCCCTTTTATAACTAGTGGGATCCGGCTGGGCTCACCGGCAGTGACCACCCGAGGTATGGGCAGCCCTGAGATGGAGGAAATCGCGGAGATCATTTGTCAAGTGCTGGCTGCACCCGATGTACCGGAAGTGCTGGATGAAGCTCGCCGGCGGCGACAGGGGCTTTGTGATCAGTTCCCCCTATATGACTGGCTTGATTGATGATTGGCACCTAGACATCCCATGACTCAGGATATTGTAGTGGTCTTAACTAATCCTGGTGTGATCCACAGGACCTCTTGACGACATCCTGTATCTTCTTGATGACATCTTGGCGAGACGCCTTCTTTTTGAGAGGGCGTTTTCCATTTCTGAACAGGAAATATCGGCTTGCTGAGGAGTATTGGCCGACAATTACGGAAATATTAAGCATCGATATGTTGCCGTAAAGGGGGAATCCGGTTTGGCCGAAATGCTAGAGATTCGTTGGCATGGTCGCGGCGGTCAAGGTGCCAAAACAGCAGCATTATTGTTGGCCGAGGCTGCTGCTACTGTAGGTAAGTATGTGCAGGCTTTTCCTGAGTATGGGCCAGAGAGAATGGGGGCTCCGGTAGTATCGTATAATCGGATCAGTAATGAACCAATTACTATCCATAGCGCTGTCTCATCCCCGCGCTATGTGGCGGTTCTCGATCCGAGTTTTATCGGTTCCATCGATTTTACGGCCGGTATACCTATCAATGGCGTGCTGTTAATCAATAGCTCTGACTCCAGCACCGATCTTCGCAGACGAATGCGGTTGAGCGAGAGTGAGATTAGAATCTACACACTCGATGCCAGTCGGATTTCAATGGAAACGATCGGTAGGCCAATACCCAATACCCCTATGTTGGGGGCTATGGTCGCCGCTACCAAGATCATGGGTCTCAATGAGCTGCTTCAGGATACCCGTAGTCGGCTGGAAAAGAAATTCCGGGGGCGGCCGGAGCTAATCGGGGGTAACATGGCTGCCATTACCCAGGCGTACGAGGAGGTGCAGCGCCAGTGACGTTCAGCAGTCAAACTAAGAACCTGCTCAAAGTGCACGAGATAGTCAATCGCCAGATCGAGCCCAATGCGGGGTGGAGAGCTCTACCTATCGGTGCAGTGATTCCCCGGGGTGGCACCGCACAGCAGTTTGCTACAGGTGATTGGCGCACACTCCGTCCGGTATGGAGCCTGGAAAAATGCATTCATTGTCATCGGTGCTGGCTGTACTGCCCGGACATGAGCTGGATTTCGCAGGACGGTAAGATCCAAGGAGTGGATCTTACATTCTGCAAGGGCTGTGGCATCTGTGCCAATGTCTGCCCAGCCAAAGTGCATGCCATTGAGATGCACCCAGAGGATGATTTCAAGTCAGATGAAGCTGCCAAGGAGGGATAAGGATGGCCGTAGCTCTGCATGCCCAGAAGACTGTGGCACTAACGGGCAATGAAGCGGCAGCTCAAGCCCTAAGACAAATCGAACCAGACGTAGTAGCTGCCTATCCGATTACGCCACAGACGGAGATCGTTCAGCTATTCTCCACTTTTGTCAGTGATGGGTTGGTAAAAACGGAGTTTGTGGCTGTGGAAAGTGAGCACAGTGCCATGAGTGCCACTGTTGGTGCCGCTGCTGCCGGGGCGAGGGCGATGACAGCCACATCTTCTAATGGATTGGCCTTTATGTGGGAAATGCTGTATATCGCAGCTGGTTTGAGGATACCCATTGTGATGCCGGTCGTGAATCGAGCTTTAAGTGGTCCGATCAACATCCATTGTGATCACAGTGATACCATGGGGGCACGGGATTCTGGTTGGATTCAAATTTACTCCGAGAATGCTCAAGAGATGTATGATAATCTCATCCAAGCCGTGAGAATTGCAGAGCATCCCCAAGTTCTCTTGCCCGCCATGGTGACCATGGATGGGTTTATTATTAGCCATGGGATGGAGAATGTGGAACTACTACCAGATCAGGCTATCAGAGAGTTCATTGGCGAATACCACATTCCGTACCCACTGCTGGACATAGAGCATCCGAAAACCATCGGCCCTTTGGCCTTACAGGATTTCTACTTCGAGCATAAGCGGGAACAAGCCGAAGCCGTGGTAAGGTCAAAAGATGTAATATCGGCAGTGGCCAATGAATATGCACACCTGTCCGGTCGGCAATATGGATTCATCGAGTGCTATCGAATGGAAGATGCCGAATATGCTTTGGTAGTGCTAGGTTCTACGGCTGGTACCGCCAAGTATGTGGCCGATCAGCTTAGGCGGGAAGGTGAGCGATGCGGTTTGGTGAAAATCCGCGTCTTTCGTCCCTTCCCCGGGCTGGAGATTTCCAGGGTCTTGGCAGATATTAGGGCGGTAGGAATCATGGATCGCTCAGAAAGCTTCTCCGGCCAAGGTGGTCCGGTATTTGCCGAGACTAAGGCTGCTTTGTATCAAGGTGCCAATCGGCCCAAGTGTGTGGATTACATCTACGGCTTAGGAGGCAGAGATATCGGGCCGGAGCTCATTAGACAGGCCTTTGAGGAGATAAAAGATCTCATCACTGCCGATGCTGTCAATGAGCCTATAAGATACCTGGGTGTAAGGGAGTAAGGGCAGGTTCACCGGTGAGAAGAGAGTAGATCATCAATGGGAGTAGACCGAACTAATCACATGCATTGTTAGGAGGTGTAGTTTTGGCTTTACCGGATCTAGCCAAGAAACCAGTACGTTTTACAGGGGGCCAT
>JAAZLW010000324.1 GCA_012799135.1 Bacillota bacterium | reverse complement strand
GCTCTGAGCTAAGCTGTGCCAACCTTGTTTCCAGGAGTAACCGTTCTTCGGAAGATAGGGTTCCTGTCCCTGTATCTTTCTTTGCCGCTTTTTCCAGCCTGGCTTCATACTCCTTGAATCCACCAGGATAGGTTACTATACTACCATCTGTAATGGCAATGACTTTGTTGCATACCTTACGAAGCAAATATCGATCGTGGGATACCAGCACCCATGTGCCTTCATAGGCGATCAGAGCCTCTTCCAGGGTCTCTCGGGTTGGCAGATCAAGATGGTCAGTAGGTTCATCGAGTAAGAGCAAATTAAAGGCAGACAAGAGCAATTTGGCCATGGCTATTCGTTTCTTTTCTCCTATACTGAGCACACCAATGGTTTTTTCTAGATCATCGGATCTAAAAAGCAACTTAGCCAAAAAGGTTCTTACGTTGGTTATGTCCTCCTTGGTCTGCCGAGGAAGCACCATGAGCACCTCATCAAGAACCGTTTTATCTAAATCTAATTCATCCATCTCTTGATCCAAGTACCCGATGGATGCACTTGGCGACACCCAGAGTTTCCCTGTGCTAGGTTGCTCTCTCCCTAGAATCATTCTAAGAAGCGTGGTTTTACCAGCACCATTTGGGCCAACCAAAGCGACCTTGTCACCCCGCAGAACTGAGAAATCCCCTTGTCGAAAGAGAGGCTTGTCATAGGACTTACCGAGGTCTTCTGCGAATACTAGACGCCTACCACTATCCATGCTCTCAAATTCCGCTAGAGATATGCTCCTTTCCGCTCGAGGTTTGGCAATACTGGACTCTTTCATTACCTCTAGCCGTTTTACGTGGGCTTTGGCTGTTTTTGCCAATTTCTTGGCTTTACTCCGATAGAAATCGTGCTGACCTGCAATCCGGTGGCTTTGCTCAAATCGTCGCATTTGCTGATCTATGGCAGCCTCCAACTTACGTATTCTTTTCTGCTCTGATTCATACTGGGACATCTGTGAGGTGAAGGCTTTGGCCTTAGCCTCCCTATAGAAACTGTAGTTCCCTTGGTATTCAGTGACGCCATCTTTGCCGAGTTCTAGTACCCTGGTTGCGACATTATCGAGAAAAACCCGGTCATGGGACACTACCAGCACACTTCCTGGATAGGTAACTAAGAACTCTTCCAGCCATTCCAAGGCATCTATGTCCAGATGATTGGTGGGCTCATCGAGCAAAAGCAGATCTGGCTGAGAAAGCCAAGCCTTGGCCAGAGCCAATCGAGTTTTCTGACCCCCACTAAGGCTAGATGTCGGCAAGTACGCTTCCCCTTCACTAAAGCCAAAGCGACTGATGGCTTCTGCGGTTGTGCCCCGGGCCAATACGCCTAGACGATGCTCTTCCTGACTGAGAACATCCCAAGCGGTCGAGGGACCGAACTTGGGCATCTGAGGGACATATTGACACAATAGCGGTTCCTGCAAAGGTATGACCGTCCCGGAATCGGCTACTTCCATACCTACAATGATCTTGAGCAAAGTTGACTTCCCTATTCCATTTGGACCCACCAAAGCCACCTTTTCACCATCCTTTAGCAAAAAACTGACATTGGTGAATATCTGGTGAAACCCATATGATTTGGCTAGC
>JAAZLW010000317.1 GCA_012799135.1 Bacillota bacterium | reverse complement strand
GTGGCCACTCCCGGGAGTTCCCGAGCTATTCTAATGTTGAACTGGCCAATATCCCGGACAGCCTGAAGCTCACCCTGTTCGACATAACCGGTGCCGACAAGCCCCACTCGATGACCACCAGGTAAGGTGAGAAAACCCTGGAGCAGCTTGTCTTCTACCATGTATACCGAAGAACGGGTCATCACCTGTAAGGTCAAGCGACAATCCTCCGCAGTTACCTTATATCCACGCTGAGGCTCTACGCTCGGCTGGCCAGAAGGGGAGGTGAAGACTACACCCGCTGGAGTGACTAAAGCCAAGGGACGGGCCTGACGAATACGAATCTCCAATACTTCTGACTTGAGCTCACTTGGCGTTCTCCCCAAGATATCCCTCAACGATCCGGCCATGTAATTTAAGACCTGCTCATAACCCACGAGACTCCCCCTTGTCCATTTATATGGACTGAGAGTCAAAAGTAGAATCTCTAAATAGCAAAAGGACTACATTCCTGCACCTATGGCAGAAAGGCAGTCCTCGTCCTTGCTGGTTGGTTGAAGTGGGCCATCCCCACCTGCCCAAGACTTCCTTGGCCAGATGGCGCCATATAAGGTTAGAATGACCATCCTCATTTTCCGAAAGGTCAGTGAGGATGGTCAAAGGCGAACCCACTTTTATGTGGAAACGAGCTCACTCTTCATCATCGTCATCTGGTGTGTCTAGGTCATCGATATCCAGGAAATTGTCACCCCTATGGACCACACAACCGCAATCAGGGCAAGTGACTTGTACATCATCATCGTAGAGAAAGCCTTCTTCAAAGCTGATCGGCTCGCCACACTCAGGGCATTCCATTTCTATCCAATCATCGTCGACATTGCCATAGATCTCCTCTTCCAGATCCACTAAGTCATTGTCGATGGCCTCCACATATTCAGTCAACTCAGCTTGATGAGCACCGAGGGCATTGATGGATACGGCCACATCATCGAGGATACCAAGCAATTGATCCCAAAGCACTTTGGTGTTTGGATCCTTCCCGTAAAGCTGTCCCCCCTCTAGCAAACCCCTTAGATAAGCAATCTTCTCCTGTACAGTTTTCACCAGCAGCACTCCCTTTGTGGTTGAGATTCCAGTGTAGGGCCAAAACCCCGCCAAACAACAATTACCAGCCAGTATAGTCTACCACTAGGCCCGGGATAAGTATTCGCCGGTCCGAGTGTCTATCTTCAGTACATCGCCTTGCTCTATAAAAAGCGGCACTTGGACCACTAATCCGGTCTCCAAAGTAGCCGGCTTAGTGCCACCGGTAGCAGTATCACCCTTGAAACCGGGTTCTGTCTCGGTTACCTCCAGCTCCACCGCTGTCGGCAAATCTACTCCGATGGCTTCCCCCTCATAGAACTGAATGCCGATAACCATGTTTTCTTTGAGGTAGTTGACAGCTCCTTCCAGAGTACTGGCTGGTAATCCAATTTGCTCGAAGGTATCAGTATCCATGAAATGATACTCATCACCTGAACTATACAGGTACTGCATCTGTCTAGTATCGATTCGTGCCCGAGCGACCCTCTCACCAGCTCGGAAGGTGCGTTCTGCCACGGCCCCAGTGCGGACGTTTTTCAGTTTGGTACGCACAAAGGCGGCCCCTTTGCCCGGCTTGACATGCAAGAACTCAACTACACTCCAAACCTCACCATCCAGCTCCAAAGTCAATCCAGTTCTAAGGTCATTTACAGAAATCAAATTATCTGCCTCCTTCTGCACCGGGCGGGAATTCCTCTAGTACTTATGCCTGACCAAGCTCCAACATCTCTTTGGTGCTGTTGGTCAAAATGCGACAGCCTGTTTCTGTCACCACCACCAGATCCTCGATTCTTACCCCACCAAAGCCCGGGACATAGATGCCCGGTTCCACTGTCACTGCCATCCCCGGCTGTAAGACAGTCTCCCCTTTCGGAGACAGGCGGGGTTCCTCATGGACAGCTAGGCCCACACCGTGGCCGAGTCCGTGACCAAACTGCTCACCATAGCCCGCCTGAATGATTAGCTCCCGGGCAACGTTATCTACTTCGATGCCTGTCTTACCGGGCTTTACCGCAGCTACAGCTGCCAGCTGAGCTTCCAGTACAATACTATACAGAGTTCGGGTGTGCTGGCAAGCTTCACCGATCACTACTGTACGGGTCATATCACTACAATAGCCACCATAACGAGCACCAAAATCCATTACTACCAAATCACCGGTCTGAAGTGGTCGATCACCGGGAACTGCATGGGGTAACGCACCATTGGGACCAGCCGCCAAAATAATATCAAATGCCAGACCATCGGCGCCCTTCCGTCGCATCAAGAACTCCAGTTCTAACGCTAGGTCCCTTTCGGTGACTCCCGGCTTCATTTGAGGCAGAAGCTCTTCCCATGCTATATCAGCAATAGCAGCCGCCTTTTCCATCTGATCAAGCTCATCATCAGTCTTGATCATCCGCAGCTCTTCAACTAATCCCGGAGCAGCTACCCATTCTATCTGACCCAGTCTCTCCCGCCACTTCGTATATTGAGCATAGGTGACTATGTCACTTTCAAACCCCACTCGCTGGCAACTATGCTCGTTGAGCACCTCTTCCAGAGTCTGTAGGAAGTCATCATGGCGCCGAATTTGGAAATGGGGAGCCTGGCCTGTTGCCTGCTCGATATAACGAAAGTCTGTAATCAGAACCGCCGCATCAGCCGTAATCACCAAAGCTCCGGCCGACCCGGTAAACCCACTCAAATATCGTCGATTCTGTTCCCCTGTCACCAGTAGGGTATCTAGTTCTTTTTCCCGCAGCTTCTCCCGCAATTTTGCTAATCTCTGCATGCCCTCGGCACCCACCCAACCTGGATTTGCTTGGATAGGGCCTTTCACTCCCTTCCCCTGTGCATCTTTGATCAATCCTTTTGCTTGCGCTCCCTAATAATCTCCACCAAGCCCCGCAGTCCCAAGTAATAGCTGCCGGCCCCCAATCCAGTCACCTGTCCACAGCACACAGGAGCGGTTACCGACTCATGGCGAAAGGACTCTCTTTGATGAATATTCGACATATGCACTTCCACTACCGGCAACTCCACAGCCGTGATCGCATCCCGCAGGGCATAGCTATAATGAGTAAAGGCGGCAGGATTAAGCAATATGCCGTCTACCGAATCCCGGCAAGAGTGAATGCAGTCTACCAATTCACCTTCATGGTTGCTCTGGAAAAACTCCACTTGGCACTGGAGATCCTTTGCCAGCTCAGCGAGCTTTGCCTCGATCTCACCAAGAGTCAGAGCTCCGTAAATGTCGGTCTCTCGCCTCCCCAATAGATTGAGGTTGGGCCCATTGATTACTTGGATTTTCATCACGGCCCACCTTCTTTCTGTATCCGGAAAGCCTCGGTTAGTTCCTCTTCTGTCACCACTTCTCCCACCTTAGCCTTTCCTAAGTGCTCCAATAGCACAAAACGCAACTGTCCTGCCCGAACCTTCTTGTCTAATCGACATGTGGCAACTATAGATGGCACTGAAAGCTGCCCGATGCCGGTGGGTAGCTGCCAAGTCTCTAATAGTCTTACTACCGTTTGACAATCACTTCTGGTTAGATACCCCCGTAAGTAAGACAAAATCGCCGCTGTCACCATACCAATGGCTATAGCCTCTCCATGGGTATATCGCCCATAACCGGCTACTTTTTCCACCCCGTGGCCAACCGTATGGCCAAAGTTTAGCCCCTCCCGGTAGCCCGTCTCCTGAGCATCGCTGGCTACCACCTCAGCCTTGAGTTGGCAACAGCCCCTCACCCAGTCGGTCAAAGTAGGCGGGGGGACCTCGCCATCGGCATGCTTTTCTAATTCCTCAATTAAGTCCCGATCAGCGATCAATGCATATTTGATCACCTCTGCCATCCCGGTGAGGAATTGGCGGCGGGGCAGAGTTCTTAGAGTCTGCAGATCCACCAATACCATACTTGGCTGGTAAAAGGAGCCAATCAGGTTCTTGCCCTGGGGGTGATTTACTCCTACCTTGCCCCCTACGGAGCTGTCCACCTGAGCGAGCAGGGTGGTCGGTACCTGTACAAGCTTGACCCCCCGCATATAGGTGGCTGCTGCAAAGCCTGCCACATCCCCCACTACTCCGCCACCCAAGGCGATGATCCCTGACCACCGGTCTAGACCCGCCTTTACAGCGGCTGTATAGATCGACTCCACTGTCTGTAAGTGCTTATGCTCTTCACCATCGGGGATCAGCACAGTATCCCATTTAAGATCAGCAGCCTGTAAAGAACCGACAGCCTCAGCCCCATAGAGCTCAAATACAGTAGGATTGGAAACCAGAAGCACCTGTTCCAAAAGGGCCTCTGCCCGGCACCTACTTCCCAGGTTTGTCAAAACACCGTGTCCGACATGAATAGAATAAGAGTCTTCGGGTATCTCCACCCGCAAATGTTCAATTTCCCAGGGCTGTTGCTTGGCTGCGATTCTCTGCCACCAAGCTGCGATCTCATCTGCCACTACTACCGGGGGCAAAGTGGCATCAACGACCCAATCACACTGGCTGTAGGCCCAGCGGCGCTGTTGCTCCAGCCTCTGCCAATTAGCCATGCCTTGGTCAGCTACTGACGTCAAGTCCCCATCTTCGCCTGGTAATGTGGATCCCAAAAGCGGTCTCTGGCCATCAAACGTGAGCCGCCGAGCCGCATTGCTGCTGTCCAGCGCCAGCCAGACTATAGGGTGCCCTTGCATCAAGTGGCGATTTTCCTGGCTGGCGACAACCCCACCACCGGTAGCCACCACTTGGTATTCTCGGGTTAGTACCTCCCTGAGCGCTTCGGTCTCCCAAGTCCGAAACTGAGCCTCACCATAGCGCCGAAATACCTCTTGGATGGTTATCCCGGCCCGTTGCTCTATAATAAGATCCAGATCTGCAAAGCTTCTTGCCAGCTTGCCTGCTAGGATCTGCCCAATGGTGCTCTTGCCGGCACCCATCATCCCAGTTAAGATGATATTTGCTGCTAGCATTTCCCTGCCTATCCCCCTCCCTCGCCGCCAGTCCCCGATACAGCTTAGGGGCAAAGTGAGAGTAAATGCTCTCGGTACCTTGCTTCCATCTCGGAAAGTGTATCTCCCCCAAACTTCTCCATCAAGGCAGAGGCTACAACCCACGTCACCATGGCTTCTCCCACTATCGCCGCGGCCGGCACCGCACACACATCCGAACGCTCCACCCCCGCGGCAACAGGGCGTAGATCTCTAACATCAACGGAAAACAAGGGCTCATATAGCGTAGGGATAGGTTTCATGGTGGCTTGGACCACAATGGGCGATCCGTTGGTCATGCCACCTTCAAGCCCACCGGCCCGATTGGTTCTTCGATAGAAACCCCCACCGGTAAGCCAACTCTCACCTTGCCAAACTAAGACATCTTGCCGATCGGAAGTGCGGTCCACACTCTCACTGTCAAAGAAGATCTCATCATGAACCCCAGAACCGGGGTGACAGGCACTATCCCGACCTAAGCCAATCTCCACTGCCTTAATCGCGGGGATCGACATCAGGGCTTGGGCCAAGCGGCCATCAAGCCGCCGGTCCCAATGCACATGGCTGCCTAAGCCGGCCGGTACCGGATAAACGATGACTGCAAAGACCCCTCCCAGTGAGTCGCCTTCAGCCTTGGCCGCATCTATACCGTCTATCATCTTGCGGGCGGCAGCTTCGTCTGCACACCTTACCAAAGATGCTTCCGCTCGCTCCTTCAACTGATCCCAATTAGCGGGGATTGCATTGGCGCTGACCTTCCCAATCTGTGTGACATGGGAGAATACTTCTATACCAAAATGACTGAGCAGGCAACGGGCCACCGCCCCTACTGCCACCCGCATTGCTGTTTCTCTGGCACTGGCTCTCTCCAGGATATTGCGGGCATCTTGGGTCCTGTATTTCAACATACCAGCCAAATCACCATGCCCCGGTCGTGGCCGGGAAACGGCCCTTTCATCGCAGTCTTCCCCGGGAGCGGCCACTGCCATGCTTTGTCGCCAGTTTTCCCAGTCTCGATTGGCCACCTCAAGGCCAATGGGGCTCCCTAGGGTTTTGCCCCAGCGGACTCCGGACAGAATACGCACCATGTCTGCCTCAATCCGCATCCTATCGCCTCGCCCATATCCCCGCTGTCGGCGTGCCAACTCTTGATCGATCGATTGCTCAGATAAGCACAAGCCCGCGGGCATTCCCTCGATGATCCCCATCAATTTGGGTCCATGGGATTCACCTGCTGTAAGAAACCGCAGTACCGTCATGTTCTACCTACTCCCCACTGAGGGTAATACCTTCCACCAGCAGGCTGGGAGAACCTACCGAACCAAAGAACCGGAGGTCCTTACCGACTGCCACCACGTTCTTGAGAAAATCGATCAAATTCCCAGCGATGGCAACTCCCCTCACCGGCCGAACGGTTTGGCCCTGTTCTATCCATAAACCACTGGCACCTACGGAAAATTCACCAGATATGGGATTGGCGGTATGCATGCCCATGACATTATTTACATATAAACCCCGGGGAATCTGAGCGATCAGCTCGCTCTGGGATAGCTCTCCCGGCTGGATATAGAAATTGCGTGGTCCTGTGGTCACTGCACCCCGAAAAGAAGCCCTGACACCGTTGCCGGTCGACTCGATTCCATCCCGGGCCGCACTGTAGCTGTTATATAGGTAGGTCTGTAAAACTCCCTTGTCTAGCAGCACAGTACTTTGAGACGGCACTCCTTCATCATCTACGGGTGCCGTAGCTAGACCCTGAGGCAATAGACCACTATCGATCAGATTCAGCTTGGCTGAGCCCACCATCTTGCCGAGCTTGCCCGCAAAAAGAGATTTACCCTTTTGTACTGCTTCTGCCGTTAAGGCCGGACCCAAAACATCCAAAAAATCTGTTGCCACCTCTGGAGCCAGGAGTATGGGAACCCGGCAGGTTGCCACCGAACTGGCTCCCAGCATCCCTACAGCCTTGGCAGCCGCCTCGCGTCCGACTTTGATTGAATCCAAGCCGTCAAAGGAGCGGGCAAAATCATAGCTCCAACCCATCTCTGATTGACCTGCATCTTCGGCTATGACTAGGAGACTGGCGACACAGTACCCTCCCTCATAGCCGACATCCACACCCCGGGAATTACAGATACCTACCTGATAGATCACATCCCCGTAGGTCGCCTGCCTCACTTTAGTCACCCGAGGATCATGTGTTCTAGCAGCCTTTTCCACATTGTTAGCGAACTCGATCTTAGCATCTACGGGTATTTTAGCCAATGCCGGATCCAACAGTTCCATCGGTTTGGGCGGCTGGGAAGCTGGAAGCGTATTATACTCGTCGACCGAGGCACTCTGGGCATTAGCTATGGCTAGGCGAAGAGTATCCTCAAGGCTCTCACTATCCCGACAGGTGGTAAAGGCCAGGCCCAATCTGCCGCCATGGATTACTCTGATCCCTACACCGATCTGTTGGGCCTCCCGTAAGGTCTCTACCTGGCCATCACTGACTTCCACCTGCAAGGATTTTTGTTTGACCGTATAGACCTCCACTTCCTGACGGGTACTATCCGCCCGGGCCAGGATTGATTGGGCTAATTCTTGCATCTCTAGTGTCATCACTGGTCCTCCTCCATGATGCCTCCGACCACTAGTTCCGGAATACGAATGGTGGGCTGAGCATCACTTACCGGAGCTCCCTGCCCATCCTTACCGCATAGGCCGATTGCAAATCCCAGATCTCCACCAACCCGATCTACCAAAGTAAGGGCTTTGGGGCCATTGCCGGTTAGGGTTGCTCCCCGCACCGGTTCACCGATCTGGCCTCCACTGATCAAGTAACCATCGGAGACCTCAAACACAAAATCCCCGTTGGCTGTATTCACTTGTCCGCCTCCCATGCGAGTTACCAAGAGGCCTCGGTCTGTATCTCCAATAATGGTTTTGGCATCATCTTTGCCAGGCAAAACAAACGTATTAGTCATGCGCGGGATAGGCTTATGCTGATAGGACTCTCGGCGGCCGTTTCCCGTAGAGGTTACCTGATCCTTCTGAGCGGTTAAGTAATCATACAGATAGCCTTTTAGGATACCATTCTCAATCAGGACAGTGCGCTGACCTTCTGTTCCCTCATCATCAAAACGATAGCTGCCGAACTTGCCCGGCAAGGTAGCGTCATCAACCACAGAGATCAGGGGCGAAGCAACCTGCTGCCCTAGCTTGCCAGCATATACAGAAATCCCTTTTTGCACCAGATCAGCCTCTAGACCATGTCCGCAGGCTTCATGGATCATGGTTCCCCCCGCTTCACCGGCGATGACTACAGGCATACGGCCCGCCGGTGCTGGCCTCGCCTGTAACATGCGTACCGCTCTATCGGCCGCCTTTACTGCCATTTCCATGGGGTCTTCTTGCTCGAACAACTCAAACCCAATAATCCCTCCTCGGGATTCAAAACCGGTTTGGATCCTGTCATCTTCCATGGCGATCACATTCAGTGCCAGATTGGTACGAATTCTCTCATCCTCAACCCAGCCACCCATACTGTTAGCGATGATCACTTTCTGAGAGATATCCCGGTACGATACGGTAACTTGCTTAACTCTACGATCAGCCTTTCGAGCTGCCTGGTTAGCTTGCTCTACTATGGACACTTTGTCGGCTACTGCTACGGTCTCTGGCCTAATCATGATTGGCAATTCAAACGTAGGATAGCGCCGACAAAGGTTTATGCCGGTGAAGCCGGCCTGTCCCCGGGCTGCCGCGGCTGCCACCTCGGCGGCTTCCTTGAGGGCATCCAAGGACAGATCATTGGTATAAGCATAGGCCGTAGTCTCACCTACGATAACTCGAATCCCGGCCCCGGCATCAACCCCGGCAGTTACTCTCTCTATACGGTCCTGCTCACAGAAAATCTGAGCCGTATGTGCTTCCTCTATAAATACATCGGCATAATCACTACCCCATTTACTGGCTACCGCCAAGACCGCGGTCAGCCCATCCCTGTCGATCAGCAAATGGCTCCCTCCTAGATGATGGACTCTCTACCCATGATCATCAATTGTTCTCTAGAACATATGATTTATCCTCCCTTTTCTTGACCGGATTATCAGGCAGACAAGCCAGGAGCTTGGCTCTGCATCCTTCAAACCCAGACAAAAAACCGGTAGAGCCCGACTCGGCCGGACTCTCCGGAACAACTGCCTTCTCCTCACCTACCGTCTCCGTCCAGTAGCCAAACGCCTTTGGGCCGCGCTCTCACTAATATAGCCTTTCCGGCTGAGCCGACGGATAACCCGCCTTTCCAGCTTCCGCATCACTTTCGTTGCCGCTAACTCCTCCATGTCTACGGGATCAATGAGAATCGTGTACAAATCCATCCTATTGCCACCGAGGATGTCCGTAAACAGCTGATCTCCAATAACAATCGTCTCCCCCGGAGCTGTCCCCAATAGTGCTAATGCCTGACGAAAAGGCTTCTTGCGAGGCTTGATCGCCCCGGCAATGGCGGGTATCTGCAAAGCATCGG
>JAAZLW010000316.1 GCA_012799135.1 Bacillota bacterium | reverse complement strand
ATGATATCGGCTCCGACAATAATCATCTTACGATTGAGTGTATCCACGATGACACCGGCGAAGGGCGCCAACAAAATGCCTGGCAAGGTAGAGACCATTAAGACCGAGCCCAAGGTAGCCCCCGAACCTGTAAGGTCAAGAACCAACCAAGTCAGTGCAAAGTAGTGAATTCCATCACCAATCTGTGATACTAGACGGCCGAGAAACAATAGTCCATAGTCGCGGTTAATAAACAGTCGCTTCCAAAGCGGCACTCGGTCTTCTTCGGTATTAGCCATACCTCATTGTCCCCTTCTTCAATTGGTTAAGCACCATTTGTCTATCCCTTTACTGCAGAGCCAATCCTATAGGTCAGTATTGGCATTACTATACGCTGATCGGTAGGCCAATTCTACCAGTAAATAAAAAAGAGTTTGCTGCAAGGCCGACAGCCAGTGTTCAAGTGGGATCTCCAATAGGTTCTATACTGCATATGGCAGAGATTTCCTGCCAGTCAGTAGAAAAACCTCGGATATGCCGGAGGGCAATTGAGATTACGCTATGGGAGCTGGCAGTTATCAGAGAGAGGCTCTGCAGAACTAGCAACATGAGGTAAGGGTAAGTCAATAAGGAGTTAGTAAACTACCAAAGCAGTAAACTAGTAGACAAGTAAACGGGGTAGGCGTATAATGTGGTCAGCTCTTGATAGTGCAAGTATAGCTGAATGGAGATGATTCCAGTGAGAATACCAACTACTCTCAAGCACAAACCTGTGATTGTGGTTGAGGATTATGGGAATGTGGATGGGCGCAACGCTTATGATTCAGATGCCAAGGGGCTATCTTTAGGCCTTGCTCAGTGGAATGACCGAGGGAAGCTAGACATTTCGGCAAAGGTATGGCGCCATACCGGAGAGAAGTGGTCCCGTCAATCAGAAGAGCTGCCTATGCACCGTGTCCTTGATCTTGCCATTTTGATCTGTAGAGGCATCTCGCATTTCCAGGAAGCATATCGCTATCCAAGACTGTATGATCCTGATAAACCAAAGATTGATCGAATCGGGCTCCAAGGGGATGCCATGAGTGTATCCGTTTGTACCGAAAACCCCATGATCGATGGCGATATCAAGCTGTTTGCTCAAGCTCTTAGCGATGATGGTGAGATCATTGGTGAGCGGCTCAGGGTGCTATCCCGCATGCTAAGGGAAATGGGCTATTAGTAGCTTTGTGGACTGGGTATACGACGAGGCTGTCATAATGATGCCTTATTGGCCACCAAAGGATAGGAATATGGACAGACTGATTTTTCTAGTCAGCGAACTCATCTGCGGAGAGAAAAAACGTTGGAGGAATTGCTGGAGCAGAGAATTCAAAATGGCGAAAAGGTCTTCGGTAGAAATCGCAAGATATATGAGTCCGACTATGCGTTTGGGCGGCAATGCTCGATGAGTGGCTGAACGCCGCCCTTGAATTTTTCACTGTAAAACTCGATGATATACTCTAAGCCGTGCAGGTGACGCTGGCGAGGTTCTCTCACCTGCTAAATTTTGATACGTGCCGGTGGTTGGTGTAGTCCATTGCTAGTCTTCATGCCTGTGAGACATATGAACGAGACTTGCTCAGCCACAATATTGGTAGCTACACCGCCGGAAATGACCCCTATGTTAGCTGTAGTCTGATCATCGATACGCCCAAAAGAAAAACCCCTGATAGCCTCGGCAGCTACCTGTATGGCACTGATCCCGTCTCTTGGATTGGTAGCGGCATGAGCCGCCTCTCCTGTGATGATCACATCAAAATCGTCCGCGGCCAAAACAGTATCTCCGCCTGATATGATTCCTAGCGTCACCGCCCTGCAACATATTGCGAATAACTGGCGGGGATACTGAAGATTAGGGACTTCATTTCTTAAAAGCAGCAAACCTAAGGGGTGCAAAGCCGCCGGTTCGCCCGCTTCGGCTGGGAGAAAGCCGCGGTTAGCAACAATGAGAAAATACTTAGCGGTTCTTAT
>JAAZLW010000325.1 GCA_012799135.1 Bacillota bacterium | reverse complement strand
GATAGCTCTCCTTCACTAAGAGAGATTCTCGGGGCACATGGAACTGAAGTAGATTGGGAGAATGGAGAAGAACTCCTGGCTTGGCTGTGTCGGTGGCTCACTGATCAGACACCGCTACCCGTTAATACGTTAGGACCTTTGGCTAGTCACAGTCGGTATTCCTATGATGCTTCATACAAGGTCTACCTTGGCAATGATGGTAGAAGGGACGCTGTGCTACGATTTTTGGACCATATATTGACCCTTCGCCAGGGACAGCGATTATGTCTGATGAGTCAAGAAGATCTCGCGTGGCTCATAGAAGACAAAGCTTTCTTGGCAGTTTGGCAGGATAAGCTTGCTCAATTACTGGAGAAGGAACACAGGATCAAGATTATCCACTGGGTCGATCGCAGTATTGACAGCCTGAATAGCATCATCGGTTACTGGCTTCCCCTGCATTTGACGGGTGGAATCGAGTCATGGTTCTTTCCCAAGTATTCGGATTCTCCTATTCAAACAACTCTCTTCATCCATGAGAACGATTTGGTCATCACCGGTATGTCGTCACCTAATCTTAAGGATCACCGCTATACAGCTCTGTTTACTGATCCCATCACCATAAAACAGTGTCAATGGGTTTTTTCTACCTATCTCAATGATTGTCGTCCATTAATAGAAGTCTGTCCTAAAAGGGAAATGCGACGCCTATTGGAGAAAACCACAAGCGTAATTGGTGGCGAGGATACTGCTTATCTGATATGGGAACCGCCTTTATTCATGACTATGTCCCAGGGTCTACTCACCAGTATTCTCGCTCGAAATGACGTGGATGATCATCTGATACAGGAATGTCAAGGATACCACCAGCAGGTGGCCATCACCGAAGATTCCCAGACGCCTAGGCTCTTGTACAACTTTGACAGCCTACAGAAGGCCTTGCAAGGAGCTCAAGTCCTTCTGTGTGAAGAGCTGACTGCTATCACCGGCCAGCCCATCCACGTATCTAGAGAAGACTTGGTTCAGTATGTTCATGAGCTAGTGGAAGGCCTGCACACCAATGAGGGGCTGGAAGTAGCCTTTTTCTCGGCACCGGGCAAAGCTCCTGTTAACCTCTTCCTTCGGGCAGATATGGCATTGGCCTGGTCCAACGAGCTACCCTGTACTGCAGCGGTTACAGAACCAACGGTTGTTAAAGCCTTTTTCCGCTATTACGATGAACTCTGGCAATCCATCCCCAGGGTTAATAGGAACCGCTCTTGGGTGAGTAATGAACTGCTTAGGTTGATCGGCTATTAGGCTTTACTCATGCATCATAATCGCATAGGAAGCATGGGATGACTTTGGCTTCACGGATTTGACATATCCGGCTAGTTGTGGTAACGTATGAACGCGAACAGTCATGTATTGCTTGACCATTGAACATAAAAAACTACATACTAGAACGCTGAATCCGCCCACAGCGGAGCGGAGGACCCAAGTTTTTGGGGTGAATCCTGTGAAGAGCAGGTAGGGCTATCCTTGGCCCGAATCCGTCAGCTAACTTCGTAAGCGTGAGAGGAAGTATGTGGTATCAGGCTTTGCTCTTGATAGACCACAGCGCTTCGTTGTGGTCTTTTGCTTTTCTCTAGCAGGCATTGCCGCTTGGTTCATGGAGGAACTCGCGGCGGAAGAGGCTGGTGTATTGACAGAAGATTGCGAAAGACAGGTTTTGTGTCGCAACTGAAAGGAGAGAGTGTATGCAGAAGTGTCTAATTATCCTGGTTGTTGCATTGTCTATCTTTGTCGGTTTGGGTGTTTCAGTAAGTGCCAAGACTTTGGTTATAGGCATGGATGATGACCTGGCAACCCTGGATCCAGCAGACTTTAGTCATCGCCAAACTGAAGCTATGCTCAGGCAAGTATACGAGGGCCTATCCACCTATACGCCAGATCGGGAGATCGAATACGAGTTAGCCGAAAGTATTGAACCTATAGACGATGTCACTTACGAGATTAGGCTACGAGAAGGAATCCGCTTTCATGATGGTACCCCCCTTACCGCTGAAGATGTAGCATTTAGTATCAATCGCTTGGTTAAGACAGGAGCTATGGCCGGGAGAACAT
>JAAZLW010000315.1 GCA_012799135.1 Bacillota bacterium | reverse complement strand
TGGCCATTTTCGCGGCATTGCGTATGGGGCTGGCGCCTACTGACCTAAAGCTGATTACGGCGATTTTGGTGGTCTTGGCTTTGTCGGCATCCACCTGGAAGAACGTCTGGGAGAAGCTATGGGGGGGGAAGAGGCGTGCTACGGATATCCCGACTGCGTAAAGTATTTTCCAACGGAAATGGTATGGAGAAAGTTGCCCTCGATAATGTTGATTTACATGTAGAATCCGGTGATTTTGTTACCATAATCGGTAGCAACGGTGCAGGCAAATCTACATTGCTAAATGCCATCGCTGGCGTATATGGGGTAGACCAGGGGCAGATTCGGATAGATGGGACCGATGTTACAGCTCAACCGGAGCACTGCCGAGCTCACTTTATCGGACGGGTTTTTCAAGACCCCATGATCGGTACAGCTGCTTCCATGACTATTGAGGAGAATTTGGCCATGGCTCTCAAGCGCTGTGATCGCCTAGGGCTAGCCAAGGGTGTAAGTCAGAAGGAGCGGGCCCGCTTCGGGGAGCTTTTGGCACTCTTGGATCTTGGCCTCGAAGACCGCCTACAAGAACCGGTGGGCCTACTTTCCGGGGGGCAGAGACAAGCTCTGACTTTGCTGATGGCTACCATTTCCTTGCCAAAGCTTCTGCTCTTGGATGAGCATACTGCCGCCCTAGACCCGAAGACAGCTGAACAGATTGGTGAACTGACACGGAAGATCGTGGCAAGTCGTCGCTTGACGGCACTGATGATAACCCACAATCTGCAGCAGGCTCTGGAGTTCGGTAATCGGACCCTCATGATGGATCAGGGGCAAGTTATTTTGGATTTGCGTAACCCCAAAAGAGCCAGGATGACCGTGGATGATCTCTTAGATCAGTTCGTGTCTTTGAGAGGGACGCGCTTCCTGGATGATCGGGCCTTGCTCGCATAGGGATACCGGCTTGGGGAGGTGCTACTAGGATTTTCTAGCACGGTTAGCCATCACCTTGGCAATGGCTTTGCGGCTCTCCTCACATTGCCGACATCCAGGGCAGTAGCGAGTACGATCACTGTAGATCTCATGGATAGCGCCAGTAGTCAACCATTTCTGAGGAAAGTGAAGGATAATGCGGATTGGCGCCAGGGTTAACAGGGCGCTGATCAGTAGGTCCTCCATGTCGAGCTCATGTTGGGCAAGGCTTGCAGCAAACCCTTCTAAGTATTCAGTCTCGACTGGGGAGTAATCTCGGTCCAAAATGCGGTACAGGCCGTTGGGACGAACAATGACATGGGCTACCTCCATACTCGGCTCCTGAAGCTTAACGAAGCTTTTTAGCAAAGTGATGAATTCCCGATGGGCTCGTTTTCGCCGAATAGATTCAGCGGCCATGCGGGTAAGATGGCGGAGGTAGTCCCTATACTCCCATAGCCGGAAACGGGCAAAGCCGTGTAGAATCAATAGGGGTTCAGCATTGAGATAGTCCAAAAGGGCATACATGATCTTGGCCTTCGACTGCAGGCAGGCTTCATCGGCTAGTCTTGATTCACTACTTCCTCGGAGGATTGCTTGGGTTTCAGACAGAATAGTCAATCGCGTTTCCCTTGTCGAAGAAGGATGGTCCCGGTTAATTAGCCTGATGAGTAGGTCTGGTTCATAATGATTGACGATAAAATCTGTCAGAGAGCTAGCCAGGTAGTATATCTGCACATCCCTGCAAGAATCGGTTTGGGAAAGCTCACAAACAACACAGGCCTGATCGGTGGCGCCGTACAGGTAGATTCGGGGAGCATCTCCTTGATGGAGTTGGCTAAGATCATCCTCGAGGTGCCGGTAAAGCAATTCTTTGGCTTTGTTGCTCTCCAGTGTGATGGTAAGCAAGGCGTACCCCTCTCCTGTACTAGTTAATATATGTGGTGGCCGAAGCCAGTATACGTATTGTCCAATTCGCCCTTACCGGGGTCTTGACAGAAGCGGCCTGAAGGGATATAATTGGACACAATAGAAAATGACGATGAAAGGGAAGAGTACAGTGTTTGGTTCCGGCAGGGAAGAAGCGCCATGGACTGAAAGCGCTTCTCGGGTAGGACACTGGAAGACCACCCTGGAGTTGCCGAGTGGAAAAATGCCAAGACTTTGAGTAAACTCGGTCGGGAATTGCCCGTTATAGCATGATGAGTGAATCGGCGCTATAGCACTGGCTAAGGGCCGGTTAATCAGGGTGGAACCGCGAGTAAGCCTCGTCCCTTAAGGGATGGGGCTTTTGTCGTACCAAGGAGCTACTTAAGTGAGGTGTAGGTGATGATGTTGAAAATCACGCTTCCTGATGGGAGTGTAAAGGAGTATGCAGAACCGATCAATGCACTGGATGTGGCAAAAGATATAGGTCCTCGTCTGGCGAAGGCAGCCGTAGCGGCTCGAGTGGCAGGTGTGATGCGAGATCTTGACTATGAGATCAAGGAAGATAGCTGCGTGGAGCTCATCACTGTTGACCAACCGGAAGGACTGGAGATCCTGCGGCACAGTGCCGCCCATATCATGGCTGAGGCCGTCAAGCGATTATATCCTATGGCCAAACTGGCCATAGGCCCCGCTATCGAAAATGGGTTTTATTATGATTTTGATGTGCCCGAGAGCTTTTCACCAGAAGACGTGGAGCGCATCGAAGCCGAGATGCACAAGATCGTTGAGGAAGATCAACCATTCAGCCACTGGGAGCTGGAGCGGTATGAAGCCATACGAGAATTCATGGCTCAAGGCGAGGGTTATAAGGTAGAGCTTTTGCAGGATATGGAAGATGAAAAGGTGAGTATATATCGACAAGGCGAGTTTATCGATCTGTGTCGCGGCCCCCACCTGTCATCTACCGGTAAGTTGAAAGCTTTCAAGCTACTCAATGTCGCCGGTGCCTATTGGCGGGGAGACTCCAACCGCCCGATGCTACAGAGGATCTATGGAACGGCCTTTGCTCAGCAAAAGGATCTGGATGATTACATCCAACGCCTGGAAGAGGCGGCTCGACGAGACCACCGCCGACTTGGAAAGGAACTGGATCTC
>JAAZLW010000314.1 GCA_012799135.1 Bacillota bacterium | reverse complement strand
GTTTCTAGAGTATTGGTAGGTACGGGTGGCCAACACGTATATTAAGGCTGCTACAACAATGGCAAAACCTTCTACCAAAGCATGGAAAAGAAGGTAATTAGCTCGTGCCACAATATACAAAACAACACTGGCACAAAACAATAGCGATAAGATAATCCAAACCCCCATTTGTCCTAGTGGGTGGTGATACATCTATGCTAACAATTCTTGCTGTTGCACCATAGGTCCTTCCGTAGTGAACGGCAATTCGGAAGGCTCCATATAGAATAGATTCTTCCATAATGCTATTCTAGGATAGCCTTGGCAAAGGCATCGGTCACATCTGCATAGAACTCCACATTAATCTTGGTAGCCAGATCGTCGGGGAGATCAAATAGCTGCCTTCGAGCAGAAATAGGCATAAGTAATGTAGTGGCTCCTTTCTCTATGGCCAGTTCAGCTACTCCAACTGGATTTGGGATCATCTCAACTGAGCCTCCGAGATTCAGAGCTCCAACTATGACCAGCCCACCCTTGGCACTGCGCTCAATCAAAGAGCCACAGAGAGCGATCAGCACCGGCAGACCAAGTCCCTGTCCTGAGCGCTCAGGGTCCATGGCCCGCAGTTGAATGGAGAATTCATGCCCCCTAGGGTCACGATCTCCTACCAATGCTTTCGACCTCATATAGAGGTTTTGCTCCCCGTAACTCACGCTCTCTCGAAAAGCTGGCGGAGCTGGGGAGTTTAGTATCCTAACCCCAGTACCTGGTCCAACCGTAACCTCTATGCGGTAAAGTGCAGGTGGGGCATCCTGGCCACCGGAGCTTAGAGCCCATACCTGTCCAGGCGGCAAGGGGTCGCTGTCAACCGCGGCATCACTATGCAGTTCTGGTGTAGCAACAAACTGCTCGACTCCCTCCACGCCCATGAAGTAGCTGAAATGCGTATTACGAAACTCCGTCATAAGGCAACGCTTTTGCTGTTCCTTAACCCGGCGTCGAGATTCCAAGGCAATGCGAACGATCTTCTCTAGTTCTTCATCGGGTATAGGCATCTCCGGATCAGGGAAGAGCAGCTTAATCAAGCCACTGGCAGTTCTGTTAACTGCTTCAATGTCACGACCACTAAGGGCCCCTCCCCAATGCACCCTTCCCTGCAAGCTTGAGACGCGGCTATCATCCCGGAGCTGATGCCAGCACTCAGATAGAAAGTCACTTACCAATCCGAATGAGTCTGTCAGATGGATATTGGGATTTAGTTTGGGAAACTCCCAACCGGGTACGTAAGCATGGATCCTATCCATGAAAGCCGTATCATCTCGCATTTCCGGTGGCAGTGGACTAAAAAGATGACCGATTCTCTGTTGCTGCACGACATCAACATCAAAATTCCCCAGCATAACCATGGAACCGGAAGCCCGAATGCTTTCTTTGCCCCGGGAAAACTCGCCTGACGCCATATACCCTTTCATGATGTTGACACCGTCTTTTTGATCGAAGGATATACCAGAAACCTCATCAAAGCAGACGACATCATAGTGGCAGACCAGCCCTCTTTGCCCCGTGGCATTGTTGACAAACATTTTGGCTACGGTGGCTTTACCACCGGAAACTAAGTGAGAGTAGGGGGATATCTGTTGAAACAAATGACTCTTTCCGGTACCCCGTGGCCCGATTTCCACCAGGTTGTGATTACGCTCCACAAAAGGCACCATCCGCAATAGCACAACGTCTTGAGCCCGCTCGGAAAGGGCATCAGGTTCCAGACCTATGGAGCGGATAAGTAGCCTCTTCCATTCTTCGGTGCTGAATTGGCTCCTACCCTTCTGCAATGCTTCTAGAGCATCTACCTGGGAAAGCTGAATGGCACGCAGACTCTCAATGGAAAAAGGGCGACCATTCCTTTCTTGAGCTATAGTTGCATCGTACGCCAGATTAACTTCAGCATAAAAGCCATCAGTCAACATACGCTCATTGTCACGGACTAGCTTATCGTCAATCCTGACATCTCTGATCCCTAAACTCGGTAGTTCCACAAGAAAGCAATCATTCTTTGTATCCAAACGGGCCTTAATGATATCGATTAACCTAATATAGCCGCCTTCCCTAGCCCTGGCTTTAAATAGCTCCTCATCCCCCGTCCTGACTGTGCGATCTCTTAGCTGCCGTTCAACAATCTCCAGTCCTTCCTCGATCTCTTCTTCATCAACAGTGGCGCAGTATCTGCCTAACAAGAATTCCACTACATATGTAGGTACAGGATATTGACGGCTATACTTACGCACTAAATCCTTGCGCACTATGTAGCCATCGAACACGGAAGCTGCCAGCTGATCAAGTTTATCTAGCTTCATCCTACATGTCCCCTCCTACCGTGGTTGTTAGCTTAGCCAGGACACGCTCAGTTTGATCTATCAGGACGAGACTAACAACTGTGCCTTCCAACGTGTCATCGGCAACCAATAGACTAACACGGCCATCAGCATCAATCTTCTTGGGAGTAGTGATACTAGAACCTGCGTCATTTGGTTTGGTGCGTAGATCTGCCATGATATCGCCGCTAGTTGCATCGGTTACCACTCGGCAACGCATACCTACCCACTTTAGTTCTGAGATATCTACGTCAGTGAATGGCACTGCACTTAAGCTGAAGGTCAAGTCGGGAATAACACACTCCTGCAAGCTCACGCCGCCATGGGCATAATCATTGCCTCTCACAAAGCACGAAACACCGGGAGCAAAGGCAACACTATAGTACTTATTCCAGTACCATCCATAGGTAGGAGCATCCACATAAGTATCGGGACCAATAGCGGCACATCTCGCCCACCGACTCTCTGTAAGATACTTAGGTAGTGAGGTGGCCGGTAGCCCGCCGGGTACTAAAAGCCACCCATGATCAGTTATTACTCGGACTTGTCGCCACCCGGACATAAGGAGTCCTTGGATTCTGTCTAGCACTAGTTCAAGTTGTTCATCAAGTTGAGTAGCTAGCTTGCCCTGAAGTGTATGACCCAGCCGGTCGAATTCACCTTCTTCTGCCCACCCTCGGGATGTGCCGTTATCAGGTTGTTCCACTATCGACGGTCCCAATACCTGGTAGCCTGCTTCATCCATGAGCTTCTTGAACCGATTTGAATCAAGAATGGTGCCACTTCCCCTAATCCTAGGGGCGAAATCCTCGCTAGGCTGTTCACCTTCCAGCTGGTTTTTAATGGGAGAGACAATAGGCTTAGCTGTAGATGTAACAGTCGGGAGTCCCGCCCACCGCCAAGTACAATTTGTCTGAAGCTGCTTAGCTTCGGCCATGGCAATAAGCCTCTGAGCAAGGTCGAAACGCAGACCGTCTACAAATAAGAGGCATTGTCCCGGTTCAGCTATAACCAGATGCTCAGCATCGCTGGTGGCATTCGGTAAGGGTTCATTGGCCATCAGGTCTTGTAGATGCCTGGACGCATCCTCTAGCCAGGGCAAGTATATGCTACGGACGGCAACTTGGATGGCCCCATAATCCTCCGCGGTCCTAATACTGCCCATAGCCATAAGCGCAGCATGATCAGCTTGATAGCCACCCTCTATGTAAAGCTGAGCCATCTCTTCTGGCGAGCTACCTCCTATCCCCCGAGTTGTAATTTCAGCTAAAGCAACAAGGTGTTCCAAAGCTATGGCCAAGGGACTTTCACCCAACTTGGCCCACACCCACTCCCGCCGTAAGCCATGGCGACTCTCCAGCACTTTGATCCTGGTTCTAGCATCAACTGGCGATGACTTCTCTAGTTCTGATAGGTCCTCTCTTAAGCTAGCCTCCTCTGCCTCGTTGAAGTCTGGCCATGGCTCATAATCAAACACTAGACTCGTCGGCTTCGCCCTTCTAAGCTTGTCTGGGATACCAGGATAAAGAGTTGGGGCCTCAGCGTATCTAGCCCACAAAGATTGCCATCTATCTTTTTCCTTTAGGCCCAACTTCTCTGCGGCAACCAACTCCCCATCTGACTCGGGATCGAAACCGTAGTCCGCCCGGCATCGTGAACAAAAGGCGGCCCACTTCTCATCACCCCACTCCCCTTTAGTGGAAACAGGATCATTTATCCATAGAAGTAGTTCTCGCTCAGTATCCCCAAGCATGAGCCGATCAAAGTCCTCTGCCTCAAGGCGCTTACCCCGCAGGCGTTCAATGGGCGTAACAGCCAGCTGAGACAAGGCCACTAGCATAGCTTGGCGGGTCTGTCTGTCTTTGGCAACATCTAGACCTAGGCCATCTTGCGAGACAAGCATTGCCTCAACCGTCCAATCCTTGCCATTTCGCTGAGTCCACACCATTCCTCGGTACTGAAGCTCCACCAATGGCTTGAGCATATCTGGGCATTCTTCTGCCGCCCGCAATGTTTGCCGGGGTACTCGTGGTAGGTAAATCACAGGAATCGTTTTTGAAGGTAGGCCAATATCCAGCATGCCATCTACCACGCATCTTATCCAAATGGCAGGTCCCTGCTTGCTATCCGGATCATACTCTCCCAAGATGAGAAGTTCTGGCATAAGCTCCTGCAGTTCGGGCACGATTGGCTCCCACTGACCATCGGCATCGGTCCAGATCACAGCTGCCGGAGGCGCCACGTCGTTCGGATTGTACCGACGAGCCTGATTTAGTAGATAATACATGGCCTCCAACAATGTGGTGGCCTTCATCTGAATCGCCACTATAATGCACTCCTCAATCGTTCTAAGCTTCGCGAGCCTTGCGTTTCTCTTCATTGGTGATGTGCCAATTATTCACTCGAGCTCCGACAAACTCATCATCCCAGAACCAGGGGAACTCTTCTTTGGAGCAGACAGGTTCCTTCCCCCTGTCATTGCTCCAGCGGATATTGGGCTTTACCCGGAGTATACCAGCACCTTTGCGACCACCGGGGATGTCGTCTGCCATGAATGGCCGAATATTCATCCGAACTCCATCATTGATGTCAGGTTCCCAACCAATGGGCTGCCCAGCCAAAGGCTTCCAGCGCACGAATATGTCAAAAGGTGGCTCACCTTTTATGATAGCCTTCAAGCGTTTTTGCAGCTCAAGTGCCGCGGCTAGCCGCTCCTCTGCCCCGGGCTCATTTTGCTGCAGTCCATCTTTTTGTCTTGTGATCCATTCTCCTAAGTGACTGTATATGAGAGTCTCCATAAGCTGCCTTCCTTTATTGCTATTTTCTGCCAGCTTATGGTAATTAATCAAAGCGTGGAAACCATCCCGGGCACGGCCATCCCAGATATGCCAGATAAATGGACGGTGATGAAAAAGCCGACTGTGCTGCTCAAAGAAGTCATTACGCAGCCACTCATCCAGATCTCTAGCTTTTGAATCCACTTCAGCGAGAAGCTCCCGCTCTGTAGTAGAAGACCAAGCACTTCCGTAGGCCGCAGCCAATAAGGCTCGTAAACGCTCCGCGGCTGGCTCTTCTCCACGCACAGAGGGGATACACACGATGCCATCTTGATCTGAGTATCTGTCCAAATCTCGACATCGCTCTACCAATTCCCTTGCCTCAGCTGATAGGTGCATGGTTTCGTCGAGTTCCGCAGGCCACCGGTACCCTAGCAATCTAGCCACCGCTACCTGCAGTGGATCTGTAGAGACAGCAGGATAGCCATGGAATATCCATTGTGTGGGATCATCTGAGTATGGTTCAGGCAAACCTTCCGGATACTTCTCATCTGCTACGTTCTGCCAGTACTCTAGATCGAAAGGAACTTTGACCAGCGTAGCGTTGGTGACGTTAAGCTTTTGATCTATCTTTCGTACAGCCTTGTTGTATTCCGGTGAAGAGCAGAAACACCAGATCGCGGGGAGGTGGGCGGGATCGTGGGGAATGATGACGGCAACATTTGTGTCAGAAGGTTCACCGGTCGAAAGTGTGCAGGGTAATTCGCGCATAGCGCTCACCACGACGCCTGCTTTGCCCCATGCCCTCTGTCCGCGGATGTATGCCTTACCGACCTCAACAGCCCTTTCAAGATCGGTATTGTTCCAGAGAAGAAGCTCTCTTCCGCCATGGTGTTGAATCGTTTGTACAGTCGACTGCCAAAAAGACCATTCCGGGTGCGCAATGTCACGCGGTGCTATTTCCCAGAAGCAACGTCCATAGTGTGGAAAATCCGCCGGTGATATTCCTTGAAAGGAATCCGCAAAGGCCGAGAGTAATCTACCCGAATCCAATTCATCCAAGGAAATCCGCGCATCAGGATTCCTAAGCTGCTCTGCCTGCACCATAGTCTTCACTGTAGCATCCCTAAGAATCTTCGCCTTTTCCTGAACAGTACGGGGAACTATTGCATCGATACCGATCAAAGCATGTCCGTTGAGAGGAGAGCTAGAAATACCAAGCAAGATGACGTTCACCACTTCGCCTGATATGGATTCAAATGCATGGGGCCCCAACCGTATAACGAAGTCCCATCTCTTGGCCTCCAACAACTTCCGCCGAAACCTCTCATAACTACCTAAAAACAACCAGTTCTGCGGCATAACCAATGCCGTTGTTCCACCAGCATGATTCAGCTCGAGGAGCCTATCTAGGAAAACCGTAGCAATATCATTCTTAGCATCATCATAATACGTCTCACAGAACTCCTTCAGTGAATCGTGCTGTTTACCGCGAGCCAGATACGGTACATTCGTTATGACTAGATGGTACCTACCACCCAGGATCTTGACGGCGTCCGCAATCCCACACGCGGTTACTCCCAGCTCCTGATTATCATAATCGTTATTCTCTTTGGCCATGGCTTTCTCAAGCAAAGGTCGAAGCTCATCAATCCCTCCTGCAAAAAGATCCCCAGCTATAACCGATGAAGGATCAATAAGGCTCCCTAGAATAGGTGCCTCTTGGAATAGATCGTAAAGCTTCGCCATCCCGTTTTCGAGGTAAGTATCATCCCCTGCCAAAGCCAACCACTTGTCTTTTCTGGTGTTAGGGGCAAGACCAGAACACGCTATGCGGGGCTTTGGTAGAACGCGATATCCACCAGCATTAGGATATGTCCACGCCGCTAGTGCCAGGGCAAAGGCGGCGATCTGAGTGCAACGCTCATCAATCTCAAGGCCATGGAGATTATCCCTTAAGACAGCATCACATGCCTCTTTTGCCGTCATGCCTTCTTCGGCTATACGGATAGATACCAGATGATTAAACATAGCGACAAGAAAATGGCCAGAGCCACAACACGGATCTAGTATCTTCAGCTCTGCCGCCTGTCTTGGCCACTCGTCAAAGCTGCCAGCGGCTGGCCTCCATGGCTCGTCTTCGTGATCACGTATGAATCGAAGGTATTCCCACGTTATGCCAGGGAGTGCAACTGCCTTGCGAAGCTCTACCTCACTCTTCGCCTGTGTCGCAAACTCGGGGTTTTGGGCCAAGACCTTACCTGCATACCAAGCTCCCAGGGTATTATCAATGAGAAAACTGACCATATAAGGTTCAGTAAAAAGCTGTGTCACAGCTGGGAGCTCATCGGCACCAATCTTATCCTCTGAGGCATTAACCTCTTGTTTACGCCTTGTCTGCCAAAACTGATAAACCCAGCCCAGGGCATCACTGGCTGTGAGAATTCTCGAATCTAGGTTGCGAAGCAATTGCTCGAGCTCCACCTTGTACTCTCGTGGCAAAGTAACTTGCAGTACTGGATGATCTGGCCGAAATATCTGAGGTAACATCTCCTTAGCAAACCGACCAGCCAATGTCCACAGATCAGTACCTTCCTCTTGGGCTAGCTCCTCACACTCTTCCAGGGTAATAGCTACATCTATCCCTGGCACAATGAGGAGGCTATTCTCTGCCAAGAAACGGGCAAAGAGCATCTGATGCCAGAGTTCGAAGGCGCATTCCTGGCTCAAGTGAGTAATCTCTAACCTACCACTGACATCTTGTTTATCCCCTAGCTGCCGTGCCCTGGCTCGCAGATGATTGCGCAGGTGACGCTGCTTTATCGACATATGATCATAAGGCTCGTAGTGGTGAATAGCTAGAGCCTCTAAGGCGGCCTTAGCCCCGGCTTCCGCTACCTGGCGAGCGGCTATGATTGTCTTTTCTAGCTCGGTTCGCTGCTCTACAGATAGTACTGTCAATGACCTTCCCCCCCCTATGAAATCACTATGGGGCCATTCTTAACCTTCTCCAAAAGCTTTTTCTGAATCTCATCCACCCAAGTTATTACATCAGCTTCTGTTGCCAGTGTAATGCTGGGCAACCTGATTTTTTGTGTTTCGGGCTGCAACAGCTTAGCTGCCCTTATGATGGCGTTATTGAACTGCTGAACCAAAGCAGCGGTTCTTAGTTTCCAATGCTGCAATGGGGTTTCTTGCAGAGTGCGAATAAGTGCCTCATCATCCTCGATATCAAGGGTTGGCAGGCTGGCAATGCCTTCTGCCTCCAAAATAGATTGTTTGTCTGCCCTAGAGATCCTTTGCCAAATCTCATTAGCTTCTAGATCTATAACCGCTTGATTATAAGCCTTTTCCAAACTTGAATAGGCATCTCTAATGGCTGTCCGCAGTAGCCTGGCTATATCCCGGTAAATGTCCCGTAAGGGATCTGCCTCCTCTAGTAGACGGCGTTCCGTATATACTGCATCGGCCTGTCTTTGGAGCTCCTCTGCTTCATTTAGCTCCTTTGCATGCTGCAGCATAGTCTGCAGATTAGCCCAGGTCTGTTGGCGT
>JAAZLW010000041.1 GCA_012799135.1 Bacillota bacterium | reverse complement strand
GGTATGAGTATTGCGGAGAATCGGCAAAAGTGAATAAAGAAACAAGGCCACCATCGCCGGTTTCTTGCCGATGCCCAGTCCTAAAGGGATCATCAAAGCTAATAGTGCTAAGCTGGGGATGGTTTGCAAGATATTAGCTACAGCCATAATTGGTGTGCCCAGCGTTTTATAGCGAGTGGCCAGGATACCTAAAGGAACAGCAACCAAGATGGCAAAGGCGATAGGGATCAACACTAACAAGAGGTGTTGTTGGATCGCTGCCATTACAGCATCCGAGCGTCGTATGAGCGTCGTAATAAAACGTTCCAGCATGAGATCACTTCCCTTTCCAAACAATCAGGCACTCCTGTGATTATTCCAGAAAACGTTAACCACGCCCTTAATCAAGGATGAGCGGGTCACTAATCCTAACGGCCGCCGCCGGTGGTCAATGATGGGTAGGATCTTTTGCTGACCGTTGGCCAACATCTCCGCCGCTTCCTGTACTGAGACCTTAGGGCTTACTGCCTGAAGACCATCATCTACGATCTTTCCCACGGGCAGCTCGGTCTCGTGCAGGTGCTCTTGTACCGCATCGGCGGTGACTATGCCGAGCAGCTGGTGCGACGTATCGGTAACTACTGCCAAACCTACCCCGGCTTTTCGCATTCGCTGCATGGCCTCACGAGGCGTCACTGTTTGGTCCACCGTCAAAGGTTCGGGAATCATGATGCTAGATACAGCCGTATTCTCCGGCTGGGGGGCGAGGTGCTCCTCCCCGATAAACTCCCGTACAAACTGATTGGCCGGATGCGCGATCATCTCGCTTGGGGTAGCTACCTGTACCGGTTTACCTTCCCGCATCAGTACAATCCGATCAGCGATCTTGAGGGCCTCATCCATATCGTGAGTAACAAACACAATGGTCTTTTTTAGTTTCTCCTGCAACTGTTTCAATTCATCTTGTAGTTGCTCTCGGGTGATTGGATCCAGTGCTCCAAAGGGTTCATCCATGAGGATAATATCCGGTTCACTTGCTAGGGCGCGGAGCACCCCGATCCGCTGCTGCTGCCCGCCGCTTAGTTCACCAGGATAGCGATCATAGTAGACATCCGGATCAAGCCCCACCATTGCTAGAAGCTCGGTGACCTTCTCGTGCTTCTTCTCTCTTGGCCACTGTTTGAGGTGAGGCACAATCCCTACATTTTGGGCAATGGTCATATGGGGAAACAGACCGATGTTTTGAATCACATAACCGATGTTTCGGCGCAGCATTACCGGATTCATCTGATCTGCGGGATGACCGTTAATATAGATGCGACCGGAGGTAGGCTCGATCAACCGGTTAACCATTTTCAGGGTAGTAGTCTTACCGCACCCACTTGGGCCGATCAGCACCACAAATTCTCCCCGTTGGATGTGTAGATCAAGACCATCGACGGCAGTAAAGCTGCCATCTTCGGTTTCATAGATTTTGGTCAGTTGCTCTAACCATATCATTGCTGACAACTCCTTTCATCCTGCTGGGGGCCGTGTCAGGTAGTGTTAGCGGTAACCACTAATCGGGAAAAGGGCGCGTTAAAAAAGAAACCGTTATGCAAATAACGGTTGGAAGAAAGCATAGTGATTTCCATTACTAACAACGTTATTATATACTACCAAGGCGAATGCTCCAAATCCGATGAGTACATATGAGCGCTAGTCAGCCGTGTTCATCGAACCTCAGAGGGACTGAGTGACGCTAGACGCAAAAATGCTCTCCAAGTGACCGGCCCCACACAGCACATCCAGACTTTGCCAGGGTCGCTTAGATATCGGCAGCGAGGAAGCATTCATACCATGATTGCTTGGAATATTCCCTGTGCATGGCTTGATGCGCTGCTGCTCCTCGACTGCCATTTACATAGAGTGCCTTCTGGAGTAATCCTTCTTAGGACAAGTCTGGAACATGGGCTACCATTTACACCTGATCAGACAGGTATTTTTGCCTAGCCCAAGAACTACTACATTGATAGCTGAAGAGCTACCTTCACATGGGATTATTCGCCATGTATCACCTTTTCCTAACCTGGGGGAAGAAAAATGTCATCAAACAAGAAGAACCTATTTCTCGCGTTGTGTGATTTTGCCATCGTCAATTTGGCACTATACATAGGTTTTATCATGCGGTTTGAAACCATACCAAGGCCATTCGCTGAACGTCTCTTACAAATATGCTTAATATACTCACTTGCCTATATGCTATCTCTAGCTGCCTTTGGCATGTATCGACGGATCTGGCGCTATGCCAGTATTAGAGAAGGTGTACTCCTCGGGCTCTCACTTCTTCTGGGGGCCACTGCCTCTACCACGTTGACTCTATTTATCGATCGCAACCTTGTGTTACCGCGGTCGGTTATAGCTATTCAGTTTCTCCTGTCAGGCATCTTGATCACTGGGACTCGGCTATGTATCAAATTCGATATCCTTGACCGTTTGCGCTCTTATCTCTCCCAGGATATAAGAAAGAATGTCATCGTCGTTGGCGCCGGTGACGCAGGTGCCCTTATCTTAAAGGAGATCCAAAAGCATAATGAGCTCGGGATTAGGGTCTTGGGACTAGTCGATGATGACAGAGCTAAACTGGGGAGAGAGCTGTACGGGGCTAGAGTTCTGGGAACTACTGAAGATTTGCCTAGGCTCCTCAAAGCTCGCCCTATAGATGAAGTGATCATCGCTATGCCATCGGCGCCGGGAACTGCAGTGCGCAGAATCGTGAATGCCTGTAACGAAGAAGCAGTTAAGACGACTATCCTACCGGCCCTATTTGAGATCGTATCTGGTAACGTGAGTGTGAGCCAGCTGCGCAACGTGGAACTCGAGGATCTGCTCCGCAGAGAAACCATTAGAATCGAAAGTGATGAGATCGCAGAATACCTCCATCGTAAGCGAGTGCTAGTTACCGGGGGAGCAGGTAGTATTGGGTCTGAGATTTGCCGGCAAGTGGCTAGATTTGAACCACAGTGTATCGCTGTTTTCGATTACTGTGAGAACAACCTTTATCGGTTGGAGCTAGAAATGAAACGGCACTACCCGCATGTATCCTTTGTGCCCTTGATTGGGAGTGTTCAGGACGAAACTAGGGTCTTGCAGGTATTCGCTAGGCTCAGGCCCCATGTGGTCTTTCATGCCGCTGCACATAAACATGTACCCATGATGGAGCACAATCCCTGTGAAGCAGTGAAAAATAACGTCTTTGGAACTAAAATCGTAGCCCAGGCGGCAGATAAATACAAGGTGGAGAGGTTTGTGCTGATCTCAACCGATAAAGCCGTCAATCCCACCAATGTCATGGGTGCTACCAAAAGAGCTGCCGAGATGGTAGTACAGTACATGAACGAGCACAGTGCCACGAGGTTCATGGCGGTTCGTTTTGGCAACGTGCTGGGCAGTGACGGCTCTGTAGTGCCTCTATTCAAGAGACAGATTGCAGAAGGTGGGCCTGTTACAGTTACCCACCCAGAGGTAACCCGTTATTTCATGACTATCCCCGAAGCCTGCGAGTTGGTACTCCAAGCGGGAGCCATCGGTGAGGGTGGGGAGGTTTTGCTTCTGGATATGGGAGAACCCACCAAGATTAGAGATCTGGCTGAAGATCTCATCCGTTTCTCGGGCTTTGAGCCTGGTAGAGATATAGAGATTGAATACATAGGTCTGCGTCCGGGTGAAAAGCTATTTGAAGAGCTTCTGCTAGATGAAGAAAACACCACGGCTACCCGGCATGAGAAGATCTATATTGCCAACTTGGCTCAATATAAGATGGACAAGCTCACTAGTATCCTCACAGAATTAGAGAAAGCGGGGGAAAGCGGCAATGAGGAGCATGTGAGGCTGATCCTGCAGGAGCTCGTGGGGACATATCATCCGGCGGAGACACCAGCATCGCTGGTGGCGGTGGCTGGAGAGTAGGGGAGCATCTCCACTCACGGTGAGCCATCCCTAACAACGATAACGACTAAGCCTTCGCTTAAGCTGTAGCGTAGCCATTTTGGCTAGAGGGGATAAGGCAGCTCAAGATGAGGCCAGATCAAAAGACAGACTCAGATCATGCCTAGCTGGGTAGATGAAGGAGATACTAGCTCGATGAACATACTAGTCGCCGGTGGCGCCGGTTATATAGGTACACATACCTGTGTTGCTCTATTGGAAGCAGGTCATTTGGTGGTCATTGTCGATAACCTGGTCAATAGCAAGGCCGAAGCTGTGGACAAAGTAGAGCAGATTACCGGCAAAGAGGTCACTTTCTACAAAGCTGATGTCACTGATGAAGCGGCGGTTGACTCCATCTTTTCAGCGCATAGAATCGATGGGGTCATTCATTTCGCCGGACTTAAGGCTGTGGGCGAATCGGTGGCGAGGCCCTTAGAGTACTATTACAACAATATCGTGAGCACGATGGTTCTTACCAGAGCGTGCTTGAAGCATGGTGTAGGCAAGTTTGTTTTTAGCTCTTCCGCAACGGTATATGGAGAAAACGAAGTGCCCTTTGTTGAGACCATGGAGCTGCGTCCGACCACAAATCCCTATGGTGAAACCAAGGTAATTAGTGAACGGATTTTGACAGATGTGGCTAAGGCCAATCCTGGTTTTGCTGTCTCTTTGCTGAGGTATTTCAACCCAGTGGGTGCCCATGAAAGTGGCCTGATCGGGGAAGACCCAAACGGCATTCCCAATAACCTGATGCCCTACATAACTCAAGTAGCCAAAGGAAAGCTAAAGCAACTAAGGGTCTTTGGCAACGACTATGACACAGTGGATGGAACCGGTGTCAGGGATTATATCCACGTGATGGATCTGGCAGAAGGCCACGTGGCAGCCATTGAGAAGCTAACCGAAGGCGTCCATATCTATAACCTGGGAACTGGCCGGGGTACTTCGGTCTTGGAGCTTGTGCATGCCTTCGAAGAAGTCAACCAGATTAAGGTGCCATATGAGATTGTCGGTAGAAGACCTGGTGATATTGCCATATGCTACGCCGATGCCGGCAAGGCCGAGAAGGAGCTCGGCTGGAAGGCAAAGCGGGGGATTAAGGAGATGGTTCGGGATGCATGGCGGTTTGATACATGATGCCCCCGCTCCATCGGGGGGTTCACAATACTAGTGTTAGGAGTAGGATATGGGGATTTCTATCTCAACTATGAGCATTTTTTGGCGGGTATTGACGATTTTCTCCCTGACCATTTTTGGGGTAGTGGCTAGAAAATCCGGTTCCTTTAGGGAAGAGGCAAGAGAGTCGGTTGCTAACATCATAATGAACATAACTTTGCCTTCTCTCATATTTGTCTCAATGACTAGTGATATAACTTGGGAGAGACTAGTTTTGGGGGCAGCCACGCCACTTATAGGTTTGCTGTTTGTTTTGCTAATGATGGCAGTAACAGCCTTATTGGGTAGATGGATATCAGTAACGGATGAGCGCCGGGGGACTTTTGTGGTGCTTTGCTCCATGCCCAATTCTAGTTTTCTTGCATTTCCGGTTGTTCTTTCTATCTTTGGTCAAGAGGGACTAGCAT
>JAAZLW010000040.1 GCA_012799135.1 Bacillota bacterium | reverse complement strand
CAGTGAAGCGATAATCCATGTGGAGACGATACCAACAGTGCCTTCTACATTGGGTTTATCTTTCGGGTGCTGTACCCCGGCGGGAATAATCGCTGTCCCGTAGTGCTCTGCCAGCTCATGATACATCTTGTTAATTTTAGGGTTAGAGCGGGAAGGTTTATCTACACCTGTCTTGAGATTGTCAGGCATTAGGACCCAAGTGGCACCGCCGAAGTAGTTGAAAGCACTGATGTGTGCATTAATCCAGCTTTCCATGTCCATGGATAGGAAGGCTTCCACATAGGCATATTGGCTACAGGAGAGGGCGGCCACGAAGATATATGCGGGGATTGGTTCACCGGTCACGTTGTCAGTGATTGAAGCCGTTTTTCCGGCCCAGTCCACCTCAAGGATCTCGCCGGGTTTGCGTTTGATGCGCATGGTGGCCTTGGTGGTGTTGGCGTACTTGCGGTAATGTCGACAAAACTGGCTGTACATCAAGGGGATATCTCCACTTACACGACACGATTCGCAGTACTCATGCCACAACAGACTTAGTGTTACGCCGCTTTTGGCCAGTTCCTTGTGGATGTACTCGCAGTCTGGGGGTCTTCGCCTCGACTGAATGCATTTCTCTGGGAACAGCAATTCCTGAAGTGCGGCGTCAGTCATGTTCTTTTCTAGCGGCCAGGCAACGCCTTGCTGCTTGGCACGCTCAAGAACGTTCTTGACCGTATTTCGTGAGCACTGGCAGCTAGAAGCAATACCGCGGCCACTCACCCCTTGGCTGTGAAGCCGAAGGATTTCTCGATACTCTGTCACTTGGTCAACCTCCTGTAAATGAACTGCACTCCGAAGAGTATGAATTCATTATACAGTAGATGGATCTTTACATGACCAAGGTGGCTCTATTTTATGCACATGGTGGCTCTATTTGAGTGCACATGTGGCTCTATCGCGAAATATTACCCCAGAAAAGTCGCGAACCTTTCGCAGAACCACTGTTCAGGGGGATGCACTATGATTGGATCATTAGTGAGAGTAAAGCAGTTAGATGCATCACACTCAATCGCCGTTGAGTCGGGGTCCAGATTGACGTCTGAATCCGGTGTCTTTTCAGAATTAGTTGTGGGCAATACACACCGATAATAGAGATAAAGCGTGAGAGAACGCTGGTAGGCGGGTCTTCGTGCGCTCAGCATGTCTGCTGAGCCGATGGGTTGAAGGAAATCCTGGCGCCTAGCTGGCGCGAATACAATCCATAGGCAAGGGCGCCATCGGTGTAATGCGCTTCTCGCCTGCAATCGAGGGAGCCTTTCTGCATAGGACCAGGCGTTCTATCCAAAGTAGACATGGAAAGGGAGTTGTCGATACGCAAAAAAACATAGGTAGGCCTTGGTCATATCGGCGATGAGTTGTTCAACCTAGAAGAGAATGAAAGGGATCACGAAGTGGGCAAGGCTAATCCTCGGAGAATGTTACAGGAATGCTATTTTTGTACCTAACTAGTGAACTACTGCCGGAGCGCTGTCGTGTCTGCCCAGGATGTAAGGCAGTCAGCTCGAGTTGCAGAGTTAAGAGAATAGCCATTCTCCGCCTAAACAATGCACTTGGATACGGCTAACATATCAGGGAGGGGTAGTAGAAATGGCTTTTGGGCAAAAACCAGCTGGCTTTTATCCTTTCTGGTTTTGGAATGATTATCTGCAAGAAGATGAACTACGCTGGCAGGTTAAGGAGATGCATGATCAAGGTATCAAGGGATTCTTTATCCATTCCCGGCAAGGGCTAAGGCAACCTT
>JAAZLW010000313.1 GCA_012799135.1 Bacillota bacterium | reverse complement strand
CAGTCGATTTTTTCATTACAACAACCCCCTCGCATAATCTCACATGATACATGCATAACTATACTACTCGGTGTATGCTATGTCAAGTATGGTTTTTTCTTTTAGATGAGATATGCCCCATGGGGTTTTTGGGTGTTTTGGATCATAAGCAGGTTGTCTCTAGCCCGTTCATGGCTTCCGCTAGTCTCCGGTTAACCCTTGTCCGTACTTGCGACGTCATGCATAGTCGTGTGACCGGTCTCGGGGGATGTGAGGGCTTTGACATTGCGGTATCTTGGCATCCCGGTGCCTGCCGGGATCAGCCTGCCTATGATGACATTCCGTTTTAATCCGATCAGCTCATCTGTCTTGCCCTTCCAAGCAGCTTCCACAAGCACTCTAGTGGTTTCCTGGAGCGAACCCAACGATAGGAAGCTGTTTGTGTGAAGCGGGGCGTTGGAGATGCCGTGCAGCACGGATTTGCACGTGGCAGGTCTAAGCCCGTTTACCTTTGCCTTAGCGTTGGTGTCTTCAAATCTAAAGACGTCCACTAGCTCGCCGGCGAACAGATCCGTATCTCCCGAGTTCTCGACCTTCACCTTGCGCATCATCTGCCTGACTATTACCTCGACATGTTTGTCATTGATATCCAGACCCCACGAGCGGTAAACGTCCTGCACTTCTCTGATTACATATTGCTGCATAGCCAGTGCCCCGCCGAGGCGCAGGATGTCATGGAGACGAAGCGATCCTTCGGTGAGCTTTTGGCCGGGTTCGATCGTCTGCCCTTCTTGAACCTCCAATCGGGTACCATACGGCACCTGATACACCCAAGACTCACCGGAGGGCTGGGTTACTACTATCCGGTGAGCGCCTATGGTCTCTTTTATGCTTACTTGTCCAGCATTCTCTGCCATGATGGCAAGATCCCTCGGTCGCATCGCTTCGAAGAGCTCCTCTACTCTCGCCAGCCCCCGAGTGGTATCGTTGCCGACAGTATCGCCCGCATGGAATGCTCTTTGCGTTAACTGCATCCCGGCCTCGCCAATGGACTGGGCGGCGATGACTCCGACCGCTTCGCCTACTTCAACCAGGTTACCTGTTGCAAGGTTGCGCCCATAGCACATGGCACACACGCCCTGGCGGTTCCTGCATCTCACAACCGATCTGACAGGCCACGATTGGAATCCGGAGTCCTCGATAATCTTCGCCTGTTCTTCATCGATCATCTCGTTCTTGGCGACGATCACCTCGTCAGTCTCTTCATCTATAAGCTCCTTGAGGCTTACGCGTCCTACGAGCCTATCTATCATACTCTCGATCACCGTGTCATCCTCGATGATTGGCGAAATCTCGATGCCTTCACAAGTGCCGCAGTCATGTTCCCTGACAATCACGTCTTGCGCCGTATCCATCAATCGCGTGATCAGCTTGACAGAACCGCCGAACCCGAACAGCTTGTTAACATGACGCTTTCAAGTTCGCTGCAAATCGAACAACCGTAGAAGAATCCAGTGGCCCATTAACTACAGTGACTATTAGCTAAGTAGCTAACGACATACCAACTGCCCTTCCAATAACCACTCCGTTGGGTCATTACCGAATCCACGAACAGGTAAGTACTCATATTCTTGGAGAACCGACCTACCATTAGTGAGATTCAGCAAGAACAAGAGTAATCCTCTCGGATATTCAGACACAGAGGACGTGTTTGGAATGTTTCCAATTGATCTCAGCCTTAAGAATTAGGTTTGTTTCTTGTTGGCTGAGGCCCTATATGGCATTCTCGTAGCCCGATGCACCTCCATACTTAGAGCGTGGCCTTAGGGGTTATTCCCATCATCGCTATGGCAGGAATCCGTCCACATTCTCATAATACTTCCCATAGGGCTAGAGATACCGATGTAACATCCTCCCCCGAACTTCGGTAGGCGATAGACTAATGGACTCATCCTTGGAGAGTATGGGATTAATGAAGTAGAGAGTTGTCTCCATGGATTTGCAAGAAAGGAGAAGGATTGAATGGTGCGAAGATCGTTGCTACTCTTGATTTGCCTGCTTCTAGTCAACATGTTGTCAACATCAGTTGCCAGTGCAGCAATCTTTGCCGTGGCAATTGCCGATTCCAAGCTCATAGAAGCAGTACGTGAAGCCATTGGCAAGCCACTGGGGGTATTACCCGAAAAGGACATGTCAGATCTAACCACCCTCCACGCTGACTTCCGAGGTATTGTCTCACTTGCGGGTATAGAGAAAATGACGGGGCTAAAAGAGCTAAGGCTGATCGGCAACAACGTAGAATGCCTTGATCCGCTGCTGGATTTGCCGAATCTGCGATCAGTGGACCTCAGGTTCAATCCCAGCCTAGATACTTCGGAAGGATCACCGGCTAGGAAGGTGATTGATGCATTGACAGAACGAGGTTGCAAGGTGTATTACGGTAAGGCATCGGTTAGAGTGGAGTATACGTCATTTGGAGGCGAGCCGCAGCTGGTATGCGAGTACGATGGCGGCAAGGCAGACGTTTTGCATCTGATTATGGCATCAGTTACCTATCGGTCTCAGGCTTACCATCTGAGGACCACCGAGCAGGAAATAACCATACAGGCTATTGAAAAGGCAAGACCTTCACTGCCAATTGAAGGCATTTTCTACCTTACAGGATCCGCACTGCCGTCAGGCTGGAAGTGGGAAGAGATGGATCGCGACATCTGGATGGCTGACTCCGGAACAAAGGGAATCGTCCTCATAGTCCATGGCTGGAGTTCAGGGCATAAGCACTTCACATCACTGGCAACAGAGCTGGCTCAGGATAGATGGACAGTATACGCCGTTGATTACATATGTGGTGAGCGTGTGGAAGATATAGGTGCTGCCCTTGCTGATCTGATCGATAGGCATGTGCCTTCCGGGCAGAAGCTAAGCATAGTGGCCCATAGCATGGGTGGGCTGGTATCCCGCAGCGCCATAGAGCAGCATGGTATCGCTGATCGAGTGGACAAGCTGATCACCCTTGGAACCCCCCACAACGGCATCCCCATCGAATATTTTCTCAATGGTCACAATCTTTACTTACAGATTCTGCCTGACATAGACTTCGACACAGAGGATTCTTCCATTAGAGTTCTGGCACCTAATCGAACATGGTTTTACTTGGCCGCACGAGCTGCGTACACCTGGAGGACTG
>JAAZLW010000039.1 GCA_012799135.1 Bacillota bacterium | reverse complement strand
TTCTCACCCACTGATTTTTTCATAACCAGGCCCTGTGTCAATCTGTCTTCGGGGACATAACCAATTCCGGCCTGAATGGCATCTGTGACGGAATTAATCGTCACTGGCTGACCCTCAATGAGAATGGTGCCCGACTCAGCCGGATCCATGCCGAATAGTGCCAGTGCCAATTCAGTCCTGCCGGAGCCAAGCAAGCCTGTAATTCCCAAGATTTCTCCTCTCTCCAGAGAGAAAGAAATGTCATGAAAGTTGTTTTTCTTCGAGAGACCCTTCACTTCCAGCAGCTTATCTTGTGAGCTAGTCTCCCGCTCAAAGCGAGAATAGGTGATAGTCGTCCCACTCATTAGCTGAACCAGCTTTTCATTGGTAACTTCGTGGCGTTCAAGTATGCCAACCAGATCTCCATCCCGCAGTACTGCCACTCGCTCGGCTATAGCCAATACTTCATTAAGCTTATGACTGACAAACATGACTGCAATACCCTTTTGCTGCAGATCCCTAACCACGTCCAGCAGCCGATCGATTTCTTTCTTGCTAAGAGCAGATGTAGGTTCATCCAGGATAAGAAAGCGGGTGTTTCTTGTCAGTGCGCGACAGATTGCCACCATCTGTTGATTGGCAACAGATAAGTTACCCACGAGCTCATCCAGATTCAAATCTACCTGAACCTTTTCCGCAGCGATCTCTGCAATCTGCCTTATCTCTCGCCAATTGACCAGTCTATCCTTAGTCTCGACCAACTGGCTATAGGCAATATTCTCAGCCACAGTGAGATTGGGAAACAGGGCAAAATCCTGATAGATGACTCTGATTCCCAGATCAAGGGAATCAATGGGCCTTAGCTGTTCGTACATCTGGTTATCGATCCAGATCTCTCCACTGTCAGGCTGGAGATCCCCGGAGACTACCTTGATTAGAGTCGATTTACCCGAACCGTTCTCTCCAACAAGACAGAGGATCTCGTTTGCTCCAACAGATAAATCGATGCCCTTTAAGGCCCGCACACCACCAAAACTCTTTTTGATACCAACTAGTCTCAGAAAATCAGCCATTGTCGTCTCATCCCTTATTGGCTATTAATATGGTTTCCCCCGCCCAGTCTGAAGGCGAGGGAAACCACATTAATTGCGGTGGCTTCTATCTAGAAATCGTAGTCTCCAACATTGTCCTTGGTCACAATCAGCGGCCTGTCAAATAGAACATTGATGCCTTCGATCTTGGCTTCACCGATGCCGGGGATATTGACCCCGTCAACGATTTCGTCACCTTTGCCATCTAGCATCATCTTAGCCAAATGCACCATGACATAAGCGGCTTCGCCAGGATCCCACAGAATGCTGTAGTCCATCGAGCCTTCCAAGAGAAACGGAGCGGCTTGGTTAGGAGACGTGGTTCCAATAACAGTTACCTTATCCTCCAACCCCTTCTCACGAACTGCTTGAGCAGCTCCAGGGGCCCCTTGGCTTCCGAAACACAAGAATCCCTTGATGTCAGGGTGAGCGGTAAGAATCTCGAGCGAGGTCTGTCGAGCCAGATGTTGGTCTTCAGAGACCGGGTACCGGTCTGCCACCTGCACCAAGTCGGGATATTTCTCTTTCGCCAAACGGAGAGCTGCATCTGCCCAAATGTTGTGGGCCGGCACAGTCAAAGAACCGACAAAAACAACGAACTTGCCGCTGGTGCCCATCTTTTCCACCATGAGCTCCATGGCCTTCTCACCGAATTTGACGTTGTCGATCATCTCTACGTCATAGTCGGCATTCTTCTGATCCGGTGATTCGTGGGTCATGACTATAATGTTTTGACTCTGAGCCCGGGCAAAGACCGGCTCACAGCTAGTCGCGTTATTGGGTACCACCAGTATAGCGTCCACACCCTGATTGATGGCATCTCCAATTAGGCGCACCTGCTCAGCTTCATCGGCAGAGGCAGGTGCTTGCTGATAGACGTTAATTCCAAAGTCTGCACCGGCCTTATGTAGACCGTTTTCCATCTGGTTAAACCACGGAATGCGTAGCTTTGGGATGCAGACCATAGTATATTCTTTGGCCAAGGCACCTACACCAGAAACAAACACCATCATGATGCAGACAAGCAAAGACAAGAGAGCTCGATGTTCAAAGAGCCGTTTCATTTTATAGCCTCCCCTTTAGACATAGTCCCACAAAACAGGATCTTTGCTCGCTTTCAGCCCACCAATGCAATTGCCTTGCCGGCCCTCTAGAAAACAACGCCTAGCTTAGCTGTCATATCTTCCTGCTTTCCCTACCACCCCCTGGCCCAGTTATCTGCAATGAATTATCTTACTTAACATTCTCTCACTGCAATTCGATCTTCGTCCTCGAATTCGCATATTCCTTCTATTGGCTGTTATTGTATCTTGATAAACCAACTCGTCTGTCTTTTGGGTGCTCTGCTAATGAGAAGGGCCGACGCATCACCTTATCGGCCCCTTTCATTTCACCATGGTAGACGGGCACGCTCAATGCCGATGAGAGCATCGCCTCTATTGATGGGATGCTTTTCGTCTAGTCCAGAAGCCAAAAAGTGCGCCTCCAGCGCATCCTTAGCCTTCTCCAACTTTACCAGTATTTGGTTCCACCCGGCCTTAAGGACTCCCTTGGCGTAGTTAGACCCATCACCACCCTCATTGGGTGCCAAGGGTACGACTTCTTCAGTGGTGTGAAGGAGCTCACCATTCAGGAAGAGCCTCATTCTGTTTGTGTTCGGGACTCCGATCAGTGCCTTCTGAGTTCTCTCTGCTTTGATGAAGTGAACGAGATACACTATTCCGGCCTTCTCAACAAATAGCTCTTCTACCTCCAAATCATTTGTGCGGCGCCAGATTTCCCGCCAGCCAGCTGGTATTCTGCCAAAAATGGTAGCTTCGTTAACACCACAGTCACTATCGAGATCCTTCCCCTCATAGATGGGTGAAGCCAGATAGCGAAAGCCACCCAGGAAGACCAGTGGAATGCGAAGTAGAGCCGGTCGCCCGGCAACATCTACGGTAATCGTCCCCTGGTTAGAGAGTTCGATGGAATCAGGAGGGGAGGTAACAGCCATAGGTAGACCAACCTGGCTCTTTGCGGGGATATCGATCGTTACAGGCATTGGTGCCTCTAGTTGCCAACCATTGGGCAAGTCCACTGCCACTTGAGCTCTGAGAGTCTCTGAATGGGGGTTCTTCAGCATGAGGGTGAAGCGGGTAGAGGCATCTCCCACAACTGCTGGTTTGTCATCATAAACCAATTCGGCTTCTAAGGTTGTCAGATCAAAGGTAATACTATTTGCCCTGTATCCAGTGAGCCAGGTGGTGTCAAAACTGTATTCGGGCTCGTCATTGCTACTATGGCCTTCCCCTATTTCTACCCCGGTATTCCAATAGCTCAAAACCACTTTGGCCATTTCGAAAACCTCATCGGTTAGTCCATGCAGGTTCGTGGGTGCCCTAAGATTCTTAATCCCACCCGTATCGACATTAGTAGTCACCTCATCACCTAAGGGTTCCACCCACTTTTGCGGAAGGTTCTTGCGACCCAGGATTATGCCGAGTATGGCACCCAACGTGGCTCCTGTACAATCTGTATCCCAACCGCAATTTACTGCCTTACAAATAGCATCACCGAAATCATCGCCATAAAGCCACCCAATGGTCTGAAAAGCCAGGTTAATGGGTGAGTATTGAGCTATGGGGTTGTAGAACTTCTCCCTTATTCGTTCTCGGGCCTCTCTCCAGTCAACACCTTGTTCATGCAAGGTTAGTACTTCCGTAATTGCCCGATAGGTTTCACTCCTTGATGGAATGGCACTTAGTCCCAGGTCGATAAGTTCAAATCTATCATCGATGACAAATGCACAGGATTCGACTACTGCGTTAAAGACTTCTCCGTACACAGACTCCCCACCGGCATGGTCACAAATCGCATCTTCGAAAGCATAGCGGGCAGCCACATGGGGAGCTGCCGGAGCCACACAAGCCCAGATCTCCGATCGTATGGGGCTTCCCATACAGTGAATGAACCAGTTATTATGCCAGCCAGATACGGGCGGCTGCAAGCCTCGGGCTAGATTGGTCTTACTCAGGCCGTATTCATCGAAATTATAGGCAATACAGTCCAACCAATACTCCACCAGGTCCCTAGCAGTGAGTCCCGGTCCTTTCTCCTTCAGAGCCTGCAACCAGATTAACTGCATCTCCAGATCATCGTTGGGGAGACCCCCTTCTGGTAGATCAGGATACCACCATATATCAAACATTTCATCCTGCCCAAAGCGCCTCTCCAACGGTGTTCCCAGCGTACCCCCGATGTTCTTCCCCAGCCAACAACCATAGACTTTGTCCCTATAGGTGCTCTCATCCAGATAGATCTTGGCCACTTGCTTTCCTCCCTTTTAAGCATTCTTATTCTCAAAGTAATTACTCTAGCGTGTATGTTCAATGCATCATCTCCACAAGAAGTCCGTGCCACTAAGCTACACCGAAGGTCGAATAATCCTTACCCCTTTAGTCCCGTCATAACAATACCCTGCACGAAGTATCGCTGGCAGAAGAAGAACAAGATCAGTGGTGGCAGAAGTGCCAACACTGAAGCAGCCATGACTAGTTCCCACCTTGTAAAGTATAGGCCCTGGAACATACGAAGTCCTAACGCGATGGTAAACCTGGACTCAGTATTTAGGTAGATTAGGGGTCGCATGAAATCATTCCAGTTCGCCATGAAAGAGAATATGGCAATTGTGGTCAAGGCGGGCTTTGCTAGCGGCAGTAGGATCCTGCAAAATATGCTCATATACCCACACCCATCTATCTTGGCGGCGTCATCTAGCTCTAAAGGTATGGTCATAAAAAACTGGCGTAGAAGGAAAACCCAAAAGGGATACGCCATCCAGGCAGGTAGTATCAGAGGAAGATATGTGTCCACCCACCCCAACCACTTGAACAATAGAAAAGTCGGGATTAACGTTACCTGTTGCGGAATCATCAATGTACTTAAGAGTAAGGCAAACAGAATGCTCCTGCCCGGAAACCGCAGACGCGCGAAGGCATAGGCTACCAATGAGCATGAAACCAAATCACCGACAATCGACAGTGCTACAATCAGAGAGGTATTCTTCGTCCAAAGCATATAGGGAACCGCCCTAAAAGCATCCACATAATTGGACCATTTGACCGGATTGGGTATCCAGATAATTGGGTACTTAAATATCTGATAGCCTGGTTTTAGACTTGCCGAAAGCATCCAGAAAAAAGGAATCAGCAGGATAATACTAACCATACTACAGAGTGCATATACAACGATATTTTTCACTAGCTTCCGACCAGAGGTAGTTTGCATTATCGAAGCCACATTCACTGCCTCCTTTCTGCTTCATAGTAAACCCAAAGGGGCGAGGACTTGAAGACAGCAAGAGTACATAGCAGAATTATGAAGAACATTACCCAGGCTAATGCGCATGCATACCCCATCTTGAATTCCACAAAGGCATTACGATAGAGATAAAATACGTAAAATAGCGAGCCGTAGTTGGGGCCCCCTTGGGTCATAACATAGGCAGGTGTGAAGACCTGCCAGCTACTAATGATATTCATGATCAGGTTAAAGAAAAGAGTTGGACTTAGCATAGGAAGAGTGATCTTGAAAAACTCCTGCCACCACGTAGCTCCGTCAATGCGGGCAGCCTCATAGAGTTGAGTTGGAATGCCCTGCAAGCCGGCGAGCAGTATTACCATCCCACTTCCCGCGCCCCACAGACTCATAATAATGAAGGCGGGCACTACCCAATTTTCGTCCCCTAACCAATTGGGGCCAATAATACCTACCATCTCCAAGAGGTAGTTGAGGATACCGTAGTTGGGATTAAAAACCCACTGCCAAAGAAGGGCTACTGCTACACCGGACATCACAGCCGGTAGATAGAAGATGGTCCGGAATATCGTAATCCCACGTACAGCATTATTGAGCAGCAAGGCCATGGCTAAAGATACACCTAACGCCAAAGGAACTCCGAATAGTACATAGATGGTTGTCACCTTCAACGATTGCCAAAAAAGCGGATCTGATTTGGCCATATGCATGTAATTTTGCATCCCAACAAACTGCGCCGGGTGGATGATATCGTATTTGAAGAAACTTAGGATAATGGAGGCAATCATGGGACCAGCTGTAACAAACACAAAGCCAACAAGCCAAGGAGAAATGAGCGCATAGGCAACTAAGGCCTCTTTACGCTCTGCTCTGGACAATCTCATTCCGCATCCCTCTCTAGGGTGCTGGAGGGAGTGACCCAGGTGAAACCCGTCTCAAGGTTTCTATCTCAGAACTCCCACCAGCACTGTTCTCTTGACGAGGCAACTACTACAGCATCACGTTCTCAATCTACTTGGCTTCATCTAGTAACCGGTTGATTTCGTCCGCTACAGATTTCAGCACTGTATCAACCGGTTCTTTTGCAATCTGAGGTAGCTTGTTCTCTATAACGAACATATAATCAATGGGAAGGACTGGAGTGTTCTTTCCATAGAGCTCAGCCTCCGTGGCGAAAATCCGGGCGTTCTGAGGATCTAGACCAGTTTTCGTGATCTGGGCAGCCCAGTCATCGAGTAGCGATTTTCGGGCAGGAAGACTTCGAACCGGATCCACGATGAGCACACGCTGCGCCTCCGGGCTAGCTAAGTACTTAACAAACTCCCAGGCTTCCTCTAGGTGCTTAGTATCTTTGGAAATAGCCCAGCTTCCACCAGTGGCACCACATACTCTCTTACCATCTGGCCCTTGGGGTAACATAGCTACGTCAAAGGGGAAACCACTCATGTTCCGATGCCCCATTGTACCCCATGAACCATCGAAGGTCATAGCCGCTCGTCCCGTAAAGTATACATTTTCCTGAGCTGTTTCACCCGGCAATGGAGCGGCACGATACTCTAGAGCGATGTCTGCCCACTTTTCGAAAATCTTCACTGTTTCGGGATCGTCGATAATACACTTGGAGTAATCCTCGGTGAACATAACGCCACCTTCGGTCAGAATCATGCCTTCCATCCATTGGGTGACGGCGGCAAAAGCAGGCGTCTGCGCTAATCCATACTGGAGAACCCGATTGCCTCGAGTTTTGGTTAGTTTGCGAGCCGCTGCGATTAGGTCATCCCATGTCCAATCATCAGCCGGATAGCCAACCCCTGCTTCATCAAAAAGCTCTTTGTTATAATATAGCCCTACCGTCGAATAATCGTAGGGTAGTGCCCGCCAGACTCCCTGAGGATACTGCAACTCCTGAATCTGGGCGTCGATTAGATCATCAATATCTACCTCTGCGGCATCTCTTTCTACCAAAGGTGTGAGGTCCTTGGCAAAACCCATACGGTAGAAACGGGTATCTCCCGAACCACCTCTCATGTAGAAGATGTCAGAGAGAGTGTTACTGGCACCCATCACGGTCAGCTTCTGGTAGTAGTCGCTTCCACCAGACGGCACGTTCTGCACTTCGACTTTGATATTTGGGTGCGTCTCCATGAACATTTCCGCCACTTCAACAAACAACGGGGCATCTTCTATACCATGATTCACAAGCATGGTTATAGTCACTGGAGCTGCCAAAGTAACACTGCTCAACGGGACAACTATAGCGGCTACCAGCAACACCATGAAGATATGCTTTCGGAATCTCCGTGCCATTTGATATCCCTCCGTTTTGGACTATTAAAGGCTTTTTCGTCAGCTCGACACAGTGAGCTCAACCAAATAGATGCTTAAGGCCAGCCCCCTTTCGTATCCACAAATAACTAACTGATGCCTAGTACCCTATTGAAGCCGAGTAACAAACCTCCTCTCTCTGTGATGGCTGTTCTAACTATAGGAAAGGTACATCCTGCCTTGGCTGTGTGCTCTCACGTACCACCAACCGCGTGGGCAAGATTATCTTTCGCTTCGGTTCTCCAGTATCTGCAATCTGGAGCATCAAGCGCTCCGCCGCTAGCCGCCCCAGGTCGTATTTGGGCTGAGCAACTGTCGTAAGACGTGGTTGTATGAAGGATGCCAAAGGAACATCGTCAAACCCGACAACCGCTACATCTTCTGGTACTCGTAGCCCGTAATCTCTTAAGGCCATTATGACCCCAATGGCCACCATATCATTGACAGCGAAGATAGCTGTTGGTATGCTCCCTGCGCTCTTGCTAGGCGAGGATCGCCACTGGTCTATCATCCTTCGAGCGGTTTCGTATCCTCCCTGTAAAGACAAATCAGTCTCGTATATGAGCTCTTTGTTAACGCTGAGACCCCGCCGGGAGAGTCCCTGCTTATAGGCTTTTAGGCGGTTGGTGGCAACCGATTTGGCTTCAGGTCCACCAAGGTAGGCTATCATGGAATGACCCGATTCCAGCAAATGCATCATTGCCTCTCTTGTACCGACACTAGTGTCCGCTGTGACAATGTCACAAACACCTGTCTCACCCAAGCGATCACCGATCATCACAAACGGTTTATCGGCTCTACCCAGACTACGCAGGTAATCGTCTGCGTTTTGGTTGAGATTAGGTCCGGGGGGCGTGATTATGAAGCCATCTACCCTGCCGTTCTCCAGCATCTGCATATAATCGATTTCAGCATTCTCATTTCCATCTGTGTTACATAGCAGCATATGGTACCCATGCTGTTCGACAACATCCTGAACTCCCCGTGAGATGACGGAAAAATACTCGTTAATGATATCTGGAACAATCAGGGCTATGAGATCCGTCTTTTGAGTCCGTAAACTCCTGGCACTCGGGTTAGGACGATATCCTACCGCCGCAACTGCTTCTTCCACTTTCTTACGGGTTTCATCACTTACTGGGCCACTGTCGTTAAGGACCCGGGATACAGTACTAACGGAAACCCCAGCTATCTTTGCAACATCATATATTGTGGTCACTGGTAGGATAGACTCCCTTTCTGCTTTACCACGCGGCGCCAACTATGCAGGTGTTCGCAGTTCCTGCTCACGATGCTACATCACCTGTCTTGTCGCCTCAAACGTCAACTGCACTAGTTAATAAAAACGATACCATTATGTTGTGGTGCGCCTTATTGGCCTTTCGAACAGAAATCGTTTTTAGTCACGCTATAGCACTATTCTCCGTCATCTCGCAAATTCCTGCCTGTTGCGTTAATTTTTGTATTTACGGGAATGCTTGCTTCCTTCGATGTTTTAGAGAATACACTAGTTGTACCCTTAACTCGAATCCAATAACTTCGGCAAAGCCTCCCAGCTTCTCCGAATAATGACCGATCAGATTGCTCCTTTTTTTCAATAGCAGAAAGTTGCGAAGCTGTAGGAAAGACAGTATTCCTGTCCCATACCCTGGGGTGAGCTCTGGGTAGTGCTTGAGACAGCGGAAAGTGATTATGGTGTTGATCATCTGATACACAATCGAGCTGGCCACTAGAAACCCGCTGTCGATACCTCCATCTCCCTTAGGGCTATCCTAGCTAGTCGAGCACCTTCCGACTTTGGCCAGTCTCTTAGAACTTGCCGGTAGGCCTCTACCGCTCCTTGATAGTCACCTAAGGAAGCCTTGAGGCGTCCGATGGCATACAGGGCATCATCGTGATACCACCACCCATGAGTTATCTCCAAAACCTTCTCATACCAAGCAATGGCTTGTAAAGGATCATCTCGCTCACTCAGTTCAGCCAAGAAGAAGTAAACATCGTCAACCTGATACCCCGTAGGCCATAATTCCAGGCTAGCCAAGAGCTTTGCCCTCCGAGCCGGATCCCACTGCCCATGTTTCTCGCTGGCTTCTTCAAATAGCTGTATGGCACCTGTCCTCATCGCGCCATCAAGCAGCGAATGCTCTAGTGATAATAACTCCCTTGATTCTTTTAGTTCGTGAAAACGCCCTGGGTCATCTATCAAAAAGGCCGAATCTCGAATATTGCGGAACCGGTAGACATCCAGAAGGCTCTGTTGCTCACGAAGCTTGACCATCAGCTCGCTATTTGTTGTCATCAACATCCCGAGCTCGACTCTCAGTGCTTGTATTTCCTCTTGGGCAACTCGCTGAGTACCTGCGAGCTCTGTCTCCAGCACAGCTATCTGGCTCTTTCTCTCAGCAAGCAACTGGGCACTTTCATCCAGTTGGGACTTGAAACTCATTGTAATTCCCATCAGTAAACCGACTAGCACCCCGATGCCAATCCAAAGACCTAGTTTGTGCCATCCCTTAACTCTAGGTACTACTTGCGTTTTCTCCCGATAGACCCCAGCAGCCTTCCCTTCGTCTCTTGGCACCTCCCTTGCCGGGGGCTGGGGCACCTCCGGCCAAAGGCTTTGGGCTTGCTCAATTAGACTGGCCGCCAAAGCTGCATCGGCACTCATTACTTCCTCAGCCTGTTTCACTAGACTGCGGGCATCTCTATGCAAAGATATGAGTAGCGTTAGGTCTGTACCGCACCGATCGCAGGCCTGGATTTCCTCTTTGAATTCCTTTCTGCAAAGGGGACAGACAATTTCTGCCAATTCATACCCTCCTAAAGGGGCTCAGCCTGACATGCAGGCTAACCGCGTACCACTCCCCATGCTTCGTTTACGGCAGATCGAGCGCAAGGTATCTGATGATCAAATCAATGAACCCCTCGACTATTCGCCCGCATCCGCCTACAGAGAATATACGAGAAGTTTCGACAATAGCCTTCTAGATCCTCCCTAGATAGCCGAGCTTTACCAACTGATGAAAGAGCCCCTAAGGGCCGTCCTTTTAAGACCGGCCTTTAGGGGCCTGAACGTTGACTCTCTTAGCGTAAATCACAACTCATGCTATTCGCCCAGAAGCTCAGCTACAGCAGCACTCCCCGAACGAATAACCCGCTGAATTTCCCAGTCCCGCTTATAGTCGATCTCAACAAAGCGGTCTTCCTGCCATTGCTCCTTTAGTTTCGTTCCGGTCCAATCGAACTTCAGGAAGGCTGCTTTGATGGCCTCCTGCAGTTCAGGCTTCAGATTGTGAGCAACCCCATAGGCTGTAACTGGAAAAAGAGGGGATTGGTAAACCGTCTTCATCCAAGTAGAGCGGTCCTCAACCCGTCCACCTAGCTCCATCCGATCAATGACTGTACTCGCTACTGGAGCGGCAACATAGTCCTTGTGATATACACCTAGGATTGAGTTATCATGCGAACCAGAGAACGTTACTTGATAATCCCGTCCGGGAAGCATGCCGAATTCCTCATACAGTAAAGCTCGAGGAGCAAAATAGCCAGAGCCCGAGGATTCAGACACGAAAGGAATGGTCTTTCCTCTGAGATCCTCAATGCTGTCGATCCCGCTGTCTTTACGAGTGATGATCTCCATACGATAACCGATCATGCCGTTCTCTGTTCCCATGGCGGTTTGAGGCACAAATCCCGCAGTATTCACTGCATCTTGCACGGCACCAGAGGCAAAGCCTGAGATGTGAAGCCTCCCCGCGCGCATGGCTTCCACTTGGGCAGCATAGCTGCGTACACCAAACCAACGCACCGGACGCCCTAGTTCTTCGCTGAGGTATTCTATAAACTCCGCAAATACTTCTTCGTAAACGGCTGGATCTTCCACAGGTGCATAGGCAAAGATTAGTGTTTTGGGATCTTGCCACTCTTTTGGGTCCGTAGGTACATCAGCGACTAAATCTTCATCTAGATCAACATAGCGGTCATCTAGTTCTGTTGCCCCTACCATGCCTATGGCTACGACAAACAAAAGAGTCACCAAGACAAACATGCTCATGTTCAGTTTCTTAAACATGAATTTACCTCCCGCTTCTTATATGTTGCGCCTTCTTCACAACCCTATAACACTCTTTGGGACATCACCGCCTTTCTCAAATGAGTGCTTTCCTCGCTTTTGCAGAAATCCATTCCGCCATGAAGACGATGACCAATATGGTGAACAACACCACAACGGCCTGATCCCAGCGGAGACGGTTGATGGCAGAATTCAACAAGAATCCGATTCCACCGCCGCCTACGATACCGATGATCGTAGATTCTCGGATATTAATCTCCCACCGGTAAACGGTCGTCCCCACAAATGTGGGCATCAGCTGAGGGACATAACCGTACATAAATACCTGTGCCGTCGATGCGCCGGTCGCCCTAATCGCCTCAATAGATTGTATATCAATTTCTTCAATCGCTTCATAGAATAGCTTGGAAATCATCCCCACGCTTCGAATAGCAATTGCCACCATACCTGCGAAAAGGCCTGGGCCCACAATTTGCACGATGAGAAGAGCCCAGATCAAGCTGGTAACTGAGCGGGTGGTCACAATAATCGCTAGGGCAACCAAGCGAATTACCGCGGAGGGGCTCGTGTTCTTGGCTGCCAAGACCGCCAGAGGGATGGAGATCAAAGCAGCTACAGCTGTTCCAAATATCGCCAGATTCATGGTATCCAACAGGGCAGGTAAGATCCTATTCATATACCGAATATCTGGAGGGAACATCCGGGAAACAAAGTCCAAAGCCTGCTCAGGAGCATCAGCGACAAAAGGCCACATGGTTTCTTTTGAGATAAACGTAACAGCGATCACAAATACCGTCAGCCCAATTAACCACTGAAAGTACCTTTTCCATGACTTTTCCCCTGGAGAAGGTGCCCAGATTGCAGTGTGTTCTCTGGTTGTTTCCGGCATTACACCAACCTCCTTCGCACGGCACTGGAAGCGTATTCGCCCACTAGGACCAGGATGATAATCACGAGTAGAATCGCACCAGCGGTATTGTAGTCATATCGGCCCATGGCTGTCTCCAAAACAGCACCAATCCCACCGGCACCGACCAGTCCAATCACGGTTGACTGCCGAAAGCTTTGGTCACCCCGGTAAATCACCAGTCCAGTAAAACGAGTAGCAATTTGTGGCCACACACCATAAACAACTAGCTGTGGCCAAGATGCCCCAGTAGAACGAATGGCTTCCAACGTCTCTTCGCTGATGCTCTCAATATCCTCCGCTACCAGTTTTCCTAAGAACCCCACAGTGTTGACAATGAGTGTCAATACTCCTGCAAACGGGCCAAAGCCAAACATGATTACGAACAGGATGGCTAGAATAACCACATGCAGGCTGCGAAAAACCACTAACAAAAGACGGCATAGGCGATACACTGGCCTTGGAGAAATATTCCGAGCTGCTCCAAGAAACAGAGGTATGGATAAGAATACACCTACGCCAGTAGCTACTACCGTCATGGCCATGCTCTCCAAGACACCCTGTACTATGTAATGCTTGCGAGCCAGGAAATCCGGCCGGAGAAACGCCCCAAACATCTCCCCTGCCCGATCGATGCCATAGATAATCCGCTCAACATTGATCTGAAATGATCGAATGGCAAACACAGTATAGGTAGCGACTATAAGAATCAAGCATACGCGTGCAAGAGGAGACTTGATCACTGGAGGTTTAGACCAACACTTCCCTCCATCTGCCAGAGATGACTCCATTATCGGTTCACCTCTTCATCGGATTCTTCGCCTGATTCTGCTCCAAGATTGACCAAGCTTCCTTCCCAATCCTCTTCCCCGTAAATGATGGTTAGGCCGTTAGCATCCAACCTACCTGCAGGTTGGTCATATACTATTAGGCCATCCTTAAGACCGACTACCCGCTGAGTAAACATCTCTGCAAAATTGACTTCATGAATATTGATAATAGCAGCCAACTTGCGTTCCTCTACTAATTCCACTATCAGACGCATAATCTGCCTTCCCGTCTTCGGGTCCAGGCTTGCAGTAGGTTCATCTATGAGCAGAAGGTCAGGACTCTGGAGTAAGGCACGACAAATACCGACTCGCTGCCTCTGCCCACCAGAGAGCTGATCCGCTCTCGTATTCACAAATTCTAATAATCCCACCCGTTCCAGGAGGGATAACGCGTCTTCCACATCCTTGGCGGGGAATCTCCGTCGCGCACTTGCCCAGAACCCTACATAACCTAACTTACCTGAAAGCACGTTTTCCATCACACTCAGGCGTTCTACCAAGGCATATTCTTGAAATATCATGCCGATTTTCTTTCTAGTTGATCGTAAGTCCTTAGCTCCCAATTTACAGACATCTATACCGTGAAAGAGGATCTCACCACTTGTCGGGTCGATCAGGCGATTAATACACCTAATCAGAGTGCTTTTGCCTGCTCCTGACGGCCCAATTAGGGCGACTATTTCCCCCTCTCTAACCCTGAGATCGACGCCTTTCAAAGCAAAGGGACCCGAGCCGTATCTTTTCTTTAGCTGTCTGATATCTAACACTGCTTCACTCCTTCCCAACTCTGCCAGTCCAGGTTTTTTAATGTCTCATAGCTCTTGATTAGGTCCGCGTAATTTTTCGTTTCTATATTCAAGGGAAATTGCCACTCTTCCGTGAGATAGTGCTCGAAGAAGCTCTTGAAATCAATAGTCCCCTTGAAGATCGGTAAATGTTGATCCCCAAGTTGGTTATTATCATGTAGATGAGTCCCGATAATGTTTTCGATACCAAGGGCCCGGACAAAATCCACGATATGGATCCCAGTAGAATGACCATGGCCCGAGTCATAGGTGATAAAAAAAGCATCCCCCAATGCCTCACGGCATTCTTGGAAGTCCTGGGGGGTAATGGGAAATCGGACCTTGAATGTAGAGAAATCATGGAAGTTTTCTAATGCTATTTTGACTCCATATTGACTACCTTCTGCAATCAACCAGCGCAACTCGCTGATTGTTCTGGCCTTCAGAGCATTGTACTGCCCCTCACTGACTAGTTGTTTTACGGTAACGCGGTTGGGTTGGCCCATGGTCTGGGCAACCAATGGTTGGTGATCAATCTCAAAAAAGCCACCATGGACTGTGAGGTATCGGGCACCGATTTCGCTGGCAAACTGCAGAGATCTCCGCATCTGCTCCCTGGTGTTTAGCTGAATCTGCTCATCTGGGTCCCCTAAACTCACGCCATCATCGTAAGGGGCATGAACAGACAGGCCGATCCGGTGCTTATTCGCTTTCTCCTTGATTTGCTGGGCGAGTCTGCCCCGAAGACTAAATCTCCGATCCAGTACCACCTCATACTTCAGCTCCACAAAACTGACTCCCATATCACAACCCATTGTAAGAAACTCCAATGCATTTGGGAAACAGTGTTTGTCTTGGACGATCCCAAGGGGCAATGCCCTATTCATGCGAACCAAAGAATCTTCTCTCCTCTGCCACAAGATGCTACATATTGTGTTCCATCATCTGCAGCATCTGCTGTGCTAGAATCCATTTCACCAATTACCCCTTTTTCCTGCAAATCATTTTTATGTTATCTCGCAAAAAGGGATTGTGAGACTCGTATCCTACTCCGTGCCTATCTCAATGGCGACTCCCTTGACCTATTCGCAACGCAACCATTGTGGCTAGCAAATCTAAAGTGAGGGCCTGGATGACCCGGGCCAGGCCAATCTCGGATTCCTGCTGGACAGGACCATAGATCAATTTGATATCACTGATCTTGGCCAATGGTGATTTGACTCTACTCGTGCAAGCAATCGTCGTGCAACCTGTACCCGCCGCTAGTGCCAGGCTTTCCCAGGTTTCTCTGGTAGTTCCACTATGGGATACGGCCAGCGCCACATCTCCCTCTTTGAGTAGCAGGGCTGATGTTTGCATACCATTATAATCTAGATAACAGATGGCATTCAGGCCCAGCTTCATAAACTTCAAGGCTGTGGATGCCGCCAAATACATGCTGCCTCCATTACCGATCAGGACGATCTTGCCGGCTTCCAGGATGACTTCTATGGCTTCTTCTAGGTGATCAGAGGCAATCGAAGTCAGAGCTTGCGTACTTGCTTCCATGGTTCTTCCGAGGAATTTCTCCATTATCTCGGCAGTTGAATCCGAAGCAGACATCTCCTGCAAGGCTACCCTGTGATAGCGCATCTTCTGCCACCCGAGAATATCGGGAATCAAAGATGTCCTCAGTTCCGGAAACCCCGTGAATCCACAGGTCTTGGCAAATCTAGTAAGCGTAGCTTCACTCACCTTGCATTTTTGTGCAACCTCGGAAATTGTCAATCGATGAAAATCTCTCAGGTTATTGATTATGTAATCAGCTACATTTTTCTCAGCAGGGGTCAAGTCCGGATATAATAGCTTGATCCGATTTAAAGAGCCCGCTAGCTCTGGTCGAATATCGTACACCTCTATCACCTTAGTCGTTATTTTGGCATTTCTAGTAGACATTTCCTCAAAGATGGCGAAAACCCTTTTCATTGGAACAACTTTTTCATTTTCAAAAAGGGAAAATAGAAAGGCTTTGGCGAGACCAACTTCTTTCGCAAAGGGCGCCCTCATCATGGGGCAAACCATGATGGATGGGAGCCCCAGCTTGATTCTCATTATTCATCACATAGTATCAATATCTGCCTGTACTTCGGTATTTCCTCCTCAAGCACTCTTTGCACTTGCTTGATCTTCCACTCGAGATGCGCCCTATCTGTCATATACTCCATACTAGGCTCCCAGCCAAGCCTGGAATCCGCCTCTACTAGGGGAATGGTCGCTCTTGCATTTTCAATCTCGTCCTCGGCAATCGAAACCATCTCATCTAGCATCTTGCCTGCTTTGCTTGGGTCTGATTCGACTTGAAGCCCCCTCCTCAACTTCCACCATTTCTTAACATTGATTGTGGTTTTCGCCGAATTGAGGATAAACTCGCCCAACCCCAGCATTCGAAGGCCTTCTGCTTTTTTCTCTTGCGGCAGTTCGCGCACAGCTTGCTCTAGAGATTCAATACCCTTGCTCCATAGACCGACAAACTCATGGAAGGATTCTATCTCCACCCTGAGTCTGGATGCTCCCGGCGACTGCAAAACATGCTCGTGGAAGAAATAGTTGGGTAACACAATCCTATTTCCGAAGTGAGCGTATTCCACAGTTGGTAGATTTGCACTTGGCAAAAAAGGGTCTTGCCAGAACAGCAACGGATACGACGGTCCCACTCTGCAGGGACCATATTGGTCTTCTTCTGTAACAATGTAGTAAGTGATTGCCTCACTCCAATAACGCCAGGCCTCTAACGCCCACGAAGCCCCCTTGCCGAAATCCCGCTCGGCTATACTCTCCAGTACTTCTTCAGGCTCGGGGCTTGGTGTCCAGTAATTCCACTTGGCCAGCTCACTTACCACAGAGGGCCACCATCCATAATGATGGGACTCCATCAGCCCAGTCAATCCCCAGTCTATTTGGGCTTGTTTTAATACCTCATGTCGCTTTGCCCACTGAAATGGTACTGGAATATAGGGAACGACACCAAAATCCCAGGTGAGCCCCGCTGTGTTGCTCATAGTATAGAGCCGGACATTCCGCTTCTTGGCCTCTCGTGCTTCACTGGCGAAGTACTTGCCCGGACCCACAAAGGAGATTGTGTAATCCGCGCAATAGTTGGTCACACCCTGGTGCTGTCGCTGTTCGAACATCTCGAAGGTCACCAGAAGGGTAATCCCTTCTGGAAGGTTGCGAATCAGTTCCAGCCGTGCCTTTTCCGGGGCCCACCCCCAGTTATATGTCCAAAACACTATCTCAGCCTCGGGGCTATGCTTGTGGATAGTCTCTTTCATCAAGTTGAGCCACTCAGGATAGTCGACACACGGCCACCAGCCCGGACTGGGTTTGGTGCTTGGCAGACCGTCTCCAGGCGTATCATATCTAAGTCTCTGGGTGGTATTCGGATCACGGCTTGGAAACTCACACGATTCCCCTACCAAAATCATACCCTTGGCTTCGGGACAGGCTGCAAACAAGGCACCATAAGTACTCTCATAGTACTCCCGGGCATCTGCATCATCAGGATGCTTCTCGCTCTTAAGGTAACTATATAAATACACATCAAGACCGACATTGCGTGCCCGGTGAATGAGATAGTTGAAATCCAGATATCCATAGGGAGTCTGATTAACACCTTCGGCAAACACTAAGATGGCATCCATCCCATAGTGGGCAATTGCGTTTAGATACTGATCCGGATAATCATCGAGCCCAAAGCCGGAGTGAACCATTCGAGGTGAGAAAATCGGTTGACGGACTCTATCCGCAAGTCTGAGAACGGGTGCTTGCCGCAAATTCATTAGGTCTTCCAGATAATAGCTGCCCTGACCGACTCCACGGGCATCAAAGCCGCAAATGATGATCCGCCTATTGCAGGTTACGTACCTATAGCTGCGGGGAACGGATAACTCCCTTCCCAGGTGGGGTAGTTCTTCTCTAGTGGCCAAGATGACCACTTCCTCCCCCTCTTGAGCAGCTGCCAGGATGTCTCCGGTTCTCTTGATCAGAACAGACACATTCATACTCGTAAGCAAGTAGTCCTGCAGATCTTTGGCAACGTTCATCACTAACGGCTGTGCCTCGCTACCAATCACAATCGTCCAGCCATCTTCAATCAGCAGCTCGTCTTGCTGCACTGTTACATTGGCCTGGCGCAAGTTGGGTTTATGCACAACCTCAAGCCGCTTCCGAAATTCATAGTTTGTCTCCACAATACCACCTCTAGAGGTTATTGAACTAGCTCTCGCACTTGCCTAAAGACTCCCCCTCGCTCTTCAAGCAATGATATGAGTCGGTCAAGCTCCCTCACCGCTACCTCTCCACAATTTCCCGTTATAAACGCGTCCGGAAGTACTGAACCCTCACCATAGTGGATCAGACCTTCCGGCATCTTATGAAACTCCCATGGATGCAAATACAGGCAAATCGTAGCAGGGAGAGCCTTTTCTTTGTAGAGTTCCAGCATATTGTCAATATGCTCTATAAGCCGCTTCGCACCCTCTGTTCTAAACAGTGGCCACTGATCCCGATCCCTGCCATACTCGTCGGTGCTTTCTATCGTCATATCAGCGAAATTAGGGATTTCCAGGATCTTCATGTTGCCTTCCTTTGTCCAGTCCTTCCTATCAGGGTGGTATGGAACTAAGCGCTCCTTGTAGAAGTATAGAGGATAGCTGGCATCAGCTGTATACCCTAGGCCTTCTAGGGCATTGACCAGGGTGGTACTACCCCAAAGTCTAGGGGCGCGGAAGGATGTAACCTTATCTCCCAACACTCCTTCCACAGTCTCTGTGGCCTTCTTGATTCTACCGTAACATTCCTCAGGTAAGAGTGGCTTAACACCCGGGATGGGGAAGAGTTCATCTCCCACAGTCTCATGGTAAAGACTGTGGCAGCCAACCTCGTGTCCCGCCCTAGCTACTGCCTCCACCATCTGAGGATTCTCCTTAGCTGCCTCACCTGTCCAGAAGAAGGTACCACTGACGTTATGCTTTGCTAAAAGCTCCAAAATCTGAGGCGTTCCGTGAACTACTCCTTCGTAGAACGGGGTCCAGCTACCAATATCTGTTTCCATATCAAAGCCCAGGATTACTTCAAAAGACATCATAGCCCCCTCTTTTCTTGCTTCCTATTTATGCAAGCAGGCCTTTTCCCAGTTGGACCGCAGATCCCAATCGGATAGCCGCTCACAACCGGTATCGGTAACCAATATCCCCTGCTCCCAGCGGAAGCCGTAGTTCTCCATCTGAAGAAAAGTATCCACTTGGTAAGTCATACCGGCTTCGAGCTCATAGTGACTATCTTTTTCCATCCAAGGTGCTTCTACTTCCAGCATGCCAAGCCCGTGACAGGGACCATAGAGAAGATTGTCACCATAGCCACCCTTGATCACATACTCCTCGATCTGCTTGGCTATGTCTGCCGCCACAACACCAGCTTTAATCAACTCGATTGTCTTCTCATGAGTATCAAGGCCAAACTTGACCGCTCGTTTCATATCATCTGAAACTTCACCTACGAGGTAAGGTATCCCAAGACTAGGTGAGTAGCCACATACTCTGGCTCCAATATCTAGTTGCACCAGCTCTCCCTCTTGAATGACTCTGTGAGTAGGTCGAGAGATTGCATGTTTTGAACTAGGCCCACTTAATACGTAAAGCGGGTGAGCCTCATACTCAGCACCATTGGCATACAAAGCGGCTTGAGCGACTCCGACAACCTCAAGTTCTGTCATCCCGGCTTTGAGCTCGGCTAAGACTGCATCCATAGCCAGTGCTGAAATTCGGAAACCTTCTTTGAGGATAGCGATCTCATTATCAGTTTTTTTCATCTTCAGTGCTGCCAAGATCTTGTTGGCGTTTACCAGCTCAGTATCAGGTAAGGCCTTTTGAAGGGATTGGTAAACGGGTACCGGTAGAATAGACCAACCTGCTATTCCCAACCTCTTCGGTGCACCGCCGGGAAAGGTCTCAGCAATAACCTCCGGGAATGTCGCCACGATAACCCCTGGGTAATCCGGTTCTGCAGACTCCCGGTACTCCATCATCTTGCGAACCCGGGCGATCTTACTTCTGTCCAGGGCAAAGGCTTCGCTCTCAGGTCCAATTAGGAGAGTGGGCTCACCCTCCCGTGGGATAAGAACACCTGTGCTTTCGAAAATCGGCCAATAATTGCTGAAATAGCGCACATTGGCAAAGTCAGCCTCGTGAGAGTGGGCTAGCAGACCATCGAGTCCTTCCTCCTCGAGCATCGCCTGAAGGCGAACTACTCTCTCTTTGTACTCCAAGTCGGGCAGTACCTTCATCTTGAAATCTCCTCGTATACTAAGAATTAGGGAGATCGTTTTAGGGTTTCATCTCCCGTCGAACCTTGAAAACTAAATAGATCACTATCTGTCT
>JAAZLW010000312.1 GCA_012799135.1 Bacillota bacterium | reverse complement strand
GGTACGTACTCAGAACTGGGGTAGGTGCTCCTGTTGAGCCTTCAACAGCTCTATGGCCAGTTTCTGAGCAACATCTCTTTCAGATATGGAGCCATCGGCAAGAATAGCCTCAACCAAGAGCGCTAGGCTGCCAGTCACAGCGGCTTCAACAACGATCTCTGTGACATAAATATGTTTCGATATCTTAGTCGCTAAGATATCCGGGAAACAATCGATGTATAGGGGAATAAACCCTCGCCCAGTTGCTACCGCCGGAAGCTCTAGCAATCCATTCCTTGGTAAATTCGGGACAGCGCCATTATTCGGTAAATTCACGGAAAAAACTTTCCTCTCATCGAAATAAATCGACTTGAGGATCTCCAGTAATTGTTCGTGTTCTCCTGGAGCACGATGAAAAAGCTCTTCCTTCAGTGGTCGTCTACCTTGAGCCTGATCAATCATCTCCATATACGTCTTATCGCCGGCAGCAATGGTCGCTTCAAAAGAAAACGCGTCCACGCCTAGTTGCCGGCCATAGTAGTCCCCGGAACCAAACAACTCTGGGTAAAACTCTACCACGTGGCGATCACTAACAGCTGGATAGGCGCGATAGTTCTCGTACAAAGACCAGGAAAACGGATTGCTTTCCGGAAGGTAGGCTCTATCGCTGTTGCGCAATTTGGCTAGCTGTCTGTCTACTACAGGCCACGCATCTTTGCCGTGAAACCGGAAATCGAGAATAAAGGTTAGGTGATTTAGGCCTACTGCGAATGTGGTCACTTGCTCTCTGGGAAGATCAGCAAACCGCGCCAGATAGCCTTCTGTCTCGTTGACACCGTGACACAAACCAATAACCGGTACCTGGGTCTGTCTACGGATTGCTCGACAGATAGCAGTCATTGGGTTTGAGTAATTGATGAAATATGCTCCCGGACATAGGGTAGCAATATCCTCAGCTACATCCAACATTACCGGTATCATACGCATTGCTCGTGAGATTCCACCGGGCATTGTTGTATCACCAACAGGCTGATAGATTCCGTATTTGCGTGGAATAAACACATCTGTTTCCCATGCTCGCCGTTTTCCTACTGCTATGGTTGCAACGACTACATCGGCACCTGGCAATAAATCTCTCCGTTCTTCTGACGCGGTCACCTTAATATCGGCACCTTTGGCCGCAACCATTCGGTTGGCGAGACATGTTGTGTTCTCTAGAGCCTCGGAGTCGATGTCAACCAAACCTAACTCCCATCCTCCGAGGTCTTTTTCGCGGATAAGATCAGCTACCAGTCCTTGAGTAAAAACCGCACTACCGGCCCCTAGTATAACCATTTTTCGCCTCATGTTGACCACCTCGCCAAGCACCGCCCCATAAACGCATAGTAGAAACGCGTGTCATATCATCATAACAATATTAACAGACCCTTTAACAGAAGACCGAAGTCAAGGAATCCTACCAAATAATGGGTCCTATAGTATTATTATATATCCGTCACATGTTTTTTACAAGTGGGTCTTCTTAGTCAAACCGCGGATTTGTGACCTTTACTGGAGTCCACCGGTCGCGCCACCGAAGTAAACCGGGAATAGATCATGTTGTCATAACAATTATTCGCTGATCATGAGCTCATCTCACTTGATAATCAGGCAAATAGAAGTATGTCTCAGATCATATTAGAAAGGGAGTCCCAGCCAGCCCGGGCTCCCTCTCCCACCGTTCTTCAGCTCCCACTTCAAGACACAAAGCTATACCCTAAACCTAGCTACAAGTTCATTGAGCTCCTCAGCCATGTTGTTAAGCTCGTGGGCAGCTGAGGCAACCTGTTCAATAGATGCTGACTGCTCTTCGGTGGCTGCCGCCATCTGTTGACTGCCAGTGCCAATGTGTTCAATTCCTTCTGCAACATCTTGGATCTGCCTCACTATGCCTTGGACGGCCTCCAGTATACGACCTAATAGCTTGTT
>JAAZLW010000349.1 GCA_012799135.1 Bacillota bacterium | reverse complement strand
TCAATGAGTTCATTTACCTTTTGAAACAGCATCCTATGCTGTTGGTCGATCTTGTCAACACCCACAGCCAAAGCCGGCGTCCATTCAATAGCCATAGAAGACCCCCCTTTTACTTCAGTTGTTACCCGGAAAAGACCTTGGTGAAACCCAAGACAGTGATTCTCGGTGTCATCCCGCGAAAAAAGTTCTCTGTGGCAAGAAGGATGTTTCGTTTCTGTGAAGAAGTATAATACCACACTCTTTTTAAATGGGATTTAAATAGTCATTTGAAAGGGGGATACAAAACCGTCATTTAGGGCCACTAGAAGAGGGATAAGCATTTATGAGGGAGGGTCTGATATGGCTAAGACGATCAGAGTTGGTGTCATAGGATGTGGTATGGTCTTTACTACTTGCCATATGCCTGCTTTTTTGGATATGCATGATGTGGAATTGGTGGCTTTCTATGACATATTTCCAGAACGGGCACAGTGGATTAGAGATCGGTATGCGACCCTGTTGGAAGAGAAAATCGCTGTATTGGAGGCGCCTTTCGAAGAGGGACAGCGATGGGTGGATTCCTGGTATTGGTCAGAAGAAAACACCCCTGCAAAACTGGCTAAGCAGCATAGAGAGACGCTGAAAAACATGAAGGTGTACGATTCAGCAGAGGAGCTCTTAGATAACGTTGATGTGGTTACTGTGTGTACACCGGTTCGTTACCATGTCTACTATAGCGTGATGGCCCTTGAACGAGGGGTACATGTGATGAGTGAAAAAGCTATGGCCCGCACTTGGTGGGAGGCTAGAGCTATTAAGGAGGCTGTCCAAAAGACTGGGGCTTTGTACCAGTTGAATGATGACAATCTCTTCTTACCTCGCTATGACACGATTCGCAACATCATAGAAAGCGATCAGATCGGTGATGTCCAGTCCATGTGGATCGCTCGGGGTGGCCACGGGCCGGAGAAAAGGTCTTGGTTTTGGAATCCTGAGATAAGCGGTGGAGGCAGCTTGATGGACTATGGATGTCACGCTATTACGTCTCTATGGTTCTTGATTGGCTTTGATAGCGTACCTGCCAAGATCAGATCTCTTAGAATCGAGTCCCGCATGAAAACTCGTCCCCTAGACGGCCGGGTTCAGACTGTTCATGTAGAGGACGACGCTCATTTCAAGATACAATTCGAGCAGCCCAATGGCAACTGGTGTGATGCCATCATCGAAGCTACCTGGTCTTATCCAGAATTGGGGACAAAGAGTAGCTCCGTATCCAGTTTCATCAGAGTTCAGGGTAGTGAAGGTCAGGCCACAGGCTATACCGATGAGGAAGGCAATGATTTCATCAAGGTGGAGCGCTATGGCTTTGGAGAAAAACTGATCCCGGTATATGGGTCCGACGATGAGATTGCTTACGCTAACGAGATCAAGAACTTTATCGAATGTGTGAGACATAATACTACTTCAATTATTGATGAGGAAGTTGGCCTTAGGATCATGGAGGTTATTGGCTCAGCATATTTATCTGAACTCAGAGATAGACAAGCTGTTACCCCCGAAGAGTTTAGGGCGTTCTGTGAGGATTTAGCAGCGGGGGCTCCCGATGAGGAGACGGCAACTCTCAGGATCATCAAAGCTCTGATGGAGCCTTATAAGAACTAGCATCGAGGGCGGTGAGCTTGGCAAATGTAGGGCTGCTAGCGCAGGGTTGCCGGGCTCACTTCCCAAAGCTTTAGCTGCAAACCTCATGATAAGGGCCGTGATACTTAGTGAAGGGCATGAATGTGATCGGAATCGATATAGGAGGCACGAAAACTCTAGCGGCTTTGGTGAGAATTGAGGATGGCGAGATCCTTCACAGGCTACTAAAGCCAACCAATACGAACTCTCCTGAACTATTCGTGCAGGGAATAATTGAGATCATTGGAGAACTAATCGCACTTGATATTTCCCAACAGCCTGTAGCCATTGGTATAGGTACAGCGGGGCATGTTGACCCTCATCTTGGAAAAGTCAGCAGTATGAATTTAGGAGTATCCAAGTTACCACTAAAAAGTCTGGTATCTGAAGCCTTTGGCTTACCGGTTTTCATAGACAATGACTGTAACGCTGGGGCTATAGGAGAGATGTACTATGGCGCAGCTCAAGGCAAGCAACACTTCGCTTTCCTGACAGTGGGGACAGGAGTAGGAGTAGGTCTTGTCTTAAATGGCGGGGTTTACCATGGTAAGTGTAACTATGCCGGTGAGATAGGCCATGTGGGGATAGACTTTGACGGAGCTAGATGTAAATGCGGTGGCTGGGGTTGTTTAGAGAACATTGCTTCGGGTCCAGGCATGGTCGAGCTGATGAAAGCGGAGCTATCTAAGGGCAGAACATCGGTATTGGAGCTTTGCCATGCGAATAGCGCACAGGAGATATTCGCTGCTGCTCGGCAGCGGGATCCTTTGTGTGTTGAGATAGTTGAACAGGCGGCTCGAGCGCTAGGATACAGCATCAGAAATCTAAATAATCTATTGGATCTAGAACTGGTAGTTCTAGGAGGAGGTATTCCCCAGGCGATGCCCGAGGTGTTCGTCGATTATCTGCAAGGCTATCTGGAGAAGATAGATAATCGGGTAAACCTGGCAGCCTCCCCAATAGTCATCTCTGATCTTTACCCGGATTCTATCGTTCTGGGGGCTGCAAGACTGGTGCCTGAGAAATATAGCGTTGAAACTACTTCGAAGGGATGAGAGCGGTGGGTATCTGGGGAATGGGCAGCGAGAATCCAGCCACTAGCACGATGGTGCGACGGGTAAACGAAAACTTGGTCTTGAGCATTATGCGTAAGCATAAGGAGCTGTCTCGCTCCGACATTCAAAGGCTTACTTCATTGACCTATCCCACAGTATCCAAGGCTATTGCCAGTCTTCTCGAACAGGGATTATTGATAGAATCCGGGGAAGGGGAGTCCCGAGGGGGTAGGCGCCCACGGCTAGTTCGATTCGATGCCGATTCGGGTCTACTAGCAGGAGTCGAGGTGGACAAATCTAGGATTAGAATCGCGGGTTTTTCTCTGGATTACCAACTGGTGGCAAAGTGCACCTTGCCCCTTCCAGATACCAATCCCGAAACCGTTAGATCGTGCATCGTTGATGGAGTCACTTGTATCAAAACGGAGGCAGGAGAAAAACGGACTTTGTATGGTGTTGGAGTTGGATGTCCAGGTATGGTGCATCCCAAGACTGGAAGAGTAATCAGTCGTTCTACTCTGCGTTGGGCGGAGCCTGTTGACGTAGCTGAAGAGGTATCCCAGTGGCTAGAAGTACCAGTCTTCATTGATAATGATATCAACGTGGCTGCTCTGGGAGAGATGTTTACCGCCAGGCGAGAGGAGTTGGAATCCTGGGCCTATATTAGTGTAGCTACAGGTGTGGGTTCGGGGATCGTTCTAAATAGGCAGATTCTAAGGGGCTTTGCCGGGGGAGCTGGAGAGCTAGGCCATGTCAGTGTGAATCATAAGGGCGCTGTATGTTCATGCGGTAGTAGGGGATGCTTGGAGAACTACATTTCCTCCCAGGCGGTCAGCCAAAGGCTGGGCATTGGGGGAGATTACTCTGAGTGTTTTCGGATCTTGCGCTCTAGAGTCAAGGCTCAGGATGCAGAGGCTGTGGAGATCTACAGAGAGACTGTCGATTATCTGGCCATCGCTATTATCAGCATCCTCAATCTCTTGAATCCTT
>JAAZLW010000311.1 GCA_012799135.1 Bacillota bacterium | reverse complement strand
TGACTCACTAGCGAATTTGTGTCTTCAGTTATGCCCAGGGCCTTGGCCGCGATGGCTGCCGCTCCAACACATGATGCATCTTTGAGCTCGCGTATTTGTAATGAAGTACCGAGAACATCTGCCAGGATCTGGGTCCATACTTGACTCTGTGTAATCCCACCGGTAATCAAGACTCTATCACTACCAACGCGACCAACTACTTCGCCGCATTGCCTGATTGCAAAAGCTACACCTTCCATCACGGCCCGGTTTAGTTGTGCCTGTCCTGTGAACCCACTTAACTGGAGAAAACTCCCCAATGGTCCGTCCACCAAATATGGGGTACCGGTACCCTGAAGATAGGGCAGGAATACACAACCACCACAACCAGGTTCTACTGTACCCGCTAGCCGATCAATCTCTTTATAGGTTACGGCATCACCGAGGACTCTCCGCCACCACTCTAGTGAGAACCCCGCGCTAGGTAAGGCCCCCATGGTGAACATCAGATTATCCAGACCCAATTCGAACAAGTAAGCAGATCGATTCCCACCTGGGCACATATCATGGCGTGAAACATCATGTACGCGGATCACTTGCGCCGCCGTACCGGTATTAATGAAAACGGTATTCGGAGTCGCTGCGCCGGCTCCGATAACAGCGGCGGCCACATCTCCCAAACCAGCTGCCACAGGTGTACCCTCTAATAGCCCTGTTGATCGAGATGCTTCGGCAGTCAGTCGACCGGCTACTGAAAAAGAGCCGTCCGGTGCCGGTAGCTGAATCGAAGCCAAACCTAATCGAGCAACCAGTTCGCCATCCCATGTCCCTTTGGCAAAATTCCACAGAAGTGATCCCGAGGCGTCGGAAGGGTCTGTGCCGATGCTACCAGTCATCTTGTAACGCAGATAGTCCTTGGGAAAGATCATGACTCTCGCTTTGTCAAAGGCCTCAGGATTCCGCTCTTTCAGCCATAAAAGCTTGAGTGCAGTATACGCGGCCCCGCTCGGGTTCCATAACATGTGGCCCGTGCCCTCAAGATGCTCTCGCCACCTTGCTGCTCGCGAGTCATTCCAGAGCACTACCGGGTGGATTGGATTACCCCCCTCATCCAGTAGCAATAGAGAATGCATCTCACCCGATAACCCTATACCCAGCACCTGTTGAGGGCATATGCCTTCACTGGAGATTAGGTCCCGTATTAGCGTGGAGCAAATCTGCCACCATTCTTCCGGATCTTGCTCCATCGCACCTGGCTCAGGTGATCTTGTTCGAACTCTTTCCGATGCTTCTCCGATGATCCGACCTGCCTGCACATCAAGTAATATTAGCTTGAGACGCTGCGTACCTAAATCAACTCCAAGCACAACTTGCTTCTTAGCCACTATAAGCACCTCACTACGGATAAAGCAAACTATTGGTAGCTAGAGTCCACAAAAAGCTAATGGTCTAGGCCTGGCAGAAACTGCTGAACAGGCTTCCCGCAACATAAACCATGAGATGTCAGAAATCGCTGTAACGCACGACCCTCCCGGTCGTATGAGACTCTATACTAGCAGCCACCATACGTGCTACAGCCAGTCCATCCCCTATCGACGCGGGTATCTTATCTCCGTCCCCCTCCAAGTAGTTGAGAAATCTCTCGTTTTCTGTAAAATAACCCCACGCAAACACCTGATCTTTATCGGAGTTTCTATAGATGTCTATACTCCCGGTCACATCAAAGATCATTTCGTTAAACGTATAGCCAACAGCTACCTTCCCAGCTTGAAAAGCCTCCACTCTGGCGAGCCCTCCTACTGGATCAACACTATACCCGTGGGATGCTTGATCATGAAAGCTGAGAGAGGCGAGCCCCCCACAAGGGAACCGCATAATGGCCACTGCCGAATCCTCTAGGTGTTCGGCAGAAACCCGTTGGCGTGCACCAAAGGCAGCTATTGTCTCGGGATCTTCACCCATGAGATAGCGGGTAAGATCCATTACGTGGCTCCCTAGACAATGAAAGATACCGCCACCCACCTCCGGCAGCCCTGCCCAACCTTGTAGGAAGGGGGGAGTCGCCATCGATATGTGCAAGATCATGGAAGGGCCGATTGTCCCCAGGCGATTGCGAAGCTCCATTACCCCTGGAGCAAAACGGTGGTTGAAACCTACAGCAAACGGTATGCCAGTCTGTTTG
>JAAZLW010000326.1 GCA_012799135.1 Bacillota bacterium | reverse complement strand
TCTCTCTGCAACAACTAGCAGCCTTGGCCATAGTTTATCTAATTGGGCGCTCGACTCTTGTCTTTCCTGCCGGACCGGCAGAACAAGACATCTGGCTAACTCTCATCGTAGGCGCTATATTAGCCAGTATAGTGATGATGTTGTGGGTTTCTATGGGGTTACGCTTTGAAGGTATCGATCCCATTGTTTACACCAGGGTAACTTTAGGCAATGTTCTAGGAACACTGCTGGCAGCTTTATACATGCTTTTTTTCCTTCAGCTGGCAGCCGGAGTCTTACGTAATATATCTGATCTTTATCTAACTGCCATTATGACTTCGACACCCATAGTGGTGTTTGCCGGAGTAATGGGTATTCTAGCTGCGTTGGCAGCCAGAGCCGGTTTGGAGAATATTGCCCGCTTAGCCGAACTAGTCCTACCTTGGTTAATAATTGGGATGCTCATTCTCACTACTCTCATATTGGGCACGCCAAGCCTGCCTCATCCAGAGTATCTGCTCCCCATTTTTGGCAGCGGCTGGATAAATATTTTTCGCAGCACACTGATCCACTTTACCTTTCCTTTTATGGAAGCCAATGTCTTGGTTTTTACCCTTCCTTTTCTGAATAATACCAACAAATGCAGACGAACTATTTTAATGGCAGTAAGTTTTGTAACCATAATATTAGTAATAACCAACGTAAGAAACATCATGGTTCTAGGTCCTCAAGGTATCAGTCGGGTAAACTTCCCTTTTCTGGCCACAGTACGGCTTATTGATATCGGGGAGTTCTTACAACGGTTAGATCCCATAGCTATCTTTATTTGGACCTTAGGAACTTTTGTCAAATTATCTTTTCTGGTATACGTAATTTGTGTCGGCTGGGCTTCGCTTTTTGCCATGGCCGATTATCGGCCGTTAGTTTTTCCTGTAAGTATATTAATGGTAAGCATATCCATCCTACTCTATGAAAGCTATGCCCAAATGAAGGACTTTTATCTTGCCACCTATCCTTTTTATGCCTTTCCTTTTCAAGTACTGGGGCCCCTATTAGTCCTTACCATAGCTAAAATCCGAGGTCTTACCAGCGACGATATCTATAAAGGCAGACAAAAGAAACCTGGGCATTAATCCCAGGTTTCTTTCCTTTGGCCCAGTGCGACCGGACAGGGACGGAGGCCGGCCCCTACCCATACCCAGAGTATAGGCCTCTGTGCCTGTCCGTTCCCCGTCCTGCGGGCCGGCCCCTACCCAACCAAGGCATGCTTTAACACTTGATCCATATTGTCCACAAAAACAAAGTTTAGCTTACGTCGTACATGACGAGGTATCTCATCTAAATCCTGGCGGCTTTCTTCCGGTAAAATCAATGTCTTGATTCCGGCTCGGTGAGCTGCCAAGACTTTTTCCTTTATACCTCCTACCGGCAACACCCGGCCCCTAAGGGTGATTTCTCCACTCATAGCCACATCGGATCGTACCGGCCGGCCAGACAAGGCCGAAGCTAAAGCCGTAGCCATGGTAATACCGGCCGAAGG
>JAAZLW010000310.1 GCA_012799135.1 Bacillota bacterium | reverse complement strand
CGGTCTGTATCCGTCGAACTTGTCCAAGACAGAATTACCAAATCCAATGAAGAGGACGTACTCGATCAGGGACTAAAGATAACGCTGACTCCCCGGCAGATGTACAGCCAGCCCGCTGGAATTTTGACCGATATGTCAGTGGAGTACTTAACCTTGGCTGGGGCTTTAGGAAGGGCTAAGGTTACCACCCAGATCGGCCGGGAGATGCGGCAGCCTTTAGCATTAGTGATCCAAGAACTTCTGACCAATGGTCGGCCATCGAAGCGGTACTTTGCTCTCTACGCCACTGCGACTACCATGGCCTCAAGTTCCTTACCCGAGAGAGGCCCACTAGTCTCCGTTGGTAGTATCGGGGGACTACAAGAGCTGTTTAGTATACCAGAGTATCCAGAGGGTCACACCAGATTCACTTTTGGCCTTGCCCAACTGGAAGGTGAAATTTGCGTTAGTGCAGGAATAAGACTGGATAAAAGCCAACATATGCTGTACGCCAAGTTCGATGGCTTCAAGTCAGGATGTCAGTATAGGGTTGGTGCAGAGTGGCGCTTGGAGCAGGAGTTGGGACTGGCTGCACATATAGATAAAAAGCCCGGTCTTGAACCTGCATTTCGCTTGGGCCTATCTGATGAGGTCCACTGGGGTGATCTAAAGTTGCAAGCGACCTATTTGCCCATCACTGTGGCAGGGGGAGAGGGCTTTCTGGATGACTCACCTTGGATACACTTTAGTGTGGCGGTAGACCGAATCGGGTGGGGTTTGCGGTATGAGTGTACCTATGATGCCAGACAGGTTGGCCATGGGGTAGAGGTAACACGAGAGCTTAGGGACGATATTGACTTAAACCTGAAATGGACTCGATTGCCTACCGGGGAAGATTACTATGGTATCGGTATGGTTTTCTGGAGAAAATGAACCGAAGGTATTGCCTCTCACATAGGAGGAGCTAATATGGGAACAAACCCACCAGTATGGAGACTGCGGGTTAGGCTGTTAGGATCTTTTACTCTCGAGGTCAATGGCAAGGAAGTTCCCACTTCCAGTTGGAAGTCCAAGAAGGCACTTAACTTGTTTCGTTATTTGGCAGCCAGGCGTGGGGAAAAGGTTCCTAAAGACGTGCTAAATGAGCTTCTCTGGCCGGATACAGAACTGGATGCATCAACTGAGCAGAATTTACATACTTGTGTGTATTTCGTACGGCGGATCATAGATCCTAGCCTGGATCGCTATGAGAAATCTGAACTGTTGACTTGCTCGGGCGGGCTTTACTGCTTTGAAGAGAGCCCCCAGTGCTGGGTGGATACTGAGGAGTTTGAGAGACTTTACAAAGATGGCAAGGAGTTGCAGAAGACCGCACCTCTGGAAGCGATCGAGGTGTTCAAGCAGGAACTGGCGTTGTATCAGGGAGATTTCCTGATGGAAGAGCCCTATTTGGACTGGGCCACCGAACTGAGGGAGTACTACCGGGAGATATATGTCGATGGGGCTCTGCGGTTAGCCCAATTATTGGCCGATACAGCACATGATATCCCGGAGGCTGTTCAAGTTTGCCGGAATGCCCTAAGGAAGGATCCCTATCGTGAAGACTTGCATCATGCTCTGATCGGCTATTTGGTCAGTGCCGGTCGGTATAGTGAAGCTGCAACCCAGTATAGCGCCTATGCCCGCATGATGAAAGAGGAGTTTGGCCTGGAGCCTAGCCGGGAGGCTCTGGCTTTATATCAGAAGGTCGTGCAAAGTGGTAAGACTGAATCGATGCCTGCCCAGAAGGCAACTGCTAAGGTTAGGGGAGCTTATATCTGTGAGCGGGAGTTTTTCGAATCCATCTGTCGTCTTGAGTATCGGCGACAAGAACGGAGTCGTGAGCCGGTGACCTTTATGATGGTATCAATATATGGCTCGAAGGAAGCGGGACATCTGTATTCTATTGCCAATATCTTGCGCAGGGGAGATGCTATCTGCCAGTGGGATGATGAAAAGATGGGCATTTGCCTTTGGGGTACAGATGAGATCGGTGCCAAGATAGTCAGTCACAGGTTGAAACGAGAAATTGAGAAAGATGGATTGGCTCGAACCGGTGTCAGCTATGATGTAATCAAGGCTGGCGACAGTCGGCCTGTATTGGAGATTCTACAGAAAGCGTACTAGAAACACAGTTTCCGGCAGGATTTGAGAAATTTTCGAGAAAAAGGTAAGAATGCCAGGTTAACATACAGGTATGATATGCAGCGGGGGGGAAGTAGATAAATGACGACTTCGACGTTTATCGTGCGGATTCTCCGTACCGACAATGGAACCTGGCAAGGGCGCATAGGGCATACCCAGACTGGCGACATGAAGACCTTTCAGAGTTGTCTGGAGATGCTGCGCATAATGGATGAGATAATGAGAGCCAAAGAACAGGTGGAGCTAAAAGGAGACAGGGTACAATGCAAGTGAATGGTCAGCTACATCCAAAGCTTAAAAGAGTGAGTCTTGTATGCACGCTAATACTAATAATGGCCTTTTCCGGTGCTGTAGAAGCAGCCAAAGAGGTCAAGATTAGTGGCGGGGCCATAAACTTTCATATCAAAACCAAGCCGTCTCCGGATGAGCAGTATATATATACCACCGATGTTCTCACTTTAGAGTGGAAGGACAAGGCGGACCGTGAGAACATATACTTCGAGGCAACTGAGCTATTCGATGGAGAAGCCATGCTCCCTCCAGAATCTATCGAAGCCGCTACTTCGTATTCGGGATATCAGCGATTGGATACACCTATTCTCTTTCTCAAAGCAGATGAGAACAAAGAGGTAGAGGTCAGCTTTCGTCTGTCATCAGAGGCTTGGAGCAAAGCTGGTAATTTTCACGGTTCTCTCATAGCCACTGACCAGAAAGGTAATGCGATAGCGGGAATCGGACCAATCAACATACACGCCCATGTCCACAAGTATACCTGCCTGGATGTAGATGCAGGTGAAGATGGTATGATTGTTGTCGATGCCGATCGGGGTCCCGGGATGTATGAAGCTGAGAGAAAGATCGGTCTTACCGTCACTACTAATACCCAGCCCTGGATACTGGCCATTTCCAGTGAGTATTTGCGTCTATCATCCGAATCGGATTCATCGCCGATTCCACCAGAGAATATCTGGGTAAGACTCGATGGGAGTGGTGAGGAGGCGAATATGGCAGAGGGCCTGGTGCTTAGCGGTCCAGCCGGTAAGGTGACACGGCATGAGTTAGCTGTAAAAGTGAAAACCGAGTTGGAGCACATATCTGGTATATACAAAGGAAAGCTGAAGTTAACTCTTAGTGAATAATACGGTTCAAGGTAGGCAACGAGTGGTTAGATATGGTAGAATAGCAATGGCAAATGACTACACAGGAGGTGGCAATGTCGGAGCAAACATAGCGAGCCTATTCACCATGCAGTAAAAGGCGTTACGTTCAAAGATTTTCCTTTCCTCATTGGAGGCAACGACCCACTATCCCCAACTGGTCACCTATGGGTAGTGGCGAGCCAGTGGTGAAACCGGCCAAGAGGGTAAGAACTGATTCAACCAATGAGGAGGAAGATTCCTATGAAAAAGATTATGGCAATGATCACGCTGGTCGCATTGATGGT
>JAAZLW010000309.1 GCA_012799135.1 Bacillota bacterium | reverse complement strand
CAGATGGTCACTGAGTGGGGTATGAGTGAGGAACTAGGCCCCCTCACCTTTGGCAGACAGCATGAAGAGACGATCTTCTTGGGCCGGGACATTTCCCGGGAGCGCAACTACAGTGAAGAAGTAGCTGCCGCCATTGATCGAGAAGTCAGACGGTTTGTTGAAGATGCCTTCGAGCGGGCTAAAGCGATCTTGAGGGAGCACAACAATAAGCTCGATGACGTCGTCGCCGGGCTATTGGAACATGAGACTCTGGATCGAGAGCATTTCCGGGATATCATGGGAGATGAATACCGGCCTTATGCGGTCGATGATGACCGGGTAGTGGCAGCACCTGCCAAAGAACCAGATAGTGTAGCCGCTGTTCGCACCAGTGAAAAGGGCTCCAACAAACGTTCGGAAGGAGCTTTTGAGCGAAAACAACCTAAGCCGGCAGTGAATATAGAGTAGCTTGGTGATTGAATTGTATTGACAACGCCAAGGGGGTGAGTTACATCACTCCTTTGGCGCTTTCTTTTGTCACAGAGGAGGATAAGGCCCTGCCAGCGTATAATAAGTAGTAAACGTCGTTACCGGGCCAGCAATACAGGACTAACTTATGCTTCAGTAGGGGAAAATAAAAAACACTCCAGAACGCTACGGAGCCTGGGAGGTTATTTAGCAGTGGGTAAACTGGTGTTCAAGAACATGGCTTTCTATGGTTACCACGGTGTGTTTTCGGCAGAAAAGGAAGTAGGACAACGCATTGAAGTCGATATCGAGCTGCATGGGGACTTTGAGGCGGTAGCCCGAGCTGATGATGTGGAGTTGGGCATCAACTATGTCGATGTCTATACCATCGTCAAAGACTTCGTAGAGGAGCAGGAGTTCAATCTCCTGGAGGGTTTGGCCAGTGCCATCGCTGATCAGATTCTCGATGCCTATGATGTGGAACAGGTAGTTGTACGGGTGCGTAACCCCCATGCTTCCGTAGGTGGACTTCTAGACTATATCGAGGCAGAGGTAGTGAAGACTCAGTAGAAAAAAGAGGCGTTCCAGCCTCTTGTGGAGGATGGAACACCCCTTGGTCTAGTCTAGATAACCCTGGCCTTAGTATTCCTCAGGCCGGTTTCCGATCTCTACAGGCATGAGATTCGTACTGCCTTTACGCATTATGACGAACATCACAGAATCTCCTGGCTGGAGCTCCTGTATGGCCTGCTGGAAATCCTCCGTACTCGTGATGGTCTTGTCTCCCACTTTACGGACAATATCATAGGATTGAAGACCCGCTTTGGCTGCTGGACTATCGGGAATGATCTCCACTAAGATCACGCCATTGGTATCGTGCAGATCGAAATACCGCGCTACTTCGGGGGTAATGTCATTGAAGTAGACACCCACCCACGGCTTGGGAATCACCTCACGGGTTATTTCTCCCTTTTCGATGAGTTCATTCATAACCTCTTTGGCGGTATTAATGGGTATAGCAAAGCCTATACCTTGTGCCGCGACATTCACGGCAGTATTGATGCCAATGACTTCGCCTTCGATGTTGATCAACGGTCCACCACTATTGCCGGGGTTGATAGCGGCATCGGTCTGCATAAGATTCTCGTACACCTTGTATCGGCGTTTTTCCGTATCCGGTATAGTAATCTGGCGGCCCTTGGCACTGAGCACTCCTATAGTGACAGTATGCTCTAACTGTTCTCCGTAGGGATTGCCAATGGCTATCACCCATTCACCGGGCCGACTCTTATCAGAATCACCGAGCTTGACTATGGGAAGCTTGGCCAGTTCCTTGGGTTTTGCGATCTGCAGGACAGCTAGATCCAGCTTGTAATCTGCTCCTAGTAGTTTGGCCTCCACTTCACCCGAGTACTCGGGTGTGGTGATCCTTACTTTGATGGTCTGGTTTTCCCCGACATCTCCCACAACATGCTGGTTGGTGAGAATGTAGCCTTTTTCATCGAT
>JAAZLW010000308.1 GCA_012799135.1 Bacillota bacterium | reverse complement strand
CACCTATTGATGGCATTGGGCCTAATGATATTAAGGTGAAGGAACTGCTAGAGAGGCTGAGGGATGATACAGTCCAGGAGATTATCTTGGCCACAGACCCCAATGTTGAGGGGGAGGCGACAGCTATGTATCTTGCCCGTCTTCTGAAGCCGTTGGGTGTTAAGGTTACTCGAATGGCTCACGGTATGCCAGTAGGTGGCGATCTGGAATATGTTGACGAGGTTACTCTGGCCAAGGCCCTAGAGGGTCGGCGTGAGGTGTGATGCTCTAGCATACCTTTTATCCGAAAAGTGAATGACTTCATTGGATGGAATTAGCAGATTCTGACATAGATCAGGTTGAAGCAGGATAGACTTACCATAGCAGCATTGGTATCTATGGGGGGATATCCTGTGGCGAGAGAGTTCTTTCAAAGCTTCTGGAAGACCATCCAGACCCAGTTTTCCTTGGTGGATAACGACGACATAGTAGAGGAACATCCCATGGACAGCCTGGAACAGGTAATTGAACAAGCCCGACAGGAATGGGTGAGTGCCAGGTCCTTTTTTGATAACGTAATAGACCCGGATTTAGTAGACTATGCCATCTACTCCATTGAGGCAGCGGAAAGAAAATACATGTACCTTTTGAGGAAAGCGCGTAAACAGAGTGATAGCGGCCTAAGCATCAAGTCAGAGGCCGAAGGCAGCCACGGTACATAGATCGGGAGTCCCTGAATCTGGTATCGTCTTTAGTCATTCATCTAGGTCCGGGTGAGCGATACATCCCATGATTAGAGGGACATGTGCAACATATAGATCGTTAAACAACACGTGGATCCAGAAAGATGCCATCATAATGAATGCGGTACGACGGTACATAGTATTGTTTTTCAATAGTGGCCCTATGGTAGATATTGCCAGCCAGCCAAAGAATAGAATGAAACCAGCTAGCCCCCAACCTGTGAGTACGAAGAAATACATACTGTGCGGGCTCCGAGTTCTTATGTAGCCTTCCGGGCGATATAGCTCATACGTATCTCCATACTGTCCTGGCCCTACACCGAAGAGAAGCCTATCTCTTACCATATTCCAGCTGATCTCCCAGATCTCGAGTCGTCCTACGTTGCTCGAATCTGTACTTAGATTGGTGATAGATGATATTCTCCGAGATAAGCCCGGTGATTGGGAGATGAGTAAGAGCACTAGCATGCATACGGCAAGAAGGGGCTTCCAGTGCTTCCTGACTAATCTGCTGCTCATTGCAGTCAATAGTATGACAGCACTTAGGGTAGCCACCATAGAACCCCTTGAGTAAGTAACCAATACTCCGAGAAGCGATGTTAGGCTAGCTAGCAAATATAACCAGCGGTAAGACGTCTGACTCAAGAAAAAGCCCAAGCCGCCCGCGACACCTGCTTCGAGCATGGCAGCCAGACCATTATCTGCCATACCTAGAACGTTACCTCGCCCTTTGAAATTGGCCAGTATGGGTATAGACCCATACCAGATGTTGAGGCGCAGTTGGTGACTGACAACGACTACAACCCCGAGGAATCCACATCCCAATACGACTGCTTTCAGGAAGTCCCGGGTGTTAGTTATGCCCCATCGTCCCAAGGCATAGATACATATGAATACTACGGGTATGGGCATATTCGCAAAGGCTTTTGCTTTGTCTGGTGCCAAAGCAGCGCTAATAGTGCCGGTGACCAATAAGCTGATTATGCACCAATAGGTAACAGGGTCCGATTTGATGCCTTTAGCTATTGCTTTGTACTTGGTGAGGAGAGTCCCGTAGTAGAGCAAGCCTAGAGCTGGGCTAAGGGGAATTAGGAGTCCCCACCGAGTGTCGCGATCTCTTAGCGTCATTTGTTGTCTTCCTTTCGCGCTGTGTCTGATGTCCTCAGTGGTCAATTGACTCTCTTTGTATTCGCCATGGATGCAATGGTTGCCTTCTGATCGATAACGATTGTGGGCTTCGGCATTGTAGAAGAATACGTATTACACTACGCCATACCTGATCTGGCTCTGACCAAGGCTTATCCACCATGTTATACCAGCGCGCAGCGAGGGAGGCTGCGAAAGGTCTCCGGAGAAGCGCTCGACAACATTCCAGCCTCCCTGACTGTGATGCTCTTTGCAATGGTTTGATCAATGACCCGTAACTTCTTCATTTCTTGCTGAGTCATGTTGAATGTCTCCGCTCTCATGAGTGACATTTTACCAGAATAGGTTCAACATGACATTATCACAGAATGACTACAT
>JAAZLW010000307.1 GCA_012799135.1 Bacillota bacterium | reverse complement strand
CCTACAGGAAAGCGTTCCCGACAACTATCGGGGAAGGGTGTTCGGTTTACTCGGGAGCTTAGTGCAGATGCTCGTCCCAGTATCGATGGCATTGTTCGGAGTACTGGTGGATATTATTCCCACGGCGTATTTCCTCATCACTTGTGGAATTGCTATCGCTGTGCTTGGGGTAGCCATGGGAAGGTCCCCCAGTATTGCAGCTCTATACGAACAGCCAGAAGGAAAAGCCGCCTCCTCTTAATACCGTTTCTTATGTCCTATGCTAGGAAAAATCCCCTGCCCTCTCTTACCCCTTTTCCCAGACATAGGCGTTTGTAGATCTCTTTGTTCCAGATTCTTTTTCCCACTAGACGGCAAACCGCGTGTAGGTGTAACCACACGAACAGGATCGGAGAACTGGGATCACGGTCTATCGGGCTAATCACAGCATACCTCTTGCGCTTGGGAAGAAGGAAATGAGAGCGAGAGCGGGGAATGGCCCACCAGTGGGAGGCATACACTATGGCCGTTATGATGAACAATGAAGAATCCAATGAACCGAATAAGCCTGAGTCTGTAGGGGTTGACGACCGCGGACGCATAAGTCTGCCGAAGGCAATAAGGAAGCAGATGGGCATTGAGGCTGGCGATATTCTATTCATGCAATGGGTAGAAGGACGGTTGGAGGTGCGCCTTTTGACGTGCTGGCCCTACATGCCATCGAGGAACATGAAGCGGGTCGGACCCGTAGCCTTCGGGACTTCGTCGCCGACCTGGGTATCGATCTAGACGGCCAAGGCAGAAAAAGACATCAAACGCTTGCGGGGAAATGCTGGAAGAGCACTTAAAGCCATTGCCCAGCTAGAAACAGACCCTTTGAAGGGACATGCCTTAACAGGGAGTCTGCGCGGGGTTTGGTCGTGGAGTCTTCTATGCCGAAGAGTTCGCTATGAATCGACCTATTTGAACGTCGTACAGAAAGCAATTCTGGTGTTCTCAGCTTGCTTTTCAACTCAAAGATCCCCTTCAAACAGATTAGGCGACTTCTTCCGAAATCGCGAGAGCCAAGATCTGTCCCACATCTGACTCTTCCCATCGTCCTACCCGACCTATGTATCAGGCGAATCACCTAGCTCCGTCTGCGACACCCAATGCCTTTTGTCGGTCTAAGTAAAATGCTTTTCGTTTTCTTACTTGCTTGCCACATCATGAAGCTCTTGGCCGGTGTATCCTTACATTGTCCCAAACAATGTCTCCCAATTTAATACCCCGCCAAAGTCATGGGGGCTACAAAAAGAGCTGCAGAAATGGTAGTGCATACATGAATGAACAGGTTACTCCGGAGCAGTTTGCAAAATATGCTGACGGGTTTTCCCCTTACGCAATGGTAGCATCTTTATTGTCGTGATGCGGCAGGGTAAACCGGTACAGGTAGCTGTCCCGACGGAGCTGATCGCTCATCTGCTTCACGCACCCCGTATTACCGTCTTCCAGTGGACAGCCTGGCAGCGCTTGTGCGCTATTTGGAGCTTGAATAGCCTAGGGCACGTTACGGTTTACCCCGTAAAATATCCGCCCTTCTTCCAAATTCGACTTATACATACATCCTTGGGCAAATCTCCTGTCAGGATGTACACACCCCTTGTTGTCGCTACATTCAAGGTACCTTGAGCAACAGCCAAAAAGCTCTACTGTCGTATCGAGATAACACTGTTCAAAAACCATCTCAATATTGTCTAGTATTCTATTGATGGTGTGATTACCGGAGGGGAGTCTCCCCCAACTTGCATCTGATTCTCTGAACGTCGCTTCCTTCTCCAGACCAAAAAGCTCAAGATAATCCCTTTTGATTTCGACTCTTAGCTCGTTTTCTACTTCGCGAATTCTGATAACAGCATTATGGAATAACCAGATGGTGCTGTGTTGCTTGTGATTCTTGTGCTCAAAGCTACCCTCTGAATAATCCTTGCATTCCATGACTCTGCTCTGCAATTTGCTTACGAACTGGTTCTTCTTTACGCGGCGTTCACATCCATTTACAGCCCTATCTCTATCATCATTCATATGAGGCTCCCCCACATCTACTGTATTGCCAACAGATCACAAAACACCTCTTCGGGTATTATCTGTAAGTCATATCCTTTCATAATCAGCCTTTCTGCCTGTTTCTGCTTGTTGCTTTTGCCGTCTTTGATCGTTGAGCAATAATCATAGTTACCTACGATTAAGAAGTCTACATCTCTAGAAACCGAGTCCCGACACTCTCCACCCAAATTAACAACGTATTGCATGGCTTCTCTACGGACCATCTTCTCAAGCGTTCCGGTAAAAACACAGACCTTGCCATACAGTGGGTGGTCAAGATCAAAATCTGATGTTTCACTCACTATGGAAGCCGCGCGCAACCTAACATTACTCTTTCTTTTCCTTTTCCTTCTACCAAGCAATGTAGCAATATCTATGCTGTTTTCATGTACATACTGTCGGCATTTCTCATAACACTCAATTGTTGTTCTGCAATCTGCCTCTGCCCTATGCCAAGTCTCAGGTGTTATCCCTAGGCCTTCTGCAACTGTTCTTAGCCTGTGATTCTCAAGATTCTTAAATAGTCTCCTTGAAAACCGCAACAGATCAACAAAGTTGTTGCTTAAGGGCTTACCTAGTATGCTGCCAAATGTATCATAGAGGAAATTAATATCGAAATGGACATTATGACCCAATAGTATCTCATCGGTTAGGAAGTCATATATCTCGTTTGCCATATCTTCAATACTAGGCTGATTCTCCAGCATCTCATTAGTAATTCCGGTGCGTTCTGTAACGAGCTGACTAATAGGACTTGGTGGTTTGATCAAGGTTGAATAAATCTCAACCATACTACCTTCCCTCACCTTAACGCCGCAAAACTCGATAATCGCATCGTACCCCAGCATATAGCCTGTTGTTTCAATATCAATACAACAGTAGTCTCTGGGCATATCAGTTAAGGATGAACCCTTATGTAGCCTTTGCCTTTTCCCTAGATACTCGATGCTTATGGTGAAGTCGACTTCCGATGACTCAGACTGCTTGGGTTCTGAACTCATGCCTTAATCACCCCAGTATCGTCCAAGAGTGACAATCGCCAACAATGGCTCGACACAAAGCTTCTACACCACTGATAGACTCCTTATACTGTTACCATAATCAGGTTCTTTTCGATCGGAGAAGTCCCAGTGCCCTAGACATGTGGTTATTGATAGTCTGAAGTGAAGAGCAGATCGCTACTCCCTCAGGACACCCGCCTACCAGTATCTCCTCTTCTCGGTTTGTGACTTCGCGGCCCATTATGGTACCCCCGCCACTCAGGACTCTATTGTTTGCCAATCCACGTTATGTACAGATGGCCGAGAAACGCTGCTCCAATCAAATCGGCTGCGTCCTCCTTTGAGAGCCGAGAGGAAGTCCTTCCCGTGTGTGCTAGGCCATTGCGAAAACGACGAAGTCGGTTCAGCTTGCCCACTATTGCTCCGTTCAGAGGGCGGACGTTTATCTGCTTGGCCAAGAGAGGGAGAAGGATATTTAATTGATAACTATAGGTAGCTCCAGATTCCAGGAACTGCCTAACACGGTCACGTGCTGCCACTCGGGATAACCATTCTGTACAAAGCCTATTCAATGATTCCTCTACAGCCACATTTGCGGGAATTATTGATGCTTCCAGCGCATCATTATGATAGAAATAAAGGGCATCAAAGAGACTTTGGGCAGCATAATCAAACCCTGACTTATTTATCCAGGTGACCAATATGTTGACCGTGGATTCTATACTATCTTTTACAGAGCCTCCGGCTAGAGGTACCGGGTACAGGACTACCTCGGGGGGCAAGAATCTCTCTATCTGCACTGTATTACCGTGCAGTTGAATTGGAAACAACTCAGCATCTTGAGGGGTGTAGTTGACTCTAAGTATCACTGAACCTTCGGGGATTCCATGACTGTAGAATTTCAAATGATAGGGTTTCTGAGCGGTCAGCGTGATACTGAATACCGAGACCCTCGCCCCCAGAAGATAGAAAGACTCGGCTGGAAGGATTTCGCCCCGTAACAGGGAGGCAAACATCACAAGTAGATCCATCTCCTCGCCACACCATTTACAAGCATATTGATCATCCGAAAAGAACTTCTCGTAGAAGATTTGATCACTTGCCGGACTGCCACATTTGTCACATCTTAGGCCTAACGGCCCCGGAATGTGTATAGTCTCTTGAATCGGACTCACTCCTCTCTTGATGAAGGAAAATGGGCTAACGCCATACCGGCGGCATATCGCATTTGGTGCACAGAATCAGCGGATCTCGTATGCATCATTTGATGAGCTTCCCCAATACCAAGACTAGGAAGAAACCCCGGACCCGACAATCGTTAACTCGCTCGAATTGCCAGTCTATGTTGAGATCAATATCAAGCGTTTACAGCAGTAATCCTCTCGGCTTCCCTCTCATACGCGCTCGCCAAGTCTCTTAGCGTTTGGACTAACCGGTGATAACCTGCATTTTCCACTTCCTCGGCTTTCTGACGAAAATGCTCTGCAAGTTCCTTCTCCGGCT
>JAAZLW010000306.1 GCA_012799135.1 Bacillota bacterium | reverse complement strand
CCCTTCCAGGAGCAATTGCATTGGCTTATTGGTGAGGTTCGTTGAGGTAAAAAGCTTTGGTGTCTTACAGCAGGATTCGGCGTATCCTATTAGTGATCGCCCGAATCCCGATCTGCGGTAATCCCGGGCTACATAGATCAGCTCCATCATGCCATTCCCATAGAAATGGTAAGTGAGAACCCCATATCCAACCACTGTCCCGTCACACTCTGCCACAAAGATATTGCCTTTATGGAGAGCATCAGCGATGTAGTCCGCACGATGAGGGTCTAGGCGGGTTACATGGTCTAGTGCAATGAGGGCATCAATATCATCCGGTATTCCTTCCCTGATACACATGACAGTATCGACCTCCAATCGGGTTTGTGACCTCCACAGTCGGTAACAGTTCTACAGCCGTAGGTTGTCTTTTCTGCCAAAGGGTATTTATTCCTTCCCAAAGAGTCAACTCAGCACCCATAATGGTGTCGATATGGCGAGCCCTCAGACCCTCGAAGTACCCGACTGCACTGTGTGCAAAGCCATCGACCATGCTCAGATTCACTTTGCGGGTACTCACCACAACCACCGGGGATATGGTGCATCATGTCTGGGGGCATTGGCTTAGGGCCCCTCTAGGGTGAGCGCGACAACTAGCTGGGCAAATACCGCATACAAGCTATTCGTAAATAGAAGAAATAGAGAATGAACTGTTAGTACCTGGCTGATAATTGGTTGAATGTGGCAGGTTTTAGCCATGAAGAAGCTAAGGTATATGAAAAGAAGGGCTATTATCGCTCTGTTTGGCAGCTGATACTGGCACCGGCCTAATCCTGATAGTACCATAGGTCTACTGCATGACCGCTCAGACGTGCTTGTAGCCTCTTGGTGCAGTCTGTTATATTAGACATACACCGGCAGACTTGCCGGTATAAAAGGGCGGTGCAAAAAGTAATGAGACACAATTCTACCTTGGCCGAACTAGAGAAGGACATTGACTCCTTACCAGGGTCGTTCCTTACCAGAATGGGATTTCGCTTTGACCAACAAGGTGTACACAGCAGCAGAACAATTATGCTAAAGGAGATAACATTACTATTTGACGAATGCCCAGCTGCGACCAACAATGACGAGTATCTAGCAGCCATAGTTGAGGCAAATTGTCTGGGAAAAAGGACAGCATCGAACCGAAGGATCTCAGCCCAAAGACTACGAGAGCTCTATGGACTTGACCCTTCTTTGACTGCCTTTCGGATTTTCCGCTATTTCTGGGATATTGATGAGGAAGGTCGCCCATTGCTAGCCTTGCTCACTGCTTTGGCCAGGGATCATCTACTAAGAGTCACATGTGAGCCCATTTTACAGATAGGATTTGGTGAAGAGCTAGCACGGCAAGAGGTACTCGAAGCTTTGCGTAAGGACACCGAGAATCGCCTGAATGATGGCACATTAGATAAGGTAGTACGCAATACTGCATCTTCTTGGACTCAGTCAGGGCATTTGCATGGGCGTTCACGCAAAGTCCGTCAAAGAGTTCAGCCTACTCCAGTGGTGATGACCTACGCAATTGCCCTTGGTTACATCCTAGGTGCTCGAGGCTATGGGGTATTCTCAACTATGTGGGCAAGAGCACTTGATTTACCTGTTCCCGAGCAGGCAGAACTGGCAATGCAAGCTAAGCGACTTGGCTTGTTGACGATGAGACAGGCTGGTGGCATACTACAGATTTCCATTGACCCAATCCTGACAGATCAGGAAAGGATGCTTATCCATGAGTACAGTTGAGGAATTGGTGAATCGTTATCGGAACCACGTTACAGCCCCTTGGCAACGTAATCTGGCCGGTGAGCAAAAGGCGATTTTTGTCGTATACCCTAAGACAGATGAACGCCGCTTAAGAGCGAGGTTGGGTCTGTTTGAGGAGGCTACCTTAAGGGCGGGACATAAGTGGAAGCTGATCGACCTGACCCGGGTGTTTGCGGAGTGGATGGTTAAGCTGGAATATATGGAGACCTATTTTGAAGAACCGGAGAATCTCACAATACCTTTAGAAAGCGAGTTTTTGTCCTTCGTCGTAGAAAAGATACGACAAGTCCTTACCGATGTGGACGTTGACTCAGATACAGTTGTTGCTGTATATGGTGTGGCGGGCCTGTACGGCTTTACCAAAGTGTCTCAGGTTCTTAAGGAAGTTGCGGAAGATATTAGGGGGCGCTTAGTGGTGTTTTTCCCAGGGGAATTTGAGAATAACAACTACCGTCTCCTTGATGCCAGAGACGGGTGGAATTATTTAGCTGTTCCCATCACTTTACATAATGGGGTGAATGATTCATGATCAATCGAGACGTTTTTCAACGGGATCCGGTGGTCTCCAAGCTAGTCAATGATGGAGTAGTGACAGTGACTGAGTCTGCCACCTCAAAGGAAATCGACACCCTGCGCGCTGAGCTGGAAGACTTTGTATGTGAAGGCCAATACAAAGATGGCCTAATCCGCATTCTTGAATCCTACCTAGATAATGCTGGAGCAATGAGTCAGCCGGCTGTCTGGGTAAGCGGCTTCTTTGGTAGTGGCAAGTCTCATCTACTGAAAATGCTTCGCCATTTGTGGGTGAATACGAAGTTTGAATCTGATGGGGCCACCGCCCGGGAGTTAGCACAGCTACCCACTGAAATACGGGACCTACTCAAAGAACTAGATACCTTGGGTAAAAGATGTGGGGGACTCCATGCCGCTGGGGGGACTCTACCTTCGGGAGGAGGTAAGAGCCTACGCCTGGCAACCCTTGGCATAGTCTTTCGCTCTAAGGGGTTACCTGAATCGCTTCCCCAGGCGCAATTCTGTATGTGGCTTCAGGAAAATGGGATCTATGATCACATGGAAAGCATCATCGCCCGATCCGGTAAGGAGCTTACAGAAGAATTGCATCACCTCTACGCAAGTCCATTGATAGCAAAGGCGCTCTTGGATGTTGATCCTAGCTTTGCTCGAGATCCTAAAGAGGTGCGGGCCACTATCAGAGCCCAGTTTCCAGATGTGGATGATATTCTCACATCCGAGTTTATCAGGATAATGCGGCAAGTTTTGTCTGTAAATGGTGAATTACCCTGTACAACGATAGTGCTAGATGAAGTGCAATTGTTTATAGGTGATAGTGCAAGCCGCTCCTACGAGATCCAAGAAGTTGCAGAAGCATTATGTAAACAAATGGATAGCAGAGTACTCCTTATCGGGTCGGGCCAGACTGCTCTTAGTGGCAAAGTACCACTGCTGCAACGCCTGAAAGACAGATTTACTATTCCTGTGGAACTCTCTGATGACGATGTGGAGACTGTAACACGCCGGGTGGTACTAGCCAAGAAAGCTGATAAGCGAAAAGCAATTGAGGATACCCTAGCTGCGTATTCAGGCAGCATTGATCGGCAATTAGCTGGCACCCGTATCGCTCCCCGCAGTGAAGATCGAGGGATTATTGTAGAGGATTACCCCCTTTTGCCTGTTCGCCGTCGTTTTTGGGAGCATGTCTTGCGGACAGTAGATGTGCATGGGACAAGCAGTCAGCTGAGGACACAGCTACGCATTGTCCATGATTCTGTCAGAAAAATCGCTAAGGAACCTTTAGGTACTGTCATACCGGCTGATGAGATATTTAATCAATTGCAGCCTGATTTGCTCCGCACCGGGACATTGCTTAGAGAGATTGACGAGATCATTCGCAACCTAGATGACGGAACTCCTGAAGGTATCTTGGCCCAGCGCCTTTGTGGATTGATCTTTCTTATTCGCAAACAGCCTCAAGAGGAAGTAGCAGATATTGGTGTACGGGCCACAACAGATATGTTGGCCGATCTTCTAGTAAGTGATTTGTCTTGTGATGATATCACACTGCGGGCCCAGGTGCCAAAAGTCCTCGACCGATTGGTTGATGAGGGCAAGCTTATTAAGATAAACGACGAATACAGCCTGCAGACTCGGGAAAGCAGTGAATGGGAGCGGGAATACCGTAACCGCCTTACCCGGCTAAGCAGTAATACCATAGGTATAGCTACCAAGAGAGGTGAGCTGCTTAACCAGGCTTGTACGGATATGCTGAGTAAGCTCAAACTTCTTCAAGGAGAAAGTAAGGAACCCCGCCGGGTGACTCTGCATTTTGGTAGTGAGTTTCCTCTAAAGCAGGAAGTAGATATTTGTCTTTGGATTCGAGATGGATGGAGCGAAAAAGAGAGCACAGTCATAAGTGATGCTCGGGCTGCAGGCAGTGATGATCCCACGATCTTTATCTATATCCCTAGAGCTAGCTCTGAGGATCTAACTAGGGCCATAAACGAATATGAAGCCGCGAAACAGACACTGGATATCAAAGGTATTCCAACAACTGATGCCGGAAAAGATGCCCGCAAGGCAATGGCTACCCGCATGGAAGCAGCCAAGTCAACTAGAGATACTATCATTCGAGAACTTATCAACAATGCTAAAGTCTTTCAGGGCGGAGGGCAAGAGCGCCTGGAACTGACCACAGAGGATAAGATACGGGCCGCAGCGGCAGCCTCTCTTGACCGGCTTTTCCCCCGATTTCGAGATGCAGACGATAGTCGCTGGCCCCTTGTGATTAATCGGGCCAGGAACAATGACCAAGGTGCTTTTGGTGCTGTAGGTTGGAATGAAGGACCTGAGAAGCACCCCGTGTGTCTCGCTATCTTGGCCGAGATCGGGTCAGGAAAAACCGGCAGAGAGATTCGTGATGCGTTTACTAAATCACCCTATGGCTGGCCCCGGGATGCTATTGATGCCGCATTAATAACTCTATTTGCAACCGGTCACCTGCGGGCGATACACAAAGATACTGAACTTGGGCGAGGACAACTAGAGCAAGGGAGAATACCCACAACCAGTTTCAGAACCGAGACAGTCACCATAGACGCTCAAAGCCGAATGAAATTGCGAAAGCTCTTCCAGGAAGCGGGTATTGGCTATACACCCGGTGAGGATAGCGCCGCGGCCAAGGAACTCTTAGCTCACCTGATGGATTTAGCCAATCAAGCTGGAGGGGCTGCACCACTGCCTCCAAAGCCATCTACGGCCCATATAGTGGAAATGCAGGGCTATGTCGGTAATGAGCAGTTAGCCGCCATTCTAGAGCAAAAAGAAACCTTGCGTAACCAGCTGACAGATTGGACTACACTGGCAGATCTAGCCGCCAAACGCCAACAGACCTGGGCTAATCTGCAGACTATGCTGCAGCATGCAAAGGAGCTAAATGAAGCAGAGGAGCTCCAAAGACAGGCCGATGCAGTATATGCGGAACGCCGTCTACTAGAGGAGGCAGATCCCTTACGGGACACTTACCGGGATATAGCCAGGCTGCTGCGGACAGCCATTAGAGATGCCTATTCAAGTTTGGAAAAGGCTTATAATCAAGCGGTTATAGATCTAGAAGCTAATGAGATTTGGCAAAGGATCTCTCCGGCAGACAAACAATCCATTTTGGAGACAGAAGGCATTG
>JAAZLW010000305.1 GCA_012799135.1 Bacillota bacterium | reverse complement strand
GTCCACCACTATTGCCGGGGTTGATAGCGGCATCGGTCTGCATAAGATTCTCGTACACCTTGTATCGGCGTTTTTCCGTATCTGGTATAGTAATCTGGCGGCCCTTGGCACTGAGCACTCCTATAGTGACAGTATGCTCTAACTGTTCTCCATATGGATTGCCAATGGCTATCACCCATTCACCGGGCCGACTCATATCAGAATCACCGAGCTTGACTATGGGAAGCTTGGCGAGTTCCTTGGGTTTTGCGATCTGCAGTACAGCTAGATCCAGCTTGTAATCTGCTCCCAGTAGTTTGGCCTCCACTTCACCCGAGTACTCGGGTGTGGTGATCCTTACTTTGATGGTCTGGTTTTCCCCGACATCTCCCACAACATGCTGGTTGGTGAGAATGTAGCCTTTTTCATCGATAATAAATCCAGTACCGGCTGAACTGGGGATAGTGTCCCCCGGCATCTGTGGGAACGGGAAAAAGTCCCCAAAGAAGTACCGGAAGAACGGATCTTGAGACAGCGGGCTCTCCGGCTGCTGTACCGGAGGCCATTCCACCGAAATGAACACAACCCCAGGGCTTACCTGCTCTGCAACATCCGCAATCAGGTAAGGGTTCATTCCAGGTAGTAAGCGGCTGTCCGTAGATACAGAGGTGTCCTTAGGCTCATCTGTAACAGTAGCTAGTTCGGTTCGTGATTTGGCTGATGTCGAACCATATGGCAGAGCCATGGTCGAGACTAGTCCACCCAAGAGAAAAGCTGCTAGAGCTATGATAATCAAACGTATGCATCGGTGTTTTCGCACCATCCATCCACACTCCCTCGCGAAGTAGTGATATTGCGTCACCGGCTCCCTTGTTACAATTATAACCCACAAACATTGCCGTGTAAACGGCTTCTGTCAACCGAAAAAGCGAAATCGGTTGACATTACCTTTGGCGGCAGGATATGCTAGGGATGGAGAAAGGGTGAGACTTTACGTGCAAAAGCAAATTGTGGCCACGTTGATAAGGGCCAGTGAACCGGGTCTTCGTTATGTATCTGGTGGAGATATGGCTAGAGAACTGGGCATCACTCGGGCAGCGATCTGGAAGTACATGGAGTCAATTCGGGAAGATGGCGGGATCGTGCAGGCAGTGCCGGGGCGTGGCTATCGCTTGGCGAATCCGGAAGACGTATTGCTGGCGGGTGCAGTGCAGACGGACACTTCCATAGTAGGTAGAGAGTATGTTTTTCTACCGGAAGTCGATTCCACCAATTCAGAAGCGAAGCGGCGCATTCGGGCGGGTTGCCTGGATGGTTTGGTAGTGGTAGCTGAACACCAGACTGCTGGTCGGGGTAGGATGGGGCGCATTTGGCACTCGGTTCCCGGTAAGAGTCTATGTATGTCGGTGGCGTTATTTCCCGAGGATCTGCCCATTAGCCAGGCCCCCCTGCTTACTCCGCTCACTGCCGTGGCTGTATATAGGGCAATTGTGAAGGTTACCGGCCTGCCGGTGGAGCTAAAATGGCCCAATGACTTGCTCATAGGAGGGCGTAAGCTAGGGGGGATTCTCTTGGAAGCTAGTGGCGAAACAGATCGCTTGCGTTATGCGATCATCGGAATCGGCATCAATGTCAATTCATCCCAAGAGGATATTCCCACGGCACTGGCTGATATAGCTACCTCCCTTGGCATCGCGGGGAACAAGCCGGTGGCTCGCCGTCACCTATTGCAGGAGGTATTGGTTTGTCTTGATACATACTATGGCAACTACCTCAAGTTCGGTCCTGGGCCGATCATAGCCAAATACCGTGAACTGTGTTCCACCTTAGGGCAAAGAATCAGGTTTGCCTGGCAGGCTCGGACATGGTCGGGTCTAGCCACGGAAATTAACCCCGATGGGGGACTAGTTGTCCGAACCGATAGTAATGATACATTGATTCTCAGGTCAGGTGATGTCCATTGTTTATGAGCAAAACTCAGCGTATGGTCAGAATCGCTCTATTTGCTACACTCACTGCCACTGGAGCCTATATTGTGCTTCCCCTTCCCTTCACACCGGTTCCCTTTACACTGCAGCTGCTGTTTACGTTGCTCTCCGGTTTGGTATTAGGGCCACAGGATGGAGCCATCAGCCAGCTTGTCTACATGGCCTTAGGCATCCTAGGGGTTCCGGTTTTTGCCGGTGGCAATGCAGGATTAGGAGTCCTGATAGGTCCTACCGGCGGGTATCTGGTGGGATTTGTCCTGGCCTCGTATGTGGTTGGTTATTGTAGGATTTATGCCGGTAGACGAGTATGGTCGCCTGTAAAGCAGGGGATAGTGATCGGCAGTCTTGGGTTGGGTATTGTCCACGGACTAGGTGCCTGGTGGTTGGCTTCTAGTCAACAAATCGGTTTCGGGCAGGCTCTTGCTCTTGGATGCATGCCATACATTATCCCTGATGCCATTAAGTGGTCTGGGGCGGTAGTAGTGGCGGAGGCCTTGGAGCGAGTTGTGCCTCACCCCCAACCAGGTCAGGGGGGTGGCCGGGATATATCTTTTCCCCGTGGGGCAAATTAGACCTGATCGGGTTGGCTGGTTGCTTCATGCAGGGAGGGATAGCATGTCACAGAAGGAGAAAGAGATCAAGCGATATGTAGAAGAATATGGTTATGCACCACTTGATGTCGAGGATGGTGTACAGCTGCCCAATATGATGGGGTGGATCGGCGGTTTCGATTTCAAGATGTACAGAGCCAGAGTCTTGGAGGAAATTGCTGCTGAGTTGGGAGCAGATGTTGGCAGAATCCCTGGTCGGGAGAAGTACTAGCTTTTTCACACTATTAGGACTGTGAGCCCTGATCGATATCATGACATTGGTCAGGGCTACTTCATGCCCTGAAACACCGGGTTTTGAGAAGGAGAATCAGTGGTAGCCAGGGTATAGGCTAAAAGGGTGGAAAAACGGCAGGATTTAGACTTTTTGTCGAGAAAGTGTAATCGCAGCCTTGATTAGGGCGATGCAGATTACTTAACAGAACAACGGGTAAGAGAGGAGAGAGAGCTAATGAAGAGGGTTCTGATTTTGTCTTTAGTATTGGCGCTGGTGTTAGCATTTGGTTCAATGGTGGCCGCAGCTCCCATCAAGTCGGTGATGGTGACTGACGTCGGTGGCCTAGGTGACCAGTCATTTAATGATGCTGCATGGCGCGGTTTGTGTAGAGCAGAAGAGGAATTGGGTGCCAGTGTGGGTGTCGTGGAATCAAGTATGATGACCGATTATGAGCCCAATCTTTCTAACCTGGCAGAGTCCGGTGCAGATCTAATCTGGGCTGTGGGTTTTTTGATGACTGATGCGGTAGATAACATTGCTCCTTTGTATCCGGATATCAAATTTGGCCTCATTGATGCAGTTGTCGACCATCCGAATGTCGCATCATTTACCTTTAAAGACCATGAAGCTTCATACTTGGCCGGCGTTTTTGCTGCTCTGTGGAGCAAGACCGGTAAGATCGGTTTCATAGGCGGAATGGATGTGCCGGTAATCGAGAGATTTGAGTCTGGCTTTCGGGCCGGAGTGAAAGACACTAATCCCGATGCTGAGATTCTAATTGGTTATGCCGGTAACTTCAATGACCCCGGAAAGGGCAAGGAGCTGGCCCTTACACAGTATAATCAAGGGGCAGATATTATTTACCATGCAGCCGGTGCTACCGGATTGGGTCTCATCGAAGCTGCGAAAGAAGTGGATAAATTCGCCATTGGGGTAGACTCAGATCAGACAGTGCTTGATCCGGAGCATGTGGTAGCCAGCATGCTCAAGAGGGTAGATAATGCGGTATTTACAGGTGTGAAGGATCTAATCGAGGGCCAGTTTGTGGCTACTCATAGAGAGCTAGGCCTGGCCGAGGGTGGTGTAGGTTTAGCCTATTCAAAGGGCATTGAGATTCCTGCATCGATCGTGGAGAAAATCGCAGAAGTCGAACAGGCCATCATCGATGGGACAATCGTAGTACCAGGTACCAGAGCCGAGCTTTAAGCCGAGAGACCATAGGTTGTCTGGTAGATATGATTGAGGGATCACAGATTTAGCGATAGGGCCCGGTGCTTTTTATGGTAAGCATCGGGCCTTCCAGTGTTAGCAATAGAAGCTGTGCTTGATATTGGGGTAGATGGGGTAGGGGTGAGAAGCATTGACCAAAGATAAGCTACCCATTGTGGAACTAAAGGGTATAACGAAGACTTTCCCCGGTGTAGTAGCCAATGATCAGATCAGCATCAAGTTCTATCCCGGAGAGGTACATGCTCTTCTGGGAGAAAACGGAGCCGGGAAAACCACCTTGATGAATATTCTCTATGGCCTGTATCCACCGGACAGTGGGCAGGTTCTGGTACAGGGAAAGCCTGTGGATATTGGCAGCCCCAATGATGCACTGTCTTTGGGGATTGGTATGGTCCATCAGCATTTTATGTTGGTGCCTCCCTTTACTGTTGCGGAGAATATTGTTTTGGGTAATGAGCCGAGGAAAAGGCGAATGTTTCTCGATATGGAAAAGGCTATCGCCGATGTTGAACAGCTATCCAGCAGATTCGGCTTTCAAGTAGATCCCCGGGCCAAGGTGGAGGATATATCTGTAGGCATGCAACAACGGGTTGAGATACTGAAAGCTCTCTATCGAGGAGCGGAGGTACTGATTCTAGATGAGCCCACCGCGGTGCTTACGCCACAGGAAGTAGATGAACTCAAGGAAATCACCGATAATCTCGCCCATCAAGGCAAGGCCATCATTTTCATCACTCATAAGCTGCAGGAAGTCATGGCCATGAGCCAGAGGATCACGGTGATTCGAGCAGGCAAGGTGGTGGACAGTGTGGCCACTGCCTCGACAGATCCGGTGGAATTGGCTCGGATGATGGTAGGCAGAGATGTTGTTTTGAAAATTGATAAGGATCAGGCGAAGACCGGTGAGGTGCTTTTACATCTGCAAGACGTGTGGGCAGAAGATGATCGAAACCTACCGGCTTTGCGGGGAGTAAATCTACAGGTGAAAGCCGGGGAGATTGTGGGAGTTGCCGGGGTAGATGGCAATGGACAACGGGAGCTAGGGGAGGTCCTGATCGGCATCCGGCCAGTGAGCCGTGGCCACATCTTCCTTAGGAAGCAGGACTTAATCGGGACAAGCGTCCGGACCCGGAAAGATATTGGTCTAGGTCATATCCCGGAAGACCGGCAGCGGCGGGGGTTGATCCTGGACTTTTCTTTAGCTGAAAACGCTATTCTCGGCAAGCATCATCGCCCTCCCTTCAAGAAGGGTGTCACCTACGATGTAGCTCAGGTAAGGGCCTATGGTGAAAAGCTATTGGCCACCTATGATGTACGGGCCGCTGGTGTGGAGGCGATGGGTAAGTCTCTTTCCGGTGGCAACCAGCAGAAACTGGTAGTGGGACGAGAGCTTGATTCTAATCCCGAACTGTTGATTGCGGCCCAGCCCACTCGGGGTTTGGATGTGGGGGCTATTGAGTTTGTGCATAGGCGCCTACTCGAACAGAGGGCAGCAGGAAAGGGTATTCTCTTGATATCCTTTGAGCTGGAAGAGTTAATGAGCCTAAGTGATCGGATTGTGGTGATTTATGAAGGACAGCTGGTAGCTGAGGTAGATCCCAAGACCGTTACCGAGGAGCAGCTGGGGCTTTTGATGACCGGAGGTCAGCTGGAAGGAACGGGGGTGCAAGGTGCATGACACTAGATGATATGCAAAAGACAAGAAGTCAGCGTTGGGAGCGGGTATGGCTCTCTTTGGTAGCTGTATTGCTGGCACTTCTGGTTGGAGCGATAGTCATCCTATGGGCAGGGAGAAACCCGTTATTAGCTTACTATGCTCTATGGACAGCCTCCTTTGGCAGTTGGCGGGGTTTCGGGGAAGCTTTGGTCAGTATCACTCCCTTGATCTTCACCGGATTGTCAGTGGCGTTTGCCTTTCGCACGGGACTATTCAACATCGGAGCAGAAGGTCAGTTTATCATTGGCCAGATGGGGGCAGCCGTGGCCGGCTATATCTTTACGGGGTTGCCCGCGGTTATCCATGTGCCTTTGGCTTTACTGGCGGGCGCATTGGTGGGAGCAATCTGGGCAGGCATCCCGGGGCTGCTTAAGGCGCGGTTAGGAGCGCATGAGGTGATCAACACCATCATGATGAACTATATCGCCCTTTATTTCACTCATTACTTGGTGGTGGGGCCGCTCAAAGGTCATAGTTATCTACCGGTGACCAAACAGGTTGTGGATTCTGCCAAGCTATGGCGTTTTCTGCCACCTACCCGGGCGAATATCGGGTTCTTTGTGGCTTTGGGAATGGCGGCAATTGTCTACTTTATTCTATGGCGGACGACTTTGGGATACGAATGTCGGGCGGTAGGTCTCAATCCTGAAGCTGCCCAATATGCCGGGATTAGCGTTCCCCGGAGTTTGGTTACCTCTATGCTGATTAGTGGTGCCTTAGCAGGCATGGGAGGTGCGGTTCAGGTCTTAGGGGTACAGCATCGTTTCTATGATCTATTTGGTTTTACAGGTTACGGTTTTGACGGTATTGCCGTTGCCCTGTTGGGTAATAACCATCCCTTGGGGATCATAGCTGGAGCTTCGCTGTTTGGTATTTTGTCCCGGGGCTCACAGAATATGCAGAGTGTGGCCCAGGTACCTAAGGAAGTTATCGGGATAGTGCAAGCGGCAGTAGTTCTTTTCATTGCCGCCGATTACCTGATCCGGAAGCTAGTTGACTGGCGCCGACCAGAGCCCGGCACCCGGACAGCTGCCACTAAGGAAGGACACTGATAGGAGGGATGCTGAAGTGAATATCTTGGATCTGTTTAGTGCTGCTTTGTTTAACTCTACCTTGCGGATGGCCACTCCTCTGATTTTTGCATCCCTGGGCGGTGTTTTTTCAGAGCGGTCCGGTATCGTGAACATTGCTTTGGAAGGCATCATGCTAGTCGGGGCTTTTGTGGGTATGGTGGTATCTTATTATACGCAGAGCCCCTGGTTGGGTGTACTCATGGCTATGCTGGCCGGAGGCGTAGTATCGATGATCTTAGCGGTGACCAGCATTACCCTTAGGGGAGATCAAGTGGTTACAGGGGTGGCGATCAACATTTTTGCCTTAGGTATTACAGGCTTTATGTTGCGGCGCCTCTTTGGACATGCTGGGCAGTCGCCTTCAGTGACCAAGCTAGCTGACTGGACCATACCCATAGTGAAGGACCTACCCTTGATCGGGCCGGTACTGGGAAAGCATACACCACCGGTTTACCTCGCTTTAATAGCGGCGGTTATTGCCCATATAGTGCTATACAAGACCCCCTTGGGTCTTAGAATCCGGGCAGCTGGAGAGCATCCCCGGGCGGCAGACACCATGGGTGTTGATGTTTTCAAGATTCGGTATCTATGTGTATTTATCTCTGGGCTTTTAGGAGGCCTTGGGGGTGTGACTCTATCTTTAGGGTTACTTAGCTCTTTTGTGGAAAATATGACAGCAGGGCGTGGATTTATCGCCCTGGCCGCCATGATTTTCGGCAAATGGACCCCTTTGGGGGCACTCCTGGCCTGCCTTTTCTTTGGCTATGCCGATGCCCTGCAGATGTTGGCCCAGACGCTGGGAATTGTCATGATCCCCAGAGAGTTTATCCTGATGCTGCCATATCTCTTGACCATGGCGGTGTTGGCAGGTGTAATCGGGCGAGCAGTTCCACCGGCCGCGGAGGGCAAACCTTATGAGAGATAAGTAAAGAGGCACCTGAGTGATACTGCTATTCGCCGGGAGGGAGGCTAAGTAACCTCCCCCCGGCGAAATATCTGAACAGACAGCTATCTGGTGCTTTGTTTCGGGCAAGGTCATGCTGGCCAGATCTCACATTGCTCCAGTGCTGTTTGGACTTTAGCTAGCTTGTCTGGGGTGAGGGGCCTGAAGGGAAGCCGAGGCCATCCAGCGTTGACCCCTTGCAGTCTTAGTAATTCTTGAACAGTAACCAAGTTGGCTCCGCCCAAATGCACTGCGTCCCGGATTCTGTTGACTTTATGCTGAAAAGCCCGCGCCTCCAAGGTGTTGCCCTGGGCACACACCTGGTAGAAGTCCGCCATCAATTTAGGGAATGCGTTGCCCAGACCAGGGATGAAAGCTTGAGCACCTACAGCCATGGCCGGTAGCAAGAGGGCCTCTGTACCTAAGACAACATCGAATTCGGGTCCACAGTAACGCTTGTAGTCGGAGAAAACCATGATATCAAAGGAACTGTCCTTGACACCACTAATATGTGCTTCTTCAGCTATCTTGGCCAGGAACTTGGGTGAGATAGCATATCCCACGGTTTTGGGATTGTTATATAGATAAACGGGAATATCTATAGCGTCAACCAGTGACTTGAAATAATGGAGCACATTGTCTTCATTGTGAGCAAAGTAGGCCGGAGGTATGCTAGCTACAGCCTTGGCTCCCGCTTTCTCAGCATGGGTTGCAAGTTCCAAAGCCGAAGCCGTATCCATGGTGCCTATGTGGGCGATCACAGGGATTTTCCCTTCGACAGCTTTAATGGTTAGTTCGCATACTCTCTTACGCTCAGCTACCGTCATTAGTGGCCCGCCACCATAAGTACCACATATGAACAGGCCATGGACGTATTTCGCCAAGAAAGAGGCGACACTCGCTACTGCCTGTTCATCTAGGGAACCGTCTTTCCCAAAAGGAGTTATCATGGGAGGTATAGCACCACATAATCGCATTTTCTATCACCTCACAGTATCTAAAGTAACTTCATTTGCTTAAGCTGTTGAACAATCTTCGCTTCAAGCTCATCGTCAATGGGCATGTATGGCTCTCGGGGATAGCCGGCATCTACGCCTCGATGGCGCAGGATAGCATGGAGTATGGGGACTGTAGGACCGGCTTTGGTTATTTGCCGGAGTCTTAGAACTAGACGCTGAAGCCCCATGGCTCTTTCCCTTTCGCCTCGAATCTGATTTTCATATAGGTCTGCCAGTAGTTCGGGGTAGACATTGGCCATTCCGCAAACACAGCCGGTAGCTCCCGCCTCAAAGGCTGCCACCAGTATAGCCTCTGTACCGATGATTACATTGAAATCGGGGTACTTGGCTACTGCGTCTTGGTACATGAAGAAATTCACCAGATCAAAGGAACTGTCTTTGCATCCCCTAAGGCCATAGTCGGCGAGTCTGCCGAGAAGTGTAGGAGAGACGAGGTTCTGAGAGTAATGGCCATTGTTGTAAAGAAAGACGGGGAAATCATCTTCATTTACAGCATCAATCAACCTAGCGAAGTGGTTGAACAAAGAAGCCTCCGGTAAGTGGGGGACGTAGTAAGGAGCGATGGCTCCCACGCCAGCACACCCAATGGATTTGGCATGAACAGCTAGTTCAATGGTGGTCTTCGTATCAGCCGTTCCCACATGGGCTACTACTGGTACTCTACCATTGACTTCCTCCACAATGATCTCCAGGACTGTTTTCCGTTCTTCGATGGACATTAATGGCCCACACCCATATGTCCCTATGGGGTAGTACCCTTGTACGTGGGGGAGAGTAAAGGATACGATTTCCCTGATGCCTTTGGGGTATATATCTCCTGCCTTTGTGAATGAGGACTGGATCGGTGGTATGATACCTATGAATTCTTGAGCCTTCATGTATTAATCTGTCCCTTCTGCTCAGATTTTCCCAACATGCGCCTTCCCGTCTTGATGATCTGCTCACCAAACAGGACTGCCACCAATATTACAATTAATACAGAGCATATAGGCCTAGTAATGAACGGACCGATTTTGCCTCCTGTTTTCAGAAGTCCTACTCTCAGGTTATCTTCGATCATGGGGCCTAGGATGAGCCCAAGAATAAGGGGTGGTAGGGGAATGGAGCTGCGTTCCATCAGGAATCCCAGGATACCAAAAACGAGCATGACCAGGATGTCAAAGGCGCTATTGCGCAAGGCAAAGGATCCTACTATAGAAAAACCCATCACCGCAGGCATGATCACATTACTAGGTATTTTGAGAATATAGCTGAAGCCCTTGATGCCCAGGAAGCCTATGCCAACCATGAAAAGCTGGGAGATAATGCCTACAGCGAAGATTTTGTTGACTAGGTCAGGGCTTTGCTGGAAAATCAGGGGACCGGGCTTTAGCCCGTACATCAGCATCGCTCCCAGGACAATCGCGGTAATTGTATCGCCGGGAATGCCGAAGACCAGTGCCGGGATCCACGTTCCACCTAAAGCTGCATTATTGGCAGCAGTAGGTGCGATGACGCCTTCTTCGTATCCTGTGCCGAATTTCTCGGGATGCTTAGACATACGTTTTCCCAGCCCATATGCTACCCACGCTGCAATATCGGCCCCTGCACCCGGCAGTGCACCGATGAATGTACCGATTACGGCGGAGCGGGCAATGGTCGCTTTGAACTTCCAGAGGATCGAGGTTACATTATCAAAGCTAAGCTTTAGCTTGTCGATTACAGTTGGTCGCTCAAAATCCTCAGGCCTCATCATGTATCTGAATACCTCGGAAATGCCGAACAGTCCGATCATCGCCGGGATAAATTCAATACCATCCATCAGCTCGGGATTGCCAAAGGCAAATCGAGGATATCCTGTGGTGACATCGACTCCGATGGTGGCAATCAGTAGCCCCAGAAAGGCGGAAATGAATCCCTTATTGGTGCTGCCCGTCGTGATAACAGCACTCATTGAAAGGCCAAACATACCCAGCCAGAAGTACTCAAAGTTGGTGAACTGAAGAGCGAACCCGGCCAAAGGTCGGGATACACAGATCAATAGGGCGAAGCCAATCAGGCCCCCGATGGTGGAGCCAAGCAGATCCAAAGCCAAGGCCAAGGATCCTTTCCCTTGTTCGGCCATCGCGTACCCATCTAGGACCGCAGCACCGGAGGAAGGGGTGCCCGGGATACGCATGAATGTTGCCGGAATATCCCCTGCAAATATGGTTGTGCACGATATACCGATGATCATGGCTAGACCCGCAATTGGAGCCAAGTGGTAGGTGACGGGTACGGCCAAGGCCACTGCCATGGTAGCAGTCAATCCTGGGATTCCACCTACAAAGATCCCGAAAACCATTCCCAGTATCCAAGGCACAAGTACGGATGGTTGGAAGATTTCAAGCATAGAACATCCCTCCTATAGATGGAAGACTCCAGGGGGCAATGGCACTTGGAACAGCTTCTCGAACAACACTACCATCACTATGACCACAATCACTGAATAGGCCACAGCCTTGACGGGCTTTACTTTAAAACACAGCATCATGACCACGAGGAAGGCAGCGGTCATAATCTCAAACCCGATTCTTTCGAGCAACAAAACATAAGCCACGATACCGATAATACTGATGACCATTGTCCCCATGCCTGGTGAGCGGATGAAGTCGCTTATTACCTGTTGGAAAGCCGGCTGTTTTTCATGCTCCTTGGCTGATCTACTTTGTCGGTAGGCTTGGACAAGCTCTAGAATCCCACAGCAAAAAAGCGCTGTGGCTATGAATCTAGGAAAAAAGCTTGGCCCAGGCAGGGTCACTCCCCGACTCCGAAAGGGTGGGAAATCTCTAGTAATGTAGAAAGTGAACGCAGACAGGGCCATCAGGAGAAACCCTATCGTTGTCTCCCTCACATTCATGTTAACCCTCCTCAAAGGGGGCGGCGCCTTTAGAGAAGACGCCGCCTATCTGCCTAGTCAATATACCCTCCAACGCGCAAGACTTCGCGCCAGGTATCATTCTGCTCTCGCATGTATTCCCGGAATTCCTCAGAGCTGCGTACATAGATACCAAAGCCTGTCTGAGCCATGAATTCCTTAAACTCCTCGGAAGCAGCTACCTTGGCCAATGCTGTTTCGAGGGTCTCGATGATTTCTTTCGGAGTACCCTTGGGAACACCAAAACCACGCCAGGTTCCAGCTGACCAGTCGATTCCTTGTTCCTTCAAAGTGGGAATATCGGGGAATTCGGGTAATCGCTGATCAGACATGACTGCCAAGACTCTTAGGTCTCCGGATTCTACTTGGCTAGCTGCTTCAGCCAGACTACAAGTGATTACATGGACATGACCACCCATCAGTTCTACGATGGACGGGGCAGCACCGGTGGTTGGCACCCATGTGACTGCATCTACAGGGATATTCTGGCTATGCAAAAGGCCTATGCGCGCCAGATCCCAGATTGTCCCGGGACCGGAACCGGAGAAAAACAGCTCTCCGGGATTCTCTCTAATGTCATCCAGTAGGTCATGGATCGTCTGCCATGGTGCATCTGCCTTGACCATCACCGCTGAGGCGTCTTCGTTAAACTGTAGAATTGGGTCAAAGTCCTCTACCGTCACATCGGTTAAACCTAGCCAATGCATGTTAGCAATTTCCAGAGTGAGATTAGTAATGGTATACCCGTCAGCGGCTGCTCTTGCACCAGCTCCGTGTCCTACAGCGCCACCGCCGCCGGTCTTGTTTACTACAGCTATGGGGACTCCTAGCTCTGCAGAGAGTCTATCTGCAACAAATCTACCCACACGGTCTGTGCCACCACCGGCGGCCCACGGCACTATGACGGTAATAGCCCGATCCGGATACTTGGGAGCGGCACTAACTAGTGCAGTTGAAAGCACTATAGCAACAAGAATAATCGGCACAACACGTTTCAGCACAGCAAATCCCTCCAGTTTAGTGATTTCAATGCTCTGCCTTCGTTCCAAGCTACTATACTGTTTTTAGAAGTGTATTCACCTCCTCGCGTTGAGGCTGCATCTGTACAGGACCTGTGCCTCTACAAGTAAGAGCAGCGACCAAATTTGCGAAATAAGCCAGCCTCCTAGGAGGCATACTTTCTAGTGTTCCAGCTACTATCGCTGCAGCAAACGCATCACCCGCGCCAACTGTATCGACGACCTCGATGGGATAGGCTGGGGCGAGTACGGACTGGGTCTTGTTGATCAGATGACAGCCTCTGGCTCCTAGCTTAACAGCAACCAGGTCAACACCTTGCCGGACAAATCCCCTGGCTATCTCGAGATAGTCATTTCCACCACCCAACAAACCGATCTCGTCCTTCGTGAGACAAACTATTGTGGCGAATTCTCCAATGGTATGTAAAGCGACCTTACGGGCCTGAACCGCATCCCACAAAGCAGGTCTGAAGTTGAAATCATAGGAGATCAGGAGACCGTGGCGTTTTGCGAATTCCAGTCCTTCGAGGACAGCCTGTTGGCAGGATTCGCTGATGGCTTGAGAGATGCCGCTAACATGCAGAACTTTAGCGTTTCTAATATAATCCTCGTCTATATCATGACCGGCCAGATGACTCGCTGCTGAGCCCCGTCTATAGTAAACGAAGTCATGACTTTGATCCGATGCGGCCGTAAAATACAGGCCAGTGGGGTGTAGGCGATCAATCTTGACCTGACTCGTATCGACTCCAGCCTCTTGCCACATGGCAAGATAGGCTTCTCCAAAAGGGTCTGCTCCTAATCTCGTAACATACCCAGTGGGGTGGCCCAATTTGGTCAAAGCCAAGGAGAAATTAGAGGTATCTCCACCTAATACTCTGCGGAAGTCGGTCTCCGCCTGAAGGCCCTTTCCCGACACTCCATAGATTCCAACCAAAGGTTCGCCGATGCTAATTGCGTCTAACACATTTATGACCTACCTTAATAATTGTGCTTCGGAGTCCTCGTAATAACTTAGGAACAATGACAGATCGTTCCAAGTAGGGAGTGGTTCCAGATCTCCCTTAGCCGTAACCGTTAAAGCACCGGCTGCATTGGCATAGCGGAGGGCGTGCTCTACTGTGTCTCCCCTGAGCATCGATGCGATAAAAGCACCACTAAAGGCGTCTCCTGCCCCTAGTTCATCAACCACCTTGACCTGATACCCCTGGTGCCTAAACACTTTATCCTGCTCATAGACGACTGCACCATGCTTGCCAAGCTTAACCAGTATGATGTCGGCTTTAGGTGCTAAGTCTCGCAGCTGGACAATCTGCTCTTCGATCTCTCCAGGACCGAATAGGTAAGTCAGATCACCTGCACCGGTAAAAATGTACTTGGCTTCTTTGAGAAAGGGGAGCAGTAGCTTCTGACCATAGGCCCGATCCGGTAGGAGCTTAATCCGTATGTTCGTGTCAAAGGCTAGAGGCCGGTCATGGGATCGGGCCATCTCCATTAGCTTCAGGCAAGCTTCGTTACAAGAGGGGCTAAGTGCCGGCGTAATTCCTGTCATAAACACCAATTTGACATCATCCATTACCTCTTCTGACAGGTCTTGAGGTGACAGACGGCTGGCAGCAGAGCCTTTACGGTAGTACAGCACGGTTGTCTTACCTTGTAGCGGGTAGCCCCGTTGGATGAAATAGACTCCGGTGGGTGCATCTTTGTCCCTTGCTATCCATGACACATCGATACCACGAGCTCTGAGCTCAGACAGGATAGCAGACCCCAATTCGTCATCGCCTACCCGAGATATGAACCTTGTTTTGACTCCGAGGAGCTCTAAGCTGACTAGAGTATTACCTTCACTCCCAGCGACATACCTCTCATAGGCTCGTGCTTGCCGTAATGGACCTTCTAGAGTGGGGCACATTTGCACCATCATCTCTCCAATGGAAAGCACATGACCCATAGCTTATCCCTCCATTGCACATGTTTTGAAGAAGCCTAATTCTATTGCGATCTTATCTCGTACTTCTTTGAGAATTGGTGCCGTGTTCACTAAAACATCATCGGTCATTTCCGTGATCAGACCGGTACAGCTGATCGCGGCTTCTACCGTTTCCGTTTCGTGGTTCAGCAAGGGAACTGCTACACAGCGGGTATGTTGCTCATGCTCGGAATAATCAACTGCGTAGCCTTGAGATCGGATCTTTGCTAGTTCGAAGAAGAGATCTTTACTGGTAGTGATCGTAGTAGGAGTAAATGCTTTCAAACCATGCTTGGCAATCACAGCCTCGATCAGGCCAGGAGAAGAGAAGGCTAATAGGACTTTGCCCTGACCCGTGCAATGAGCCGGTACTGTAGAGCCTACTCGAGACAGAAGAGCAATATTATTTGGGGGATTGCATTTGTCAATTATGACAATCTCAGTACCATCAAGAACTCCTAGATGTATCGTGAGATTGAGTTTTAGGGAAAGGTCCTTCAGAAACGGCATTGCCACCCGCTTGACCTGGAATGAGTTGGAAAACTGATTGCCCAAAACAAATAGTTCCAGGCCCACACTGTATCTACCGTGTTCATCTCTATGTAGGAATCGGTTATACTCTAGGGTCTTGAGCAGACGGGACAAAGTAGATTTGTTAAAGCCCAATAGACCCTGAATATCTGTGAAGGAGAGCTTGGAGTGGTTCTTAAAGAGCATGAGTATATCAATGGCTTTTTGAACGGTGAGGGAATTATATTTTGTATTCACGCTAAAACCCCCCACTAATTGGATGTCTTTATAAGTAATTAATTCTTGCTAAAACCACAGTCTCCTGCAAAAAGACCATTGAAAACAAAAGTTAGTTTCAAATAGAGAAACAACCTGCTTGTGGCTCTTATCTCAATAGAGGAACAAAGGACAGAAATGGAGAAAGGCAAATACGTACACAGCAATCGACTGTATCGCAAAGGAGGAAATCCAAGTGACAGCTTCCACTCCTGAAGGAAACGATGCTCGTCTATTTGACTTGATGGAAAGGAAACTGTTTACCGCGGTTTTATGTGATGTCATGGATACCATGGGGTATCGCAATCAAGCAATGTCTGAAGTAATAAGGCCGCTGGAACCGAAGTTTGTGTTCGCTGGACGTGCTAAAACCATCCTGGCAGCGGATATCTACCATGTTCCAGAGGAGCCCTACAAGCTGGAAATCGCTGCCATGGATAGCATTCTGCCCAACGATATCGTGGTGGTGGGTACAGGCAATTCTCGCCGCAGCGGTTTCTGGGGGGAACTTCTATCCACAGCAGCTAGGGCTCGGGGTGCGCGGGGAGCTGTGATGGATGGTCTGGTGCGAGATGTAAGGCAGATAGTTGAGTTGGGTTTTCCTGTTTTTGCTGCAGGGATTAAGCCGGTGGATTCCAAGGGCCGTGGGTTAGTTGTCGGGTACGATTGCCCTATTCAATGTGGTGGAGTTGCCGTTCATCCCGGCGATGTGGTGATGGCTGACTATGATGGGGTTGCGGTGATACCAAAGGCCATCGTGAAGGAAGCCGTGGAGGCCGCTTTTGAAAAGGTCGAAAAGGAAGACAAGACCCGTGATGAGCTGGCTAAAGGGGCATACTTGGGTGATGTATTCAAAAGACATGGCGTGCTATAGCCAGAAGGGCCCTGCAATGCTTTCATCTCCCATAGAGAGTGGACTAAAGGCCGACAAAGCCCTGATCAGGCGGTACCTGGGTGATATTACTATTCGCCGGGAGGGAGGCTAAGTAACCTCCCCCCGGCGAAATTTCTAGACAGACAGCCATCTGGCCGGATTTTCAACCCAGATCATGTCGATGTAGGTTTGGCTGATGCCTTCATCTAGCATCCGAGGTATGAACTTCTTGATAATATACTCAAATCCCGGGCCACCTTGATAGGCCGTGAGATATGATTGCCGTCCCATGTCGCCGGAGATGAGAAGTTTATCTTCAAACCCCGCGGCTATCAGACCTTTGATTAACTCGATTCGCACTGAATCAGGGTAGTACTTAGCCTTGCCTGGGCCATCATATCCAACATAAGCACCTCGCTTGGCAATTTGGCGATGGTACCACAGGTCCGGATTGCGGTCCAGATGGCCAATACATACTTTGCTAAGGTCCACACCTGCCTCTTCCAGGATGTCTAGTTGTTCAAGGCCCATAGTGCCAGCCTCTGTATGGACCCAAATAGGGGCACCGGTCTCTAGGTGGGCCTTTGCTGCAGCCTTGGTGACCTTCTCCTCTTCCAGTGTGATCACATTATACCAAGAACCGCATTTGATGTATCCGGGTTTCAATCCGCTGGTGCCAACACCCTCTGTTAGCTCCCTAATCATCAGGTCAGCTAGTTCGTCCTCCTTAGCTTTGATGATATTGTTACTATAAAATCGCCCCTTATTAAACCCTGTACAGAAAACGATATTAACCGGGGTTTGCTCAGCGATGGTCCGCATAGCTTCCACATCTCGTCCATAATCGAGGGCAGTGCCCTCGACTAAGGTTCTCCCACCGGCCGCGTAGAAGTAGCGCAGCTCTTCTATGGCTTTATCTATACTGGGCAGTTGGTAGTCAGGATCTTCTCTCATGGCTACACGAGGCGGGAAGCAGATTAGGTGCTCATGGGGATAGGTGAAGCCCAGCCGGTCTGGGGGGATTGCACCTTTGATGGTCTGGATTGTGGCCAAGGTCAATCATCCTTTCTAGTCTTAGATACAGTACTAAGAAGGTTCCTTCGATAATCATTCTCTGTGTTCCATCGCTTGCCATTAATGGATTGACCCGTCAAAGAGAAGGGAGGCTGTGTAGATAGATAGAGCACCAGTTCGTTGAGCACATCAGGAGGCGCAAGCTTGGCTCGGTCAGCCGCCGACCATGTGGCAAAAAAGCCCGTATCCACCATGGCTGCCGGGAAGACAGTATTGATATTCAGGCCATATTGCTCACTGTATTCATCTACTGCTACCTCAACCAACCCTTCGATTCCGAACTTGGAAGCACAGTAAGGTCCGTCATGGGCCTGTCCATATCCCTTTTGTCCTAAGAGCGATGTGACGACGATTATGTTGCCATGACCCGCGGCAGCCATAGGCGGGAGAACCGTCTTGAGGGTGATGAACGTGCCCGTCAGGTTAACCTCGATCACTTTTCGCCAGACTTCTACCGGCAAATCCGCCAGGGAGTGATGGGTTTGGTCGGTGACTCCAGCGTTGGCAATAACGATATCTGGTACTCCTAAACGCTCCGAGACCGATTGAAAGAACTTGGCAAAGGCCGGGTAATCAGTGATATCTACTGCGGCAAAATAGGACCCTGGCAGTGCTTCCCGCAAGTTCCGCAGTTCGTCTGCCTCCAGAGCACACCCGGCAATCCTCGCTCCGGCTTGATGGAGGGCTAAAGTAAGAGCTCGGCCGATGCCCTTGCTTGCCCCGGTAATCAGCGTGACCTTTCCTTTCAAATCATACTGAGGCATGGTGTTCATCCCTTCTTTCCGGACGGGCGACTTGTTTCATCCGTTGCCAAATATCTGATTGGGATGTATAAAGCGCGACCATCATGGTGATCACCAGGCCCTGCATAATGGATTTCCCCGCCTGTCCGATACCCAGTGATGTCATCAGACTGGTCAATACAGTGACGATTAGAGCGCCCAATGCTGTCCCAACCAGTCCACCCTGGCCGTTAAAAGTATTGCCACCAATCACCGCGGCTGCCACCGAATTCATGTTATAGGCATCCCCACCGATATTAAAGTTGGCAATACCGATATATCCGGAGAGAATCAATCCGGCCATGCTCGCCATTAGCCCACTGATGGCATAGGCAAAGACCAGGCGGGATCGGACTGGAACGCCCGAATATAGGGCCGCTCGGGGATTATTTCCCAGATAGAAAACAGATCGCCCCCAGATAGTGCGCTTGGAAATATAGAGCACTATTCCGAAGGTTAAGCAAAAAAGCAGCAGGGAAATCGGTATAGCACCGAGTCGGCCTGCACCCATGGTTCGTAGAATCGGTGAAACCGATCCCTTGGGAGTGCCGCTGCTATAGAGCAAGTAGCTGCCTTTGACAATAGAAGCCATCCCAAAAGTCATGACTAAGGGGGGCATATTGGTGCTGGCAATCACCAATCCACTGATTGCCCCTAGCAATGTACCCGTAAAAAGGAGAAAAAGAATCACCGGCAAAGCGACTTCGTTTTTCCCCCGCATCAGGTCTGTGCCGACAATATTCGTGAAGGTGATGATTTCTCCTACGGATAGATCAATACCTCCGGATAGGATGACAAAGGTCTGTCCCAGAGAGGTAATTCCTAAGGGGACACTCTGCCGGGCAACCTCCAATAGATGAGATGGCTTCAACGTTCCGGGAACCAGAATGCCGGAGACGGCGAGCAATACGCCAAGAATCATCACCAATGAAAGGTATATCCGTCCGGTTCTGCCGAGTTTATTAAAGAACTGGATTTTCATAACTAGACTCCTTTCCCTTGGGTATCGAGTTTGGAGCGGAAGGAGCTATAGATGACAGCTGCTACTACTATGACTCCAGCGAGGACGTTTTGGTAAAAGGGGGAGACTCCAAAAATATTGAGAATAACGCTCAAAAGTCCTAGGATGGCTACACCGGCCGCGGTTCCCATTACACCACCGACACCTCCGGCAAAGGTGGTGCCACCGACCACTACGGCTGCGATGGAGGAAAGGGTAAAGGGATTGCCGGCCAGAGGGTCACCGGAACGCATACGGGCCGCTAGGGCCAGGCCCCCTATAGTGGCAAATAGGGAGCTGAGGGTGTAAACACCCATTTTGACTCTACTTACGTCGATACCGGCTACTGAAGCTTTGCGTTGATCACCACCGATGGCATACACTCGGCGTCCGAAGCGGGTGAAGTTCAAAATGAAATGGCATAGGCTAAGTGCCACCAGGAAATAGATGAACCCCAGGGGAACAATGTCTCCGATCCTATAAGACCACCAATTGGTAAATGTAGGTGAGACATAGCCACCCGGATAGGGCATGATCACCAAAGTAATTCCACTGATAACTCCCGAAGAACCCAAGGTAACAATCAGTGGCTCTACCCGCAGCCTGGTAATCAGCCATCCATTGACGATACCCACAGCAACGCCGGCTAATAGGCAAAAGGCCAATCCCCGAAGGGTAGTACCCAAGGTAAAGCCCATGTAGGTTGCCGCCAAGGCTGTTGTCATACTGACTACCGGTCCCACCGATAGATCGATTCCAGTAGTCAGGATGGGAAAGGTCTGTCCCAAGGCCACGAACCCCACGGGAGCCATCTGGTTAAGAATGTTGGTTATGTTCTGGGCACTACGGAAAGGAGCAGAGACCATGGCTGGGATCAGATACATAGCAGCTACGGCTATGTAAAGGGCAATCAATTCTCGTTTCGGTTTGTCAATAAGGCTTACGTTTTGCATTTCTGATCACCTAACCTAAGCTGAAGTCTTGTTGAATCCGGTCATGCTTCTTAAGAGCTCTTCTCGGTCGACTTGGTCTGCTGCGAAGATATCGGCAACCCGTCCCTCATGCATCACGACAATGCGATGGCTAATACTTAAGATCTCCGGCAATTCGGAGGAAACCATGACGATAGCCACACCTCTCTGGTTCAACTCCCTTAGTAGTTGGTACATCTCGGATTTTGCCCCTACGTCAATGCCCCGGGTGGGCTCATTAATCAGCAATACCCGCATTCCGGCATAGATCCAGCGGGCTAAGATGACTTTCTGGCGGTTGCCACCACTTAGGTTCCTAATCTGTTGGCGCAGGGAGGGGGTGACGATCCCCAAGCGTTTAACTACTGAAGCTACCTCCTCCGTAGCCTTACTTGGATCGGCATGACCAAAGTGGGCGTCACGTTCTAGTTTGGCTAGGTGGATGTTGCTATCAACACCGAAATCCAAAAAAAGGCCTTTGCTTTCTCTATCCTCAGGAACATATGCTATTCCTTCCTGCAATGAGGACCGGGGTGATTTTGGCCGGAAGGGTTTTCCTGCCAGATAAATCTCGCCTTTTCTGGGTTGGTACACTCCGAAAATAGTCTCCAAAAGCTCGGTTCGGCCAGATCCGACCAAACCGGCAATACCTAAGATCTCGCCGGCTCGTACCTGGAAAGAGACGTCGTGCACCAGTCTAGGACCCCACAGATTGCGGACTTCAAGCAAGACCTCTTTCGATATACTCTCACTTCGCAAAAAATGTTGGCCGGGGTCACTGCCAATCATCAATTTGACCAATTCTCCATGATCGGTCTTCGCTGTCGGTTTGGTGGCGATGTATTGTCCGTTTCGCAAGACAGTGATGCGGTCGGAGATCTGGAAAATCTCCTCCATGCGGTGCGAGATGTAGATGATGCCTTTACCACCAGCCCTTAAGCGGTCGATCAGATCAAAGAGGGTCTTGGTCTCTTCATCGGTCAAAGAGGATGTTGGTTCATCCATCACTATGATCTTCGCTTCAAAAACCAGTGCTTTGGCGATTTCAATCATCTGCTTAAGGGAGACTGGGAGATTGCCGACTGTCTCCCGGGGGTCAAGGCTGATCCCCAATGAGCGAAGGATCTCGCTACTTTGCTGGTACATGGCTGTCCAGTTCACTAGCCCTCGGGTGGTGAGTGGTTCATTGCCCACGAAGAAGTTTTCCATGACTGACAGCTCGTCTATGAGATTCAGCTCCTGATGAATGAAGGCGATACCCAAATCTCGGGCCACCAGGGGAGTGGTAATCGTCCGTTCTTTCCCATCTATGATGATCTGTCCCGAATCGGGTCGGATTACCCCACCTAAAACGTTCACCAGAGTGGTTTTGCCGGCACCGTTCTCTCCAACTAAGGCATGGACTTCCCCCGAAAGTAGGTCAAAGGAAACCGCATCCAAGGC